>NC_009922.1:1249423-1561779 GCF_000018325.1 Alkaliphilus oremlandii OhILAs | reverse complement strand
CATATTGTGCGCCTTGCCCTGGGAAAACAAATGCAACATTCTTCATAATTTAAGCCTCCCTGCAGAAATTGCCCAATAAAGACAATTGTTGATCTGCTTCAAAGATGATTTCTTCTATAATTTCTTTACAAGGTTGAATTTTTGAAACCATCCCTGCAATCTGACCAGCCATTACGGAACCGTTATCTACTTCACCATCGATTACAGCGATTTTTAGTTTCCCTTCACCTAATTTTTCAATTTCTTCTGGAGGCAAACCGACTTTTTCCAGATGAATAAATTCTTTAGCGAATTTATTTTTTAAAACCCTTACTGGATGGCCTGTGGATCTTGCTGTGACGATGGCATCTCTATCCTTCGCTTTAATAACCATATTTTTATAATTATTATGAGCAATACATTCTTCAGCACAAATGAATCTTGTACCCATTTGTACCCCTTCTGCTCCTAGGGACAAAGCTGCCAAAAACCCTCTCCCATCAGCGATTCCTCCAGCTGCAATTACCGGAATGTGGATAGCATCTACGATTTGTGGTGTTAGCACCATGGTTGTTAGTTCTCCCACATGACCTCCCGCTTCTGTTCCTTCTACAATTACAGCATCTGCACCTAAGCTTTCCATCCTTTTGGCCAGTGCAACAGATGGGACTACAGGAATTACTTTGATGCCTTTTTCTTTAAATTTCTCCATGAATTTTCCAGGATTTCCTGCACCTGTCGTCACGACCGGAACATTATGCTTACAAACAACGTCCACAACCTCGTCAACAAAGGGAGATAACAACATGATATTGACACCAAAGGGTTTATTAGTCTGCTTCTTTACCTTTAAAATTTCTTTTTCTATAATTTCAGCAGGAGCATTTCCTGCACCTAGAATGCCGAGGCCACCTGCTTCAGAAACAGCAGCCGCTAATTGAGACGTAGCAACCCAAGCCATTCCACCCTGTAATATGGGATATTGAATATTTAACAGTTCAGAAATTCTAGTTTTAAACATAAATCCACCTCCAATACATCCTATATTTTACTTTCATGAAAACCTACTTTCGACTTTATTTACCCCACCTGATTACCGAGGACCCCCAGGTCAAGCCCCCACCAAAAGCAACTAAGGTGATGATCTGCCCGTCTTTTATTTTACCTTCTTTAACGGCTTCATCTAGAGCTACTGGCACAGATGCAGCCGACATATTTCCATATTTATCTAAGTTTACGTGCACTTTATTCATTGTTAATTTAAGTTTTTTTGCTGCAGCTTCTATGATTCTAATATTGGCTTGGTGAGGGATAACATAGTCTACCTCTTCCAAGGTAAGACAACTTTTTTCAATGGTTTCCAATGCAGATTTTACCATGATTCTCACAGCAAACTTAAATACTTCGCTTCCATCCATTTTTACATAATGCAGATTATTTTGAACGGTATCCATGGTTGTCGGTATTCGAGATCCTCCCGCTGGCTGCGTAAGGTAATCGCCACTAGCACCGTCAGAACCTAGACTACTGGCTAGTATTCCATAACCTTCTTTCACAGGCTGCAATACAACTGCGCCAGCACCATCTCCAAATAATACACAGGTATTCCGGTCTTTCCAGTCTACAATTTTACTTAGGGTTTCTGCACCAATCACCAATATATTTTTATATAAACCAGTTTTTATAAACTGTTCTCCTATGGTCAGTCCATAAATGAAACCTGAACATGCTGCTTCAATATCGAAGGCAACGGCTTTGCTGGCACCGAGATTTTTCTGAACGATACATGCAGTGGATGGAAATCCATGGTCAGGGGTCACAGTAGCCACAATGATTAGGTCGATTTCTTCTGCAACGAGCGATGCTTCTTTCATAGCATTTCTAGCAGCTTCCGTAGCCAAATCGGAAGTTGCTGTCCGGTCGTCTGAAATCCGTCTTTTGGATATTCCAGTTCTAGCGACGATCCATTCATCCGATGTATCCACCATTTTTTCTAAATCAAAATTGGTCAGTTCCTTTTCTGGAAGGCAACTTCCAGTGCCTGTAATCCCTACTGATATCAATCTATTCAAATTCATCATCTCCTAAGCTAGAAACACCTTCAGAAATATGTTCCAACACCTTATTATCCATAAATTTAATTGCCTGTCCTACGGCATTCTTTATGGCTTTTCCATCGGAGCTACCATGGGCTTTAATTAATACACCCTTCACACCTAAGAGTGGTGCTCCACCATACTCTGTATAATCCAGCTTTTTCTTAAAGCTTTTCAGCCCTGGCTTCAGCAATAAAGCCCCTATTTTTGTAAAAGTATTTTTAAGGAACTCTTCCTTCAGTAGGGAGAAAATAGAAGAAGCCAAACCTTCCGTAAGCTTTAAAATAACGTTGCCAGTAAATCCATCGCATACAATGACATCAGCATATCCATTCGGTATTTCCCTGGCTTCTACATTCCCTTGAAAATTAAAAGGGCCCTCTTTACAAAGTTGATACGCTTCCTTTACAAGCTCAGTCCCTTTCTCTTCTTCGATTCCGATGTTTACAGTACAAACCTTTGGATTTTTTATTTCAAGTACCTTTTCGGCATAAATACTACCCATAATGCCGAACTCTAGAAGATTTCTCGGTTTACACTCAGCATTTGCTCCTGCATCTACGAGAACCGAAATACCCTTTGCCGTAGGGTATACTGGAGCTAAGGCCGGTCTATCAATCCCTTTAATTCTTCCCAATACCAATAGACCACCTGCTAAAAGAGCTCCTGAATTTCCAGCAGATATAATGGCATCCGCTTTTTTCTCCTTTACTAACTTTAATCCGACCACCATAGAAGAATCCTTTTTCCTTCGAATAGAAATTACAGGTTTATCTTCATTTGTAATCTGTTCGCTACAATGAATCACTTCTATTCTCTCTTTGGGGTAATCGTATTTTACTAATTCATTTTCTATGAGGGGCTGGTTTCCAGTTAAAATAATATGGATATCGTAATTTTTAACTGCCTCTACAGCACCTTCCACTGTCACAAAGGGCGCATGATCTCCGCCCATTGCGTCAATAACAATTTTCATATGGAACCTCCTTATTTGCTCTTGATAATCACTAATATAAACTTTCCGCGGAACACCTGTACTTGATTCACATATATTTTTACATGAACGAAGTGATTATTCCCTCTGACTCTAGTAACTTCAGCTTTTGCAATCAGCTTATCTCCTGCACTGACAGGACTTAGATATTTAATATTAGAAACGCCAGTTAAAGCGACCTCCGCATCGACTACGGCCATTGCTAAAGATTCTGCCTGCGAGAAGATATGATGTCCTCGAACAATATTTGTTTTACTAAATGCCATTTCAGGTGTGGTTTCTAAAATAGAAATACCATTCAATCCTAAATTTAAATCTATCAGTTCACCTACGATTTCTGCACCAATGATACTACGAACTTTTTCATAGTTTTTTTCCGCTACGTTTTTAATCCGCTGTCTCAGCTCTGGTATTCCCAGTTCCAATCGATCCAATCTAATTGTTTGTATGCTGACCTTAAAATATTCGGACAAGTCTTCATCCGTTACGAACGGATCTTCCTTCAACAGCTCTAGTAATTTACTCTGTCTGTTCACTTTCGTCAGCTTTCCAGTTTTACTCAATTCATCCACCTCGTTTTAGTACTAAAAATTAGTACCTGGTTATAATATAAAGTATATATTCTGTTTTTTAAAAAATCAAGTACAAAATTATTTTTTTAATTAAAATAGCATAAAAAAATAGCAATGCCTACATTTTTCAATGTATCCATTACTATTTTTCTTATATTTATAAAATATATTATTGAGCAACAACCTCTTTATTTTTGTAATGTCCACACTCAGGACATACTCTATGAGGTAACTTTGGCTCGTGACACTGTGGGCATTTTACAAACCCTGGTGCAGTGTATTTAGAGTTAGCAGCTCTTCTCATATTTCTTTTTGATTTTCCAGTTTTTCGCTTTGGTACTGCCATGCTTAACACCTCCTTAATCTTGTTCTAACAATTCCTTCAGCTTGGCTAATCTTGGGTCCAAATACTCCTCTTTTGATTCCTGAATTTCGCAATCACAGGAGTGGCCTTCAATTTTTTCTCCACAGTTTGAGCAAAGCCCTTTACAACCTTTATGGCACACAAGCTTCATGGGAATGTTCATAATCATATTTTCTTTTATTAATTCATCAAGATCAACAGTGCTCTCTCTATAATAAATTATATCCTCATCTGGTTCTTCCCCATTTTGATTGGATAAACTTTCATGAACAAACTCTGCATTGACACTTGATTTGAATGAATAGGTAAAAGGCTCTAAGCATCGACTACAGTCTGCTTGCATATCTGCAGTAATACTTAAATTAATATATAGCCTATCATCAATTACATAAATTTTACCATTTACATCGACAGGAGAGATCAAATTCATCACATCTCCATAGTAATCAATGGTATTCAGATCTAAGGCGAAATTTAAATCTAAAGTGTTTTGACCACCTTTTTTTATACTATCTATATCAATCTTCATATCATCACCTCGATCACATCACTAAGATTGATTATACAAATGATTTTTTTGTTTGTCAAGTATTTTATCTTGGCACCTAAGCGATGCAAAGATCCAACTTAGAAGTAGCACTCTAGTTGAATATGAAAAGGTAGGATGTCCTACCCTCTCGTGTTATTTAGCGATTACTTTCGTCTCACGTGCAATAGCAAGTTCTTCATTTGTTGGTATTAGTAATACCTTTACTTTGGAATCGTCAGTACTTACGATTCTTTCTTTTCCTCTTACATTATTTTTCTCATCATCAATCTTCACACCTAAGAACTCTAACCCTTTACAAGCTTCTTTACGAGTTTCCGGTGAGTTTTCACCTAATCCAGCTGTAAATACGATCACATCTAGACCACCCATTTCAGCAGCATAGGAACCGATGTACTTTTTAACTTTTTTATGGTATACATTTAGCGCTAATTGAGCTCTTTCATTTCCTTTAGCAGCAGCGTCCTCAATATCTCTAAAGTCACTACTAACACCAGAAATTCCTAAAACTCCAGATTTCTTATTCATTAGCTCGTTTACTTGAGAACCAGATAAATTTTCTTTTTCCATTAAGAATGTAATGATTGCAGGATCGATATCACCGCATCTTGTACCCATTGCTAAACCTTCAAGAGGTGTAAAGCCCATACTTGTATCGACAGATACACCACCATCTACAGCAGTGATACTTGCACCATTTCCTAAATGGCAAGTGATAATTTTCAATTCTTCAATTGGTTTTCCAATCATCTCAGCTGCTTTTTGTGATACGTACTTGTGAGATGTTCCATGGAATCCGTATCTTCTGATTCGATGTTTTTCATA
Organism: Alkaliphilus oremlandii OhILAs; assembly: GCF_000018325.1. Classification (GTDB taxonomy): domain Bacteria; phylum Bacillota; class Clostridia; order Peptostreptococcales; family Natronincolaceae; genus Alkaliphilus_B; species Alkaliphilus_B oremlandii. The sequence continues at coordinate 1,556,402 of NC_009922.1, read as the reverse complement.
TAATTCATATGGTAGCGCATACATATAGGAATCACTTGGCATTGTTTGATGGAATGCAGTATCAAACACAGCTACCATTGGTACATTTGGAAGGATCTCTTCGCATGCGTAAATTCCCATAAGGTTTGGCGGGTTATGTAATGGTGCAATATCAGAGCATTTTTCTAAAGCTTTTTTTACTGCATCTGTTATTAACACCGAATCTGTAAATTCTTCTCCACCATGAACAACACGGTGTCCTACTGCTGATATCTCATCCATTGATTGAATTGCACCGTGATTGGAATCCACTAGTGCATCTAATACGATTTGAATTGCTGCTTTGTGATCTTTCATTTCTTGCTCAATAACAACCTTCTCTTTTCCAATCGTTTCATGCTTCACTACGGAACCTTCAATGCCAATTCTTTCTGCTAAACCTTTTGCTATAACTTCTTCATTTTCCATGTTGATCAACTGATACTTCAATGAAGAACTTCCACAGTTTACTACTAAAATTTTCATTATACACACTCCTTATTCATATATATACTTTTTATACTCTTATAACCTGTATAAAATAAATCTTTAACATATCAATCATAATAAATTATGAACAAACTTTCAAGTTTTTTAGACATGTTTCTAATAAATTTATATTTAATTTTGAGTCTTACCAAAAACCGTAATATTTATTAAAATAAAACTATAAAACTTTTTTTGGAGGTACTATGAAAATTTTAGGCTTAGTTACAGAATACAATCCTTTTCACAATGGTCATCGATACCATTTAGAGCAATCAAAAGAAATTACGAAGGCTACTCATACAGTAGCCGTTATGAGTGGTAATTTTCTACAGAGAGGCGAACCTGCTATGGTTCATAAATGGGAACGTGCAAAAATGGCAGTAAAATCTGGTGTCGATTTAATCATCGAGTTGCCCACATCATATGCCTGTGCAACGGCAGAATTATTTGCTTACGGTGCTATTACCCTGCTCCACAGGTTAGGTTCTGTGGACTGTCTATGTTTTGGCAGTGAAATCGGTAATGTAAGCCCCCTACTTCAAATCGCTGAAGTTCTTTCAACCCCAACATCGAGGTTTCAAGAAGTATTAAGGGAACACGTAAATCTAGGAGGAACATTTCCTGTAGCGAGATCTATGGCACTTTTAAAATACTTGGAGGAAACTAAGGAATACGATGTTGCATCGTTAAGAGAAATATCCGATGCCCTGAAAAGTCCTAACAATATTTTAGGAATTGAATATTTAAAATCTCTAAAAAAACTGAACAGCCCTATCGTTCCTTATACGATTTCTAGAAAATCTGCTGACTACCATAGCAAGGATATAACGGATTCCAGTATTGCAAGTGCAACAGCAATTAGGGAGCACTTACTTAAAGAAAACCATTTAAAGGGCATTGCTTCCGTCGTTCCAAAAGATACACTAGATATTCTGGCCCACAGTGTAGGCATTGGTATGGCTCCTATATTTGCTACAGACTTCCAGCAAATACTGTTGGCGCTCTTAAGAAGAAGTACCCCTGAGAACCTGAAGAATATCTTTGATGTTGAAGAAGGTCTAGAAAATAGGATTTATCATTGTGCCCATCAGGCATCCACTTTAAATGAGCTCTATGAAGCCATCAAGAGTAAACGATATACACGAACTAGAATCCAACGAATTCTAATGCATCTGCTATTAAATATTACGAAAAAGGATATTTTTTATTTTAATGATCATGGTGGACCCCAGTATGCGAGAATCCTTGCTTTTAATGATAAAGGAAGAGAAATCCTTCAGTCCTTTAAATCTACTTCCAGTATCCCTATGGTATCCAATCTAAAAAACTATACACCACAGAATAGTGCTGCTGACAGAATGCTGGCAATCGATATTCGCGCTACCAATCTCTATACGTTGGCTTTCACTGACGAAAAAAGAGGAGGGGCCCTAATGGACTATCGTACAAGTCCCTTTTATGAAAATAGCAAAGACTGATCCCAATATGAATAACCCTCCTCTATGGAAAATATAGATTAATATATGATTCTTTAGGAGGTATTTTATGTCTAAATTTTTTCATTACTTTATAATTTTTATTGTAATATTTTTAGTGGCTGCAGTAATTCTGTATCCTCATGAGACTGTTGCTGCTGCTTATAACGGTTTATTCGTATGGGCTACCTTGGTTATTCCAGCTCTACTGCCATTCTTTATTGGCTCAGAAATTTTAATAAGTTTAGGCGTTGTTCGATTCTTAGGTGTTCTTTTAGAGCCCATTATGAGGCCCATCTTTAATGTTCCTGGCGAAGGCTCTTTTGCCTTTGCCATGAGTATCACTTCCGGTTATCCTGTAGGCGCTACCATTGTATCTAAGCTTCGATCTGACAATGTGCTCAGTGGCGTGGAAGGACAACGATTGATCTCCTTTTGTAGTACCTCCGGCCCCTTATTCATGATTGGATCTGTAGCTGTCGGTATGTTCCAATCTTCAAAATTAGGAATTTTTATCGTTATCGCTCACTATATTGGTGCTATTTTAGTAGGCATTCTATTCAGCTTTTATAAAAGATCCTCCTTTGAACGGAAATCTATGAAGGTTGAAAAAAATCTGTTTAAGAAAGCCTTACGCCAATTGTCTAGAAAAGATTCTTCCAATCTATCCTTAGGGCTCATTTTAGGAAATGCAGTTAAAAGCTCCTTAAATACGATATTGATGGTAGGAGGGTTCATTGTCTTATTTGCAGTGGTTATTCGAATGTTTGAAATCACAAATATCTTATACGCTCTCAGTAGAATAATCGGTATTGTATTGCTTCCGCTTAAAATCTCACCGGACATCATTCATTTTTTTATTACTGGGCTTTTTGAAGTAACCATCGGTTCAAAAACTGTAGTCGATAGTATGGGTATGGATTTGAGAACAAAAATTGCCATCGTTAGCTTTATTATCGGCTGGAGTGGTTTTTCCATCCATGCACAAGTAGCCAGCATTATTAGCAATACAGATATTAAAACTTCACTCTATATTTTATCTAAGATTTTACATGGTACATTCTCTTCCATCATCGCTTACACATTTTTTCCGTTGTTCAGTCGCACTATGGATTTATCGATTGCCGTATACCATAATTATCAAAGCATGAATCTTCATAAGCGTTTTTTATTCAATTGTCGATTGTCCATCGAGCTGTTTCTGTCTGGTATCGTCAGTTTAATGATAGTATCCCTATTCATAGGCACGCTATTTAAAATGCAACATTATTTTTCAAGGAAAAACATCTTTGCCACACTTCTTAAAAAACCTTAAATTCTTATTAAGTTTCTCTAAGAATAAAATAAAAGGAATGAAGTATTACTTCATTCCTTTTATTTCGTCTCTATTGATTTTAATTGTATTTACAAGCTCAATCAAGTTCTCTTGTGCAGATTCCAGCATGCTGTCTACGTAATCCTTTGCTCCTAATCTCATCTCTTTGGCGCTGTTTTGTGCCTGTGCAATGATTTCTTCTGCTCTTTCATTGGCTTTTCTCGTAATTTCACTTTGATCGATCATGGACAGGATATGGTTATTGGCCTCTTCTAAGATTGTATCCGCCTCCTGCTGTGCTTCAGCTAAAATACGTTGTCGTTCTTCTTTAATCCATTGCGCTTGTTTCACTTCATCCGGCAGTTTAATTCGGATATCTTTAATAATTTCTAACAGTTCTCTTTTATCAATTAATACTTTTTGGGCAAAAGGTATTGATGAACCACTTTCAATAATATCTTCTATTTCTTCTAGAAGCTGCAGTACACTCATTAAATATTCCCCCTTACGTAATATTAAAACCTGTTTGTTATAGCCTTATAAACATTTGCAGGAACCATACCATGAATACTCCCGCCAAACTTCGCTACTTCTTTAATCAAGCTGGAGCTTAAAAAAGAATACTCTGTGCTCGTCATTAAAAATACAGTCTCAATGCTTGGGCATAATCTTTGATTCATTAAGGCCATCTGAAGCTCATATTCAAAATCAGAGATCGCCCTTAGTCCTTTAATAATGGCTGTCGCTTCTTTTCCTTTCGCGTATTCCATTAACAGTCCAGAAAAACAATCTACGGTAACATTGGCGTATTTACCGATACATTCTTCAATGAGTAATTTTCTCTCCTCTAAAGAAAATAATGGGTTTTTATTTGGGTTATGTATGACAGATACAATCAGGTGATCGCACATTTTAGATGCCCTCTCAATAATATCTAAATGACCGTTTGTAATCGGATCGAAACTGCCAGGATAAATTGCTACTTTCATTATAACTCCTCTCTCAGTTCATAAAAAGAAACTGCTACGTCTCCGTAATGATTTGTTCTATAGTTATACAAATTACAGATGTACTCCGGTACATTGTCACTTTTTTTGTGTTCAACAATAATGATACCATCTGAATCTAGTAATTCGACTGTTATTATTTGTTTTAAGGTTGGTTCTACAAATTCCTTAGAATAGGGAGGGTCTAAGAAAATCAACTTTGCTTTTACATTTTCCTTTCCCAACTGTTCTATTGCCGAGGATACCTCCATATGCATCACTATGGCATTGTTATTTAACTTCGTTTTTATCAAATTTTCTTTAATTGAGGCAATACTATTTTTATTATGATCTATAAAATAGGCTTTACTAGCGTTCCTAGACAAAGATTCAATACCTAGATTCCCACTTCCAGAAAACAAATCCACTACAACGCTATCATAAATTCTCGATTGAATAATATTAAATATCGATTCTTTTACACGATCTGTGGTTGGTCTTGTATTTAAACCTTCAGGTGCTTTTAAAGCTTGTCCTCGTGCTTTTCCTGAAATAACTCTCATATATACCTCCTCGTTTAACTATAACCTATTTTAGCATATTAATTAACAGTAAACAAAATATTTTTATAGCTCTAATTCTATTTTTCTTTTTAAAATAGGATATTTATCTAACGTAAGGGAAAAATCTTCTTCAGCGATACTTTCTACCTCTGCCTGTACAGTTTTTAAAACAGATAGGTGTTTAAACAGGTTCGCTATCTTTAATTCTGGCAGTCCATGCTGTCTCGTTCCAAAAAACTCTCCCGGTCCCCTGAGCTCCAGATCTTTTTCTGATATGACAAATCCATCTGTAGTCTTCTCCATAATTGCCATACGCGCTTTGGAAATCTCTGACTTGCTGTTATTGATTAAGATGCAATAAGACTGATGGCTTCCTCTGCCGACTCTGCCCCGAAGTTGGTGCAGCTGGGCTAATCCAAATCTCTCAGCATTTTCTACCACCATCATGGTGGCATTGGGAACATTGACGCCAACTTCAATCACTGTAGTAGAAACGAGGACCTGAATATTGCCTTCTTTAAACGCCTTCATTATTTCTTCTTTATCCTTCGGCGGCATCTTTCCATGAAGGAGTCCGACTTTATAACCTTTTAATAGGTCGCAGGAAAGCTCCTCTGCAATTTCAGTTGCAGACTGAGCATCGATGGCTTCAGATTCCTCGACCAAAGGACACACCACATAGGCTTGTCTCCCTTCATCCAACTGTTTTCCGAGGAAATTATAAATCTCCTTCCGTTTATTCGATGTACGGCTATAGGTTTTAATACACTTTCTTCCCGGCGGCAAATGATCGATAATAGAAATATCCAGATCCCCATATAGAATTAAAGCCAGGGTCCTTGGAATTGGTGTTGCTGTCATCACCAGAACATGGGGGTTGTTCCCTTTACTGGTCAAAGTAGACCGTTGTCTGACACCAAATCGATGCTGTTCGTCGGTAATGACCAAAGATAAATTAGCAAAATTAACACCTTCTTGTATTAGGGCATGTGTACCTACTACAATATTAATCTCCCCAGTTTCTATGCCATTTAGTATTTTATTTTTTTCGCTTTTAGATAAACTACCTACTAATAACCCTACATGTATGCCGAAGGGGCTCAGTAGGTCCGTAAGCGATAAATAATGTTGTTCTGCTAATATTTCTGTTGGGGCCATCATCGCGCCCTGGTAGCCGTTAATTACTGCTTTAAATAGGGCTATGATTGCTACAATGGTCTTTCCAGATCCAACATCTCCTTGAACCAGTCGATTCATAGGGATATCTCGCTCTAGATCCTGACATATTTCCTTTACTACCTTGTCCTGCGCTGCTGTTAAAGTAAATGGTAAGCTTTCTATAAATTCTTCGATTCCTTCCTTCTTTTTAAGGACAATCCCTTCTTTTTCTTTGGTGTGATCTTTTTTGATCTTCAAAAGTCCTAACTGTAGAAATAAAAACTCCTCAAATACCAATCGATATTTTGCTATTTTTAAAGATTTTACTGAATTAGGAAAATGAATATTTTCAAGGGCGAATTGAATATGGCATAATTTATGCTTCTTTATAAGTTCATCCGGTAAATATTCTACTATAGATTCTTTAACGACTCTGATCATATCCCTTTGTATCTTTAGGATCTCGTTTTGACTGAGACCTTCCGTGCTGGGGTAAATCGGAACAATACCATGTCTGCCCTCTTCTTCCTCTTGGTTTATCTTTTCCAAGACTGGATTCACAATCTGCATACCCTTAAAGGTTTTTTTTACCTCTCCATTGATCATCACGCGTTGCCCAGAAGTTATTGCTTTTTTTAAATAAACCTTATTAAAAAATACAATTTCTACTTGACCCGTTTCATCTTTAACTATAAATTTTATTAAAGACATGTTTTTTTTAGGCTTCGATATCTCTGCTTCTCCATAGATGTATCCGTAAAACGTCGTTTTTTCTCCCGGGATCAGCTGTGCAATCTTTCTGATGTTCCCTCGATCTTCATAATCTCTTGGAAAATGCCAAATCATATCTTTAAATGTCTTGATATTGAGCTTATTTAATAAATAGGCTTTTTTAGGGCCAACTCCCTTGAGATACTGAATATCCCGATCTAAAATATCCATATCATACACTCCAAATACATTTATTTCATTGCATTCATTCCTATTTCGTAGTCTCGCAGCTCAACTCTAGATAGAGCTTAGAGTTTCAAGTGCTCAAAAAGGAGACAGCTAAAGCTGCCTCCCTATTCAATAGAAAAAATATAATAATATAAGGGTTGTCCTCCGTAGTACAGTTCAACATCTATATCTGCATATTTATTTGTTAATTCCTCAAGCAATTCCTCTGCTTCTTCCTCACTTACATCGGCTCCATAAAAAACAGTGATAATTTCGCTTTCTTCAGTAATCATCTCATCTATAAGTCCTAAAGATACTTCTTTCATATCCTTACCGGAAGATTTAATTTCACTATCTCCAATTCCAAGAATATCGCCTTCGCATATTTCTATATCATTATAGCTTGTATCCCTGACCGCATACGTCACTTGACCAGTTCTAACATGCTGTATCGCTTCACTCATTGCCTCTTCATTTACTTCCGGCGCCGCATCTAGATTCACTGCAAGAAGAGCAGATAATCCTTGAGGAACGGACTTTGAAGGAATCACTATAATATTCTTATCAGAAATAGATTTTGCCTGATTTGCGGCCATCAGAACATTACTGTTGTTCGGTAGAATGAATATGGTTTCAGCATTGATATTTTCAATCGCCTTAATAAAATCTTCCGTACTTGGGTTCATGGTCTGTCCGCCTTCAATGACATAATCCACATTAAAATCTTTAAATATTTTAGTTAAACCATCACCCATGGTTACCGTAATGAATCCATATTTTTTTGTTTCTTCTTTATTATTTACAGGCTCTTTTTTAGCATCTTCTTTATACTCTGCCTGGTTAAAAACTTCATGTCTATGCTGTAACCTCATATTATCTATTTTAATATCACTTAATCCACCAAGCTCCAATGCGTGCTCCAATACTTTTCCTGGATGATTCGTATGAATATGTACCTTTACGACGCTATCATTGCCTACTACCAGCATAGAATCGCCATATCCCTCTATAATATCTCTGAACTTATGAATATCAGCATTACCAGAACGAATAATGAATTCTGTGCAATATCCAAATTCAATATTGCCATTCATTTCTTCTATAGGATGCATTTGATTTTGCTCAAACAATTCATCTTTTTCTGCTACAGGAATTTTACCTGTTAGGGCTCCTAAAGCACCTAAATATATATATAATAAACCTTTACCACCAGAGTCTACAACGCCCGCATCCTTTAATACCTTCAGAAGTTCTGGTGTTCTCTCCAATGATCTATCTGCATATTTGATTACCTTTTCAAGAAATCGAACAATGTCTTTTTCTTTATTTGCTATGATTAAAGCTGCTTCTGCACTTTCTCTTGCAACCGTCAATATGGTCCCTTCGATAGGCTTCATTACAGCTTTATATGCTGTATCCGCTCCTGATTTAAGGGCTTCTGCTAGATCCTTCGTATTTACTTCTTTTTTGCCTTTTACGCCTTTCGCAAAGCCTCTAAAAAGCTGGGATAAAATAACACCAGAGTTTCCTCTTGCCCCCATCAACGAACCATTTGCCGCTGCATTTGCTATATCTTCTAAAAGGTCTGATTTCGCACTTTTTACTTCCTTTGCCGCTGACTGCATCGTTAATGACATATTGGTTCCAGTATCACCATCTGGAACAGGAAATACATTCAGTGCATTCACAATTTCTTTATTGGTCTCCAGATTCTGTGCGCCAGATAATATCATTTTTTTTAAAAGATCACCATTAATATATTCAATTTTCACAACTAGTACCTCCTTAAGTTACTTTTGCACTCTGACACCTTGAACATTAATATTTACCTTTTTAACGTTCATACCTGTCAAGTTCTCAATATTATATTTAACCTTCTCTATGATATTATTTGCAACTACAGATATACGGGTACCAAATTCTACAATTACGAAAATATCAATTGTTATTTCATCTTCCTCAGTATGTACCTTAACACCTTTGCCGGATTGCTCTCTTTTTAATAATTCTACAAGCCCTCCAGCCGCAGACTTAGCAGCCATTCCTACTACGCCATAGCATTCCATAGTTGAAACTCCAGCGATCGATGTTAAAACATAATCATCAATTATAATTGTACCTAATTGAGTAACTAATTTTCCTGGCATATAAAAAAACCTCCTTAATTTTCTTCTATCTTATAGTTATTCCCCACTTTACGATCAATATCTCATCTAAAATATTCAATCTACATCCATTGTTTATTTCCATTATATATTAAATTTTGCCATCTTGGTAGCCACAATATTATATATAATACTATATTGTATATGATTCATAAAAATAGTTCAACATGAACTATTTTATAGGCAAATTTATGGGCGAAATTTTATAAAACTTTGCCTTCTAGAGATTATGAAATATTATTATTGCAAAAATATGTTATATATGATAATATTATTATGTTTTAGAGGATGAGCAAGGCTCGGAGGAGGTGTTCGTAGTGGCAAGAGTATGCGAGGTTTGTGCTAAAGGTAAAGTTTCTGGTAATGTGGTGAGTCACTCAAACCGCCATAACAGAAGAACTTGGGAGCCTAACTTAAGAAGAGTTAGAGCGATCGTAAATGGTACAGCAAAAAGAATTAACGTTTGTACAAGATGTCTGCGTTCTGGTAGAGTTGAAAGAGCGTTATAATTTATATAAAAAAGCCTCCACAATGATGGCGGCTTTTTATATTTAGACACTTGAAATTCAAGTAGTGATTTAAAATATCTTAAATATCAGTAGTCCCACTAAAATGAATACTGATGCAATGATAAGATACCATATTTGTAGTGGGATAATATAGAGAAACATTATAATTCCTATAATTGATAGGATTAGTCCAACAATTTTTAAGGGAGAATGTCTTCTCCTTTTTCTAAACATATTATCACCACCTAATAAAATTACTTACATATAGTATATTCTATTCCAAAACAATAAAAAATGTCACAAAAGTTTAAAACCTTTGTGACATTTTTTATTCCTCTGTTTTAATTACCAAGAGTATTCCTCTTTTGACAGCAATCGTCGCATTCTCTTCAATGAATCGATTGCTAATTCCTATAGAACTTCCCAATTCAATGGTGTAATTATATAAAGGATATTCCAGTCCCTTCAATGTAACTCCCTCTGCACTTCCGCCGATGGGTATGACGGAAATCGTTTGACCGATTCTGCCACTTACATTGATTTCGTCATCCGTTATCATCAGATGGTTGAATTCATCCCTCAGATGGGCCTCTATCCCCATTTGATGGATCTTATAGAGCAACAGGATGTTTCCTAGACTATGATCTGTACGGGAGCCTGTGCCGCCAAAAACGGTTATTTTTTTCGGCATCCTTTCTGCTGCAAATTCTATTGCCAGTTCCGTATCGGTCATATCTTTATTCACAGGGAATTTCTCCAGCTGAATATCACCATCTTGAATCCATTTTAAAGATAAGGAATCAATGGAATCTAAATCGCCTACTAACAAGTCGGGATATACATTAATCTCCATTAAATATCGGGCTGCGCCATCGGCACAAATAATATAGTCACTTTTTTTTACAGCTTCTTTTAGAAATTCAAGGTTGCCAATGCAACCATTGGACACGATTGCTATCTCCATTTTTTCCTCCAAATTTAAGCTCTAGAATTTTCTCTAAACTTTGTTACGATCTCTGGAATATTTTCACTACCGAATATGGCAGATCCAGCAACGATAATATTTGCACCTGCATCAATAACTTTTTTCACATTATCTACTTTGATACCACCATCTACTTGAATATCAATGGAGAGGCCTCGATCCTCTATGATTTTTTTCAGAGACCTTATTTTTTCTATCATGGGTTCTATAAAACTCTGTCCACCAAATCCAGGGTTAACTGTCATGATTAAAACCATATCCAAATCCTCTAATACGTGCTCTATTACATTTAATGGCGTCCCTGGATTAAGCGCAACAGCAGCCTTTACATTGTGTGCTTTAATGAGCTGTATGGTTCTATGCAAATGGACACAAGCTTCACTGTGGACAGATATAATATGGGCTCCTGCCTTGGCAAATTGAGGGATATATTGATCTGGATCTTCTATCATTAAATGTACGTCAAAAGGTAGTGTGGTCTTCCCCTGTAAGCTTTCTACAATCAGTGGACCGATTGTAATGTTCGGAACAAAATGCCCGTCCATTACATCAATATGGAGCATGTCACATCCTGCATCTTCTACCCTCTTTACATCTCCTATTAAATTAGAAAAATCTGCTGACAATATGGATGGCGCTAATTTCATCGTATTTAATACCTCCTATGTTTTCTAATTTCTTCAATAAATTGAACGTAGCTATTATATCTACTTTCTGATATTTTACCTGATTGAAGGGCTTCCTTAACACCGCATCCCGGTTCATTTAAATGCTTACATGAGTTGAATTTACAATTTTCTAAATGAAAACTGTATTCAGGAAAATAATAATGCAAATCACTTTCATCGATAAAATTCATATCTAAGGAACTAAAGCCCGGCGTATCTACGACCCATCCATTCTCTTCGATTTCCATGATCTCAGCATGGCGCGTCGTATGTTTTCCCCTTGAAATCTTAGTGCTGATTTCTCCAGTCTGTAGCTTTAAGCCTGGATGTACATGATTTAAAAGCGTCGATTTTCCCACACCGGATGGTCCGGCAAACACGGTGGTTTTATTCTTAAGTTCATGTCTTAGCTCTTCAATACCAATCTCTTTCTTTGTGCTTGTGAGGATAATTTTATACCCAGCAGCTCTGTAGGTATGAACAATTTCCTCATAATCCGCTGGCTCCAGTAAATCAATTTTATTCAAGCATATGATAATATTAAGCCTTTGACTTTCTGCCAATACTAAGAATCGATCTAAAAGTGAAAGGTGAGGATCGGGCTGTGTTACTGCAAAAACTACAATGGCCTGATCGATATTAGAAACAGACGGTCTGATAAGTTCATTTTTTCTGCTCTTTATATCTTCAATAACACCTTTTTTGTTTTTATGATCCAGCACATCAATTTCTACATAATCTCCAACCAACGGTGTTATCTTCTTTTTTCGAAACAGGCCTCTCGCCTTACATTCAAACACTTGGTCCTCTACATGAACGTAGTAAAAGCCGCCGATCCCTTTAATTAACCTACCACTATACATTAAATACCTCCTAAAGATTCCCTTTATTTTCTCCATTGATATACACGGTATATTGTTCGCTACCTAAGCCAGTTACTGGCACCTTAATGATTTTTTCTTCAGGGCGTAGATTATCTAAATTATATTCCTTGCCATAGATTTTTACATTACTTAAGGCAGTTACTTCATAAACTTCTACATTAACGATACCACTGTAGGTACTTAAGTTAATGGTAATCTGCTTCGTTACAGGTGTATTTCCATTGTTATTCTCTTCTGTTTCTCCTTCGTTAGAACCAGGATTTTCAGGACCTTGGCTTACCACCAGGTTGACTACGGAGCCTTCCGGTGTCTCCACATTGGGGTCTATATTTTGTGATATAACCAATCCCGCTGCATAAACATCACTATATTTTGGATCAGTGGTTCCAACTTGAAGCTTATTCTTTGTAATTTCTGCTTTCGCTTCTTCTAAAGTCTTTCCTCTTAAATCTGGCATAACAACCATGGCCGTTGCTGGTCCTTCACTTACTACGTAGTTTACAGTGGAACCTCTTTCCGCTTTAAAGCCAGCTCTAGGATTCTGGTTTATGACCGTACCAATAGGCAAATCGCTGGGCTCTCTTTTCACGTCTCCTGCCACCAATCCATTCTTCTTTAAAATTGATGGAACATCGGCTTCATCCTTATATTCTAGATCTGGCACCACTGCCAATTCACTGCCTTCGCTGACGACGATCTTTACTTCAAATCCTTTTCTTACTTTCATGTTTGGTGACGTTGTCTGCTTAATAACCTCATCCTTCGGTGCATCATCTGGCTTTCTCGTAACATTCAGCTTTAAGCCGATGGTAGCCGCTTCCTTTGTAGCTTCATCCATGGTCATGCCAACAAAGTTTGGTACTACAACGTCTTCCGTCTTTAAGAAATCAGAGATATAGAAAAAGGCAAATGTAAAGACCAATGCGGCCAATAGCGCAGCCCCAATGGCAGATCCAATCAATATCTTACGCTTTTTTCCATCTTCTCTATTGTTTTTATTTGTAGGACTATTAGAATCCTTTCTTCTATTTTCCGTCAGCTCTTTAATCTCATTGGCGGTTACCATTGGTATAATCTGAGTAGGGGAATCTTCCATTCTTAAGGTATTATCCATATCCCCTAATTCAAAGTTATTCTTTACTTTATATAGATCCTCTATTAAGGCAGCAGCGTTTGCATATCGATTGATCTGCTCTTTTTGAAGGAGCTTCATGATGATGATTTCTAAATCTTTGGAAATCGAAGGATTGTATTGAGAAGGTAACTCTGGATTTTCCTGAATATGCTTTAAAGCAATTGTAATCGGTGCATCTCCTTCAAAAGGCAGCCTACCTGTAGCCATTTCATACATCACAATACCTAAAGAATACAGATCTGATTTTTCATCCGTATATCCACCTCTTGCTTGTTCAGGAGAGAAATAGTGGACGGATCCGATAATGCTTCCCGTATTTGTAATAGTGGATGAAGTTGCCGCTAAAGCAATTCCAAAGTCTGTAACCTTTGCTCTATGATCTTCTGTGATTAAAATATTATGAGGTTTAATATCTCTGTGAACCACATGATTGGCGTGTGCATGCTTTAAAGCCAAAGCAATCTGTCTCGTAAAATCTAATATTTCATCTTTATTTAGTTTTCCTTTTTCCTTGATTACTTCCTTTAAGGTTTTTCCATTCACATATTCCATAACAATATAATAGATGTCGTCTTCTTCTCCAACATCGTATACATTGACGATATTGGGGTGGGATAAACTAGCAGCAGCTTGTGATTCTTTTCTAAATTTATCTAATAAATCCTTATCATTTATAAATTCCGGTCTTAGGACCTTAATTGCAACAAATCGGTTGAGTAGGGCACATTTTGCTTTATATACGATAGCCATACCACCGCCGCCTATTTTTTCAATAATTTCATACCTTTTTCCTAAAACTTTACCAATCATGTCTTCACCTACCCTCCGTATTTCTTTCACTATTTCTCGCTACCAATACTGTAATATTGTCGTAGCCACCTCTTTTATTTGCCATTGATACCAACCTTTCACACGCTTCATTACTATCTTCTACTTCTGTTACAATCTTCTCTATTTCATATTTATCAACAAAATTGCTCAAGCCATCGGTACACATCACTAAAATATCATTGTCAAAAAATTCCATACTAAAAATATCTGGCTTGATACTCTTACTTGTTCCCAACGCTCTAGTGATGACATTTTTCTGGGGGTGTTTCATAGCTTCTAATTCAGTAATGCTACCACTTCGAACTAGCTCTGCAACTAAAGAATGATCCTGTGTGATCTGCTCTATAATACCTTCTTTGATAATATAAGCTCTGCTATCGCCAACGTGTCCAATGTAAATGGTCGAATGAACCTTCAGGACTAATGTTGCAGTGGTACCCATGCCATCACAGGAAGGGTTTTCTTCTGCATAACGATATACCTTTTCATTTGCCCGATGAAATGCCTCATAAATGATTCCTTTCACGGACTGTTCATCCATATCATCGGAAATATAGGTATGGATATGCTCTTTCATCGTATTTACAACAATAAAACTAGCGACTTCTCCTGCATTATGCCCTCCCATACCATCGGCAACTATAAATAAGAGATATCCTTTTTCAGAAACACAATAATTATCTTCATTCAAATCTCTCACTTTACCGATATCTGAGATCGCACTTACATTCATCATTCCCTCGCCCCCTTGCCTATAGAAAATATTCTAGCCGTTCCCTTTATTTTATCATTTTTATTAATTTTGTAAATGTTTTCTCCTTAATTGACCGCAGGCTGCGTTGATATCCGCCCCCATCTCTCGACGAACAGTAGTTTCGATTCCAGCTTTTTTTAAAGTGTTTTGGAATTGATGAATCGATTCTATACTGGGTTTTTTATAGCCTCTTTCGTCTACATTGTTTACAGGGATTAAGTTCACATGGCAGAGCATCCCTTTTAACAAATCGCCCAATTCCCTAGCATCCTTATCCCTATCATTGACCCCTTTGATCAATGCGTATTCAAATGTAATTCGACGCCCTGTTTTCTCTATATAATATCTACAGCTATCAATTAGCTCATCGATGGCGTATTTTTTGGCCACAGGCATGGTCTGTTGCCTCAATTCATCATTAGGCGCATGAAGTGATATGGCCAGATTAATGGGAATCTTTAAATCTGCTAAAGTTTTTATTTGAGGAACTAGACCGGAAGTGGATAAGGTAATATGGCGATTTCCTATATTTAATCCATTCTCATCGTTTATGATCTTTAAAAAGTTGATGGTCTCATCATAGTTATGAAGCGGCTCTCCACTGCCCATCAGTACGATGTTGGATATCCTTTCCCCTGTGTCCTCTTGCATCGTTAGTATTTGGTCTATCATCTCTCCAGCTCTCAGATTTCGAACTAAACCATCTAAAGTGGAAGCACAAAATGTACACCCCATGGCACAACCTACCTGAGTGGAGATACACGCCGTTAAACCGTGATGGTATTTCATTACGACACCTTCTATTATATTACAGTCCTCTAGTAAAAATAAATATTTTATTGTACCATCGATACTAGAAATTAATTTTTTTTCAATTTTAATATTTGTGATATAAGTACGCTCCGCTAATTGATCTCTTAGATTTTTAGAAAGATTGGTCATTTCATCAAAGGTTTTTACACCCTTATTCACCCATTGGAAGATTTGTTTTCCACGAAACTTTTTTTCCCCCATATTGGTTAAAATTTCTTCTATTTCTTTTAATGTTAAACTCAATAAATCGATCTTTTCCATATACTTTTGCCTCCAAAACTTATCGAATTCGCTTAAACTTCGCAATAAAAAATCCATCCGTACCATTGATATTCGGATAAAGCTGAATGGTGGCTTTATTCGGTTCCTGTAAGATTATATCCTGATATTCATTATTTAAATGCACCAAAGTATAGTTTTGATGCTGTTCTAAAAACTTTTGTACAATATGGTCATTTTCTTCTGGATTGATGGTACAGGTACTATAAACCAATGTGCCTTCTATCTTTACGTATTGAGCAGCAGTTTTAAGGATTTTGTACTGTAACTCTACAATTGATGTGATATCCTGAGCTTCCTTACGATATTTTATTTCAGGCTTTCTCCGAATAATACCCAGTCCAGAGCAAGGTGCATCTACTAATACCTTGTCCGCCTTATGGATAAAACTTTCATCCAAATGATCTCCACTGAATTTTTCAGTTTGAATGATATGAATCCCCAATCGTTTTGCCGTTCTATCGATTAATTTTAATTTATGCTCATGAATATCTCGGGCGATGATCTTCCCTTTATTGTTCATGAGTTGAGCTATATGTGTTGTTTTTCCGCCAGGAGCACTGCATATATCCATAACCAGTTCTCCTTCTTTAGGAGCCAAGGCTTTTGCCACCAACATTGAGCTGATATCCTGTATTTGAATGTATCCTTTTTTATAGAAATCTGTTTTTTCTATATTATGGATACCTTTTACAACAATAGCTTCTTCAACAATTTTACTCTGTTCCACCACATAGCCTTCTGCTTCCAGAAGCTGGATACAGTCTGCCACAGATATTTTCAAAGTATTGATTCTAAGGTATAAATCCGGTTTTTTGTTATTGGCCTTTAAAAGCTCCTCTACAAAGTTCACATCGAAATGCTTTAAAAATAGCTGAACCAACCATTCAGGATGAGAATATCGAATGGATAAATATTTTATTCGATTCTTCTCTGGCTTTGGCATTTTTATATTGTTCCTGTTTCGTTGTACATTCCTCAAAACACCATTAATAAATCCTGTGGTTTTTTTACAGTATTTTTTAGAAAGATTCACCGTTTCATTGACTGCTGCAAAGCTGGGTACTCTATCTAAAAATAACAATTGGTATATCCCTAACCTCAACAAATTCAGTGTGTATGGGTTCATTTTATCCAGTTGAAAGTTTGAAAATTGACTTAACACATGGTCGATATAGATTTGATTTTCTAAAACGCCGTATACGAGCTCTGTCAGTAAATTTCGATCCAACAGATTATAGGATTCATTATTGAGTTCCTTGTTCAAAGCAATATTAGAAAAAGCCTCATTGACATTGATTTCATACAGCACTTTCAAAGCGCCCTCTCTTGGGTTCATTTATTTTCCTCCTAATCACATAAAATATATAAAATATACAAAAAGGCGTAAATTACGCCTTTTAATCTCTTCTTCTGTCCCTTATCAATAGCAATCGTATCAATTGTGATACTGCTGTAGCCATGGCTGCCACATAGGTAAGTGCCGCGGCGTTTAAAACCTTTTTAGATTGCACATATTCGTCATTTACAATAAATCCGCCTTCATCCAATAACCTTAAGGCCCTACTACTGGCATTAAATTCTACTGGAAGGGTAATCACTTGAAAAAATACCGCAGCGGCAAATAAAAGAATTCCGATATCTATTAATCCAGGCAGAGACATTGCCATCCCTAAGATCACGAAAAACCAAGCCGCTTGAGACCCGATGCTAGCCACTGGAAATATTAGAGTTCGAATGGTCAAAGGTGCATATCCATGGAAATGCTGAATTGCATGACCCGTTTCATGAGCAGCGACGCTGATGGATGCAATGGATGTGCCGTGAAATACATCATTGGATAATCGAACAACTTTTCTTTTTGGATCATAATGATCGCTTAAGTGTCCTGGCGTCAATTCAATGGGTACATCTCTCATCCCATTGTGGTCCAATATATACCGTGCTACTTGAAAACCACTATATCCTTTCTTACTTCCTACTCTCAAATATTTTGCAAAGGTAGATTTTACCTTTGATTGTGCATAAATCGTAAGTAGGATGGAAGGAATTAAAACGATCATCGTTGGATCGAAACCATACATACCGAACATAGTATCACTCCTTCAAATTCGTAAAATGTTTTATCGCTTTCTGTACCTGCCCCATTTCTACTTCTGTATTATGACAAGGACCTTGTGGTCTTTTATTGACCACTGCTAAAATAGGGACATTTTTAATTTCTTGTATGCCACTGATGAGATCGCGTTCACAGGCAATAGCGATGATTGCCTGTGGCTTTTCTTCCATTACGATCTTTCTTGCCAGTGTACCGCCTGTTACGACTCTAGCTTTCACACCAAATTTTTCTTCCAATTCTATTAGGCGCTGTACATTACATTTTCCACATCGTTTACAATTTTTAATATTCGTTGTAACCTTATGAGGACAGAAAGATTTTTGTATGCAATGGGGCGTTAATATTAAAATTTTATTTCCTTCTATGCTATACTCCTGACTCAGGGTCAGTTTATTGTTGAGTTCTATAAACACTCGCCTAATAATATTTTTATCCTTTCCAAAAACCTTTCCAAGAAAAACCATGGACTGGTATATACCCCACCGCGATTGAACCAGAAGTTTTTTGAAAGTGCTGGGTATGGTATAGCCATACTGCAGTCGAATAACAGAATATATAATCGATAGTAATATCAAACAAAATATCATTAAAACCATAATACCCGTTATGAAAATCACGGTATAAAAACTTTGATTTTGCCATTTTACAATAAACGATAGTCCCATTCCCACTAATATCGTCAGGAAAAACATCACCACCAACAGAAAAACAAAATGATTGTATTCTCTGTTTTTCTCCCGTTCTTTTTCGAAGTCCATACTATTCTCCTAAAATGTTGCCTTTTTCAATAGCATTACCAACTAAATAGTCTCTTACACCCATTCTTTTTTTACCACTGAATTGAATTTCTTCAATAGATAGGATGTTTTGGCCTGTGGCAACGAGAATACAATCTTTTTTTACATCGATGATTTTTCCCGGCACTTCTTGAAGTTCACTTTCTATCACAGTACTCTTCCATATTTTCATCACTTGCCCTTCATAGAAAGTAAAAGCCGTAGGCCATGGAATCGTTCCTCTAATGAGATTTTTTATTTCTATTGCAGATTGGCTCCAATCTATTTTTCCAAGGTCTTTTGTCAATATAGGAGCATAGGTGGACTCACTATGATTTTGAGGGATGGCTGTGATCTCGTTGTTTTCAATCAACCCAATGGTCTTTCTCAATACCTGGGCACCTAAGTGCATCAATCGATCATGAAGTTCTCCTGCAGTTTCTTCTGCGCCGATCTCCACTTCTTCCTTTAAAATCATATCTCCTTTGTCTAAACCCACATCCATATACATAGTTGTAATCCCTGTCTTCTTTTCTCCGTTGATGATCACCCAATTAATTGGACCTGCACCACGGTACTTCGGTAGTAAGGATGCATGAACATTAATGCAGCCGTGTTTTGGCAGTTCTAGAATTGCCTTCGGTAAAATTTGCCCGTATGCAACAACAACGATAAGGTCCGGCTTAAGATTTTCTATTTCATTCATAACGTTTGTGTCTCTCAACGTGTGTGGCTGAAATACAGGGATATTATGCGCCAGTGCCTTTTCCTTTACCGGCGTCCTATTCATTTTCTGTCCTCTGCCACTGGGTTTATCTGGCTGTGTAAAAACACCTACGATTTCATGTCCACTATCTATTAGCATCTCCAAACAGGGAACGGCGAATTCTGGCGTTCCCATATAAATAATTTTCATAAATACACCTCTATTTCTTTTCTGCTCTATCTATAAATAGTATTCCATTGAGATGATCAATCTCATGACAAAGTGCTCTTGCCAGGAGTTCTTCTCCCTCAACGATCATTTCATTTCCAAATCGATCGAATCCCTTCACTTTAACTGTTCTGGGTCTTGCCACTTCTTCTGTGATCCCTGGCAAGCTCAAGCAGCCCTCATTGTCACATTGAACGCCGTCCTCTGCTATAATTTCTGGGTTAATCAATTCAATTACACCTTCACCGATATCAATAACAATGACTCTCTTTAAAATGCCTACTTGAGGAGCGGCAAGTCCTACACCATCGGCATCGTACATTGTTTCTATCATATCATCTAAAAGTGTAATGATTTTATCGTCAATGGTATCAACTGGTTTTGAAATCTTTCTTAAAACTGGATCCTCTTCTTTACGAATATTTCTAATTGCCATGGGTCTAACCTCCTGATTAAATTATACTGAGCGGATTTATATCAATGGTACAAGTAATACCCTGGGGAATGTACTTGCTCCTATTATCTATCAATAAATATTTTACTGCCTTTTTTAATAGGGAAAAAGGAATCCCTATATCCTTCAACAAAATTTGATACCGATAGCTTTCTTTTATTTTGCTGATCATGCTGGGGTTTGGGCCCAACAGAATGGCATCTAACTCTTTAAACCCTTCCGAATACAAGATATACTTCATATTAGTTGCTACTGAATTTGCTATGGCATAGACTTGCTTTTCATTTTTTCCCGAAAAATTCAATAGAAGTAAATTGGCGAAGGGTGGATAATGAAATTCTTTTCGAATCATCAACTCATCTTTAACGAAGCTTTCATAATCATGATGAGTGGATGCTACAATACTGTAATGATTTGGTTCATAGGTTTGAAGAATCACTTTCCCTTCCTCTAACCCTCTTCCTGCTCTTCCCGCCACCTGTGTGACCAATTGAAAGGTTTTTTCAGCCGCCCTGAAGTCCGGCAAATTTAAGGTAGTATCTGCAGAAATGATACCCACCAGAGTAACGTTGGGAAAATCCAAACCTTTGGATATCATCTGAGTTCCTATGAGAATATCAATCTCTTGATGTTTAAAGCTTTCCAGTATCTTTTCATGGGCTCCCTTGCGGCTGGTGGTATCCATATCCATTCTCTGAACCTTAGCCTTGGGAAAATTTACCTTGACCAAATCTTCAATCTGCTGCGTCCCAATTCCAGCATATTTGATTTCTTCACTATGGCATTCTGGACATGATTTTACGATATTTTTTACATTGCCACAATAGTGACATTTTAGTCGCTTTTCAGCACTGTGGAATGTCATTGTGATATCACAATACTGACATTTTACTGTATATCCGCAAGCCTTGCAGGATAAAACACTGGAGTGTCCTCTTCGATTTAAAAATAAAATGGTTTGATGATGATTGCTAAGGGTGTCTGCCATTGCTTTTAATAGCTCCGTACTAAAAATACTGGTATTTCCATGGTGAAATTCTTCCGCCATATTAATGACTTCCACTGTAGGAAGGTTGGATTTCATGGCTCTATTCTTCAATGTAATTAAGGTAAAATCGCCCTCAATGGCTCTATGATAGCTCTCTAAGGACGGCGTCGCCGAGCCTAGCACCAATACAGAATTTTCCAGATGACTTCGATATTCAGCAATATGGATGGCATTGTATCGCGGAGTCTGTTCTGATTTATAAGTATGTTCATGTTCCTCGTCGATCACAATCATACCGAGATTTTTAAAAGGAGCAAAAATCGCAGATCTTGCGCCAATTACAATATCTACCTCCTGTCGTAAAATCCGTCGCCATTCATCGTACCTTTCACCATCGGATAGATTGCTGTGCAGGACAGCGATTCTTTCTCCAAACCTTCCCATAAACCGCGAAACAGTCTGCGGGGTAAGGGATATTTCAGGGACTAAAACAATAGCCTGTTTCCCCTTCTTCAGTACCTTTTCGATCAATTGTAGATAAATCTCCGTCTTTCCGCTCCCTGTAACACCATGAATTAAATATGTTTCACTACTTTCATTTTTTATGGAAGCACTAATTTGATCAATGGCCTTTTTCTGCTCTTCATTGGGTTCGAATTTATAAAATGGATCGAACTTTTTATCACCAAATGGATTTCTGCTAATCTCAACATCAATATATTCTATATACCCTTTTTCCTGTAGGCTATTCAAGGATGATCTACTGGTATTGGATCGTTCTAATAGTTCCTTTACACTGATTTCTTTGACTTCCTTTAGCATTTCCAATAATATCTTTTGTTTCTTTGCTCTTTTCAAGGAGCTTATAATGGGCTGCCATTGTTCTTCTTCTATCTTGATGCGAACGTATTGTTCTGTTTTGATATTGATTTTGCTATTCAACTCGTACTTGATATCAATGATGTTCTTTTCTAAGAGTACTTTAATCGATTCGTTGATCTCTTTATAATCGATATGCTGCATCAGTAGATCTAAATATGCACTACCCCCTAAAGCCTGTAGCGTAGTAATGATATTTCTCAGCTTCTTCTGGCTCGATGGAAGGACTTCTTCCCAAGAATGATCCAATAATGTAATTTTCTTTCGCTCTTTATTGACCATACTTTTAGGTATAAAGCAATGAATGGCTTCAATATACTTACATAAATATTGATTGCGCATCCAAAACACCAGTCTCAATTGATCCTCCGATAAAATCGGTTCTTCATCGATGACCGCTAGAACTTTTTTTAGCTTCGAATTCCTACTGTTGCTCTCTATAACATTGAGAACATAGGCTTCTAATCTTTTATTGCCATTGCCAAAAGGAACCATGACTCGGATTCCTCGTTTTACTTTTCGAAATAAATCAGTGGGAATTTCGTAATCAAATAATTTATCCGTTTGGTAACTATTGTTATTCACGATTACCTGTGCTATTTGCATATCTTGCCCCAAACCCCCACCTCCTTGCAATAAAATTCATAAAAGTATACGATAGGTCCATAAAATACAAAAGGACTAGATAGCCCTTTCATATTGTTCTATTTTTCAAATTTCTTTACCTTATCTAGAATTCGATGGGCAATTTCAAGCTTCGTTGATTGATCAATCTTCTCGATTTCTCCATTTTTATCGATGAGATGAACAATGTTGGTGTCTACACCAAACCCAGCGCCATCTTCCGTAATATCATTTGCAACAATGAAATCTAAATTCTTCTTAACAATTTTTGCCTTTGCATTCTCAAGGACATGGTCACTTTCAGCAGCAAATCCTACTAAAATACGATCTCCTTTCAACTCTCCCAGGGTACGTAAGATATCTGGATTCCGAACGAGAGTCAGCGTTAAATTTCCCTCGCTCTTCTTTATTTTACTTTTAGATACTGTTTCTGGACGATAATCTGCAACGGCTGCGGATTTAATAATTATATCTTTATCAGCATAGCTGTTCATTACGGCTTCATACATGTCCAAGGTCGTTTCTACTTTTATGACCTCAACACCAGCTGGTGGACAGATATTTGTCGGCCCACTGACGAGGGTTACTTCTGCACCTCTATCTCTAGCAGCTTCTACAATAGAATATCCCATTTTCCCTGTGGAATGGTTCGTTATGAACCGGACAGGATCGATGGATTCCTTCGTCGGTCCAGCAGTCACCAGAATCTTTTTACCTTCTAAATCTCTATTGGGTTTATGCTTGGTAACTTCCAAAATAAAATCTATGATATCATCCACATCGGCTAATTTGCCTTTGCCAATATCACCACATGCTAGACGGCCAGAGCCTGGTTCAATAAATCCATAGCCTAGCGCGGCTAGCTTTTGAATATTCTGCTGTAATATGGGATTTTCATACATTTTGGTATTCATCGCTGGGGCAAAAATGATCTTTGCCGTAGATGCCATAATGGTTGTGGATAACATATCATCGGCAATTCCATTGGCCACTTTGCCGATGATATTGGCTGTAGCAGGCGCCACTAGCAAAATATCCGCCTTTTGTGCTAACGAAATATGTTCGATATCCCAGTACCTAGGGGTACTGAAGATATCCGTTATTACTGGATTCTGACTTAACGCTTGAAATGTATTGGGATGTACCATTTCTGTTGCAGACTTCGTCATAATAACATCCACATTGGCATTTAATTTTTTTAGTCTGCTGACAATATCACATGCTTTGTAGGCTGCAATTCCGCCAGTAACACCAAGAACAACATTGAAGTTCTTTAACATAAATTCACCTTCTTACTCAATATCAGTTTCATCTTCTCCACTTGTATAAAGCACGTAGGATTCGTATATTTCTTGGGTAGCAATTGATACTGGCTTTTTAGAATAAGGCATCTCAATCTTTGGCACAGCTCCGTCGATTAATTGTCTTGCCCTTTTTGCAGCAGCTACTACTAATGTATATCTGCTATCGACTTTATCTAATAGTTCATTAATTGGTGGGTATAACATTTGATCATCTCCTATTAAAATTTTGATTGTATTTCCTCGGTTCTTCTTAAAACTCTACATTTTTCGGCCCTAATGATGGCCTCGATATCACCTACAGCCTTCAATACATCTTCATTGATAACAGCATAGTCGTATTTGATAAACTGCTCGATTTCTGAAATAGCAGACCCGTGACGCTTTTCAATATCAGCTAGACTCTCTGTACCTCTGCCCACGATTCTGTTTTTTAATTCCTCTAAGGATGGTGGGAGGATGAAAATAAACACGGCATCTTTAAATCGATCTTTGATCTGAAGAGCTCCGACAATATCGATCTCTAACAATACATCATTGCCATCTTCTAGGTTCTTCATAACATATTCTTTTGGTGTTCCGTAATAATTATCGTACACCGTAGCATATTCCAGAAAATCATCATTTTTTATCATCAGTTCAAATTTATTTTTATCTATAAAGAAGTAATTAATACCTTTAATTTCTCCATTTCTAGGTTGTCTTGTGGTAGCAGAAATGGAAACCTTGATTTGAGGGTTCTGATTCAATAACTCCTTACAGATTGTTCCTTTCCCAGCACCGGATGGACCAGATACAACAATTAATAATCCTTTGCTACTCATATACTTCTCCTCTTCCTATCTTCGTAGTATTATTCTCCGTCAACAACCGATTCTATTTCTTTAGAATTATCTTTAGAGTTTAGTCTGTGTGCAACAGTTTCAGGCTGAACTGCAGAAAGAATAATATGGTCACTGTCGGTTACGATTACGGCTCTAGTCCTTCTACCATAGGTTGCATCTATCAGCACGCCTCTTTCCCTTGCTTCTTGGATTACTCTTTTAATTGGCGCTGATTCTGGACTCACGATGGCTACAATTCTATTTGCAGAAACAATATTGCCAAACCCTATATTAATCAATTTGATCCCCATCTTATTTCCCCCTTTACTCAATATTTTGAATTTGCTCCCTCATTTTTTCAATTTCACTCTTTATATTAATCACTAAATTTGCCAAAATTAAATCATTCGCTTTAGATCCGATGGTATTGGCTTCACGATTCATCTCCTGAAGCAAAAAATCTAGCTTTCTTCCAACAGAATCATCTTCCTCCAAAGTATTTTTAAACTGATCGATGTGACTGTATAATCGAACGATTTCTTCTGTAATATTACTTCTATCTGCAAATAGAGCGACCTCTGTAGCAATACGGCTATCATCTAGTGAAAATTCTTCGTTGAGCATTTCTTTAATTCGATCGTTTAACTTCTGTCGGTACTCTTGAATGATCATTGGGCTTCGTTCTTTTACTTTAGCTAGGAAATCCTTTGTCTTATTGAGTCTTTTTAATAGATCTAACTCTAGTTTATTTCCTTCCTCTGCCCGCATTGCTACTAATTGCTTTAAAGCACCATTGAGGGCCTCCTCTAAAGATTTCCATATTTCGTCTTCATTATCCTCTTTTTTCTCTATTCTGATGACATCTGGAAATCGAGCAATCATGGATGTTGTTACATCATTTTCTATAGATAATTCTTCCTCTAATTTCATAAATGCTTTTAAATATTCCTTTGCTAAGGGCATATCCACAGAAATACTGGTATCACTTTCCCCAATATTTTCATAAGTGATATAAACCTCAATGCGCCCCCTCTGTATGTGGGATTTAATAACTTTTCGGATGTTTTCCTCTAAGTATGTAAATTTTTTAGGCATTTTTATACTTACATCCATATATCGATGATTTACAGATTTCAGCTCTACCTGAAAAGATTTGTCCAAAACTTGAGAATCACCTCTGCCAAAGCCTGTCATGCTTTTTATCATAACCTACTCATCCTCTCGTTTGATGTTTCTCGCTTACTATTTTATATTTATATATTCATAATTACAAGAATGATTTTCCATTAATTAAAGAAAAACCTTCCAGAGCAAATATTTTCGGCGGGTCCTTCCATGAATAGATTGCCGGATTCTTTAATTTTAATTTTTATATTTCCACCTTCAACCTCTACATTAACATTGTTATTTACAAGACCTAGCTTATTCGCTACCGCTACAGCACTGGTAGATCCAGTACCGCATGCAAGTGTATATCCCGCTCCCCTTTCCCATGTTCTAACTGCTATATTATCCTTATCGATTCGATGAACAAAATTTACATTTGTTTTCTTTGGAAATATAGCATGTTTTTCTATAAGCGGACCGAAAAACTTGATTTGTTCTAAATCTAGTTTTTCAGTAAAGATAATGACATGGGGTACACCCATGGATACCGCAGTGATGATAAAATCCTGTCCGCCCACTGTAATTTTCTTATTGATAAAATATCCGTCCTCTGATACTACGGGAATCTTTTCAGTATCATAAGTAACCTGACCCATGTTTACTTCTACAGATTTTACCGTTCCCTTTTCCTCTATTATAGCAATCTCTTTGATCCCATCCAAGGTTTCTACAGAAAACTGTTTTGTCCTTAGGAAGCCCTCATCAAATACAAATTTTGAAAAGCATCGAATCCCATTGCCGCACATGGCTGCTATGGATCCATCACTATTGTAATAATCCATTCTAATATCTGCAATAGAGGAGGGATTCACGATGAGAAGTCCGTCGGCACCGATACCAAAATGTCTGTCACAAATTTTTTCAGCCAGCTGACTCAGTTTTTCTTCAAATGGAAAGTCATCATATTTTACTACGATGAAGTCGTTCCCAGTTCCCTGCATCTTTTTAAATTGAACATCCATTAACTACACCCCTTCATGGAATATATATTGATTCCATATTTATTTTAAATTACCTTTATTTTATTACGTTTTATTAATATTTATCTTTTTTCTTATTTTGAGCATTCTATAGTTAAATAAGTTCTCCAAATACAATTGTTTTTTGTTTTTATTACAGATTGGTGTTGGGACATTTATACAATTCATGTATTTCTAGTTTTATTGATTAAATTATGCTATGATGGTTACAAACTAAATAGGAGGTAATGCTCATATGGCTTTAGACGGATTTGTAGTGGCTGCATTAACCCATGAATTAAAATCAGAATTATGCAATGGTCGAATAGATAAAGTTTATCAACCGGAGACGGACGAAATCATTTTAACAGTAAGAAGCAATGGTAAAAATCATAAAATTTTATTGTCTGCCGACAGTAATTACCCTAAGATCCATTTTACAACCTCAAATAAAGAGAACCCTTCCTCACCGCCAAATTTCTGCATGGTGCTCAGAAAACATCTGATGGGTGGAAGAATCGTGGATATTGTACAACCTCAATTTGAGCGGATCGTTAAAATTATCATCGAATCCTTAGATGAACTGAATATTTTAAAATCCAAAGAACTTATGATCGAGATTATGGGAAAACACAGCAATATCATTCTTGTAGATTCTGAAACAAATAAAATCATCGATAGCATTAAACGGGTACCTTTCGATGTCAGTCGATACCGACAGATTTTACCTGGATTACAATATGCTATGCCACCTTCACAGGATAAATTTGATCCTCAAGGAATTTCTATGGAAGACTTTTTATCCATATTGAAGGAAAAAGATCAAAGAACTTCCCTGTACAAGGCTTTATATACAAGCTTTCATGGTATATCCCCACTGATTTCTAGAGAGATCTGCTTTGTCTCTTCAATAGATGAAGATATCCTATTGACGAATTTAAGTGAAGATAATTTAAAATCAATTTATAGTTCCTTTTTATACTTAATGAACCAAATTAAAAACCATAATTTTAGCCCATCGGTTTATTTAGATGAAGCCTCTGGCAAGTACATCGATTTTAACGCTATAGAAATTTCCCATCTCCGGTACTATACACGAAATTCTTTCGAATCGGTGAATGAATTACTGGAAGGCTTTTATCTTCAGAGAGCCTCCAAGGAGAGAATGAAACAAAGAACTGTTGATCTTCGTAAAAGTGTTTCTCTAAAGCTGGATCGATTGTATAACAAATTGAATAATTTAAATAAGGACCTAGACAATGCCCATGAGTCAGAAAAATATAAGCTTTATGGAGATTTGATTACGGCAAATATTTATCAGGTACCAAAGGGAGAAGAAGAAGTGGAATTGATTAATTATTATGATGAAAATTGCAGTTCCATTACTATTTCTTTAGATAAACGCCTCAGTCCTGCACAAAATGCCCAACGATACTTTAAGCTTTATAGCAAAGGTAAAACCGCATTGATTCAAGTAAACCATCAGATAGAAAAAACACAAGAAGAAATTCATTATCTGGAACAAATTCTTGTGAGCATCGATCAATGCACGCACCTTTCCGATATCGAAGAAATTCGTGCAGAACTTGAAGAAACTGGTTTTATAAAAAAGAGAGCGGTGAAAAAGGGCGCTAGCTCTAATCAAAATAAAAAATCCAATTATCTAAAATATATGTCTTCTGAAGGTTTGGAGATCTTGGTGGGTAAAAACAACAAACAAAATGATGAAATTACCTTTAAGGTATCCGCTAAAGAAGATCTTTGGTTCCATATTAAAGATCTGCCCGGTTCCCACGTCATATTAAAAAAGGGTGAGAATTCTCCTACGGAACAATCTATTTTAGAAGCAGCAACCTTAGCTGCATACTATAGTAAGGCAAAGGATTCTTCCAAGGTTGCCGTTGATTATACGGCAAGAAAGAATGTAAAAAAACAAAGTGGCGCTAAGCCAGGGATGGTAAATTACGTTGATTATTCTACAGTATTGGTCGATGGTGATGAACGATCTATTGCAGATATCCGTAAAATTGATGCTTAATAAAATAGACTGCCTATGGGCAGTCTATTTCAATAATACGCTATTATTACCGTCAATCTCTTTAATCTGTACTTTGATAATCTCCTCTTTTGATGTGGGAACATTTTTTCCTACGTAATCTGCTCTGATGGGCAGTTCTCTATGACCTCGGTCTACCAGCACCGCCAGTTGAATGACTTTAGGTCTCCCGATATCTACCAAAGCATCCAAAGCCGCTCTCGTGGTTCTTCCAGTGTATAGCACATCATCCACTAAGATCACAGTTTTTTCATTGATGTCAACTTTAACGTCAGAGCCATGTACCACTGGGTCTAACTGCTCTTTTGTTAAGTCATCTCTATACAGAGTAATGTCTAATATACCGACGGCTACTTCACTGCCTTCTATGGTTTTTATTTTTTCTGCCAATCGATTGGCTAAGGGAACGCCTCTCGTTTTGATTCCTACTAAAATTACATCTTTACTGCCCTTGTTCTTTTCTAGAATTTCATGGGCAATTCTCGTAAGGGCACGATTAATTCCACTCTCATCTAAAATCTGAACTTGCTTCTCCATCACAGTACCTCCTAAAATATTATTCTCTAGAATAATTGTTTCTCAATACCCTTAATACTTTATTAAAATATTCTGGTAGGTCCGATGTAAATTCCATGTATTCCTTTGTTTTTGGGTGGATAAAACCGAACACTTTAGCATGAAGAATCTGACCTTTTAAGTTGAATTTTGAACTTTTAGCACCATATAAAGGATCGCCAACCAGAGGATTCCCAATATAGGATAGATGAACTCTAATTTGATGAGTTCTTCCAGTCTCCAATTTCGCTTCAATATAGGTAAAGTCCCTAAAGACTTCCAACACCTTAAAATGGGTAACAGCATGCTTTCCATCATTCATAACGGCTCTCTTTAATCGGTCCACAGGGTGACGTCCAATAGGTGCATCTACTGCCGCCTCTTTTTCTCTGATATTGCCAACCACAATCGCATGGTATTTTCGTGTATTGGTATGGGCTCTAAATTGTTCCGCTAATATTTCGTGGGCAGCATTGTTTTTCGCAACCACTAGCAGTCCAGAGGTATCTTTGTCGATCCGATGAACAATTCCCGGACGCATGGGACCATTTACATCGGAAAGCTGGTTTTTACAATGAAAAAGAAGCGCATTCACTAATGTACCCGAATAGTTGCCAGGTGCAGGATGCACCACCATTCCCTGTGGCTTATCCACTACAATGACATCTTCATCTTCATATACAATGGTCAGTGGAATATTCTCAGGCTCTATGGTTACTTCTTCAACCTGTGGCAGGTTAATTTCGATCTCATCGCCCAGTTTAATCATATATTTGGCTTTCTCTATCTTACCATTCACCTTGATATGGTGATCTTTGATCAGCTTCTGGATATAGCTACGGCTTAGCTCCTCATATTGTTCTGATATGTATAGATCTAATCGATTGTCCACATCTTCTTCTAGTACTCTTAATCTCTCTTGTTCCAAGAAATATCTCTCCTTTTACTACCAATGATTGTCTTATAGATCATATTTTATAATATAGATACTGACTAAAAAAGCACCAATTACCACAGCGGAGTCGGCTATGTTGAAGACTGGAAAATTAATCAGTGTAAAATTAAAGTAGTCGACGACAAAGCCTAATCGAATTCGATCGATAAAATTACCAAGGGCACCACCAACAATTAAACTGAGGCTGATGGTCAGGAAACGATTGGGCTTGTTATTACGAACGTAAAAATATATAGCACCTAAAATTATAATCGTTGTGACGACAAAAAATACTTTTTGATTTTGTAGCATCCCGAACGCAGCACCACGGTTCTCTACATAGGTTAAATGAAATACATTCTTGATAATAGGAATATCTTTTATTGGAGCAAGATATTTTAAAGTCAACACTTTGCTTAATTGATCGAATAAAACTACTGCAATTATTATGATATAGCTCATTATTCCTTTCTCCTTCCGATCATTTCCTTCAATTTATGATTATACCATTATCAAAAGAAAAAAGATACAAAATGTATCTTTTTTCTAAATATCACTTTCATCTTGTAAACTTTCAATGTTATTCTTATTTCCCGTGTATGGCAATTGGGATTTGTAATATTCTTCTGAGATATTCTCAATCGCCTCGACAGATCCGATGCTATAATCGTCAAATATCCCTAGCTGATCTCCAGTAGCAAAGGACGGATCATTCGAAATCTTATTGAATTCTTCTACAGCTTGGTATGCATCCTCTCCATCAAAGCCTGTATAATCCTCACCATCTTTGTTATTTCGTTCAAAAGCAGGGGACAAAATTTCTTCTTCTACGGATCGATCTGTGCTGAGCTTATAGCTTTCAATTTCTTTTTCTGCACAATCGATACAAGTAATGGATGCCGGCATAATTTCTAGTCTTTCTTCTAGAATTTTATTTCCACAAATTTGACAATTGCCATAAGTTCCTTCATTGATCTTTTGAACCGCATCGTCTATTTCCAGCAGTCTATTTTTTTCGTGATTTTCAAGATTATTCTGCATTTCCATCATAAACATTTCTGAGCCCAAATCCGCAGGATGATTATCATAGCTCGACAATTCCTCTGTATATTCCTTCATTGATGCATCTGTAGGATAATGGCTCTTCATCAACTCGATGGTTTTCATCACTTGCTTTTTTTCTTTTAGCAACTTCCCTCTAAAATATTCCAGTTTCTTTTTCTCCAATACAATCCTCCTATCTATAGGCGTCAATGATATCTAATAAATCTGCTATTACCTTACCGATAAATGGAAGCTTAACCCAACTTTGTAGTAAATAGATCACAATTCCAGCTAAAATAGTAAAACCAATGCCCATGCCCAATCCTCTAGCCAATCCAGCAATGAAATTCATCCAAATAATTCTTTTAGGGTTGGTTATCATTTCTGTATATTCAGCGATTCTCATATTGTCCATCTTTCGTGACAATCGCTCTACATGGCTCATATTCGTAATTTCTTTAGCTATTTCTTCAACTAGATTATCTCTATCTTTAGACATAGTTCCCTCCATAAATTTATTTTGCCCTATAGATTGGTTTTTATTAGTTTGTATTCAATAGAGTTTAATGATTGATTTCTTTCATCAGTATATGAAACTCTTCAAAATTTAATGATTGCTCTCCATCGGATAAAGCTTCACATGGATTTGGATGAATTTCTATCATAACACCATCTGCGCCCGCTGCCAAAGAGGCTTTTGTCATAGGTCGTATCAATTCCTTTCGACCCGTACCGTGGCTTGGATCTACTATAATTGGAAGCTTCGATAGATTTTTTATAATGGGTACAGCGGCTAGATCTAAAGTGTTTCTAGTATATGTTTCAAATGTTCGAACACCACGTTCACAAAGAATAATATCTTCGTTGCCTTCATACGCAATATATTCGGCTGCCATTAACCAATCTTCTATGGTGGCTGTCATCCCTCGTTTTAATAAAATCGGTTTTTGGGTTCTCCCCACCTCTTTTAAAAGGCTAAAGTTTTGCATGTTCCTGGACCCAATTTGCAAGATATCTACGTATTTACTTACCATTTCCACATCTCGTGTGTCCATTACTTCAGAAACCACTGGCAATCCATATTTCTCTCCAGCTTCTTTCAATAATCTTAAGCCTTCTTCTCCTAAACCTTGGAATGAATACGGAGAAGTTCTAGGCTTAAATGCACCACCTCTTAGGATATGACCACCTAATTTTTTGACGATATTGGCCGCAGCATCAATCTGTTGCTCATTTTCTATGGAACATGGTCCTGCGATCACAATAGCTTTTCCGCTACCGATCTTCAGATTTCCTATTTGGATTATTTTATTTTCTTCATGATTTTTTTTTCCTATTAAATTTAAATTCATATGCCATTCCTTCTTAAATTTGCTTTAACATTATTTTTACGATTTCTTTAGAGTTCGCTATGGCTTCCTGTACAAATTCGTTATAATTGGTACCTGCTGACCCGTCCGCCTTGTCTGACATGGCTCTAATCACAACAAAAGGGATGTTGTTAACATAGCATGTATGTCCTATGGCAGCACCTTCCATCTCTGTGCAATCTGCACTAAAGTTCTTGAGTAAATTTTCTTTTAACTTCATATCGCTTACAAATATATCGCCAGAAACAACTCTTCCTTTGATTACCTTATTATTTTTTAATACACGTTCTGATGCTGACACTGTTTTTTCAACCAAATGAGCATCCGCTGGAAAAATGAATGTGTCCATTCTAGGGATTTCTCCCAATTGATAGCCAAAACCTGTAACATCAAAATCGTGCTGAAGTACATCTGTTGAAACAACGATATCCATTACATCTAGTTCATCATTGATGGCACCTGCTACCCCTGTGTTGATCACCAAATCTACATTCAATTCACTGATGAGGATTTGCGTGCAGATTGCTGCATTTACCTTTCCTATACCACATCTTACAAGTACTACGGATTTCCCATAGATATTCCCTATGTAAAAATCAATATTCGCGATTGATTTAACTTCCTTTATTTCCATCTCCTCTTTAAAAACATCAATTTCCTCGTCCATTGCACCTATGATTCCGATTCTATTCATAGAAAATCCTCCTAATCGCCTCTAAATTAATAAAGCCGCATCCATCTCATGCGGCTTTATAACAATACTTTTTTAGTTGTATTATATACAGTATTAAAGTAATAGTCAAGCCGTTTGGCTATCTTCATTATCTTCAGATAGTTCATCATATTCCTTTACAAAAGAATCCAGCTGGGATTGTAGCAAAGTCTTAAATCTAGTTTTGAAGCTCTGCATTTGCTTTTTTGTATCTTCAAATTCATTTCTGATTTCTTCTACTTCTCTGTGTGCTCTAGCAATGATCTCTTTTCCTTTCATCTCGGCTTCTTCTATAATTAACTCCGATTTTTTATGAGAATTTGCTCTTAAATCTTCTGCTGCATTTTGTGCAACAATTAAGGTGTTTTTCAGTGTCTCTTCTATATCTTTGTATTTTGCCATCTGATGATGAGCAGTTTCAATTTTTTCTTTCAGCTCTATATTTTCTTTATAAAGCTTCTCATAATCAATCATGACCTGATCTAAAAATTCATCCACCTCATCTTCTTTATATCCGCGAATGCCTTTTTTAAACTCTTTATTCTGTATTTCTAAAGGAGTTATCATCTCTATTCACACCTCCACGCTATTTAAACAAACTTATGTACACTTACAACAATTCTATCGGACTTTGTTTTTCCTTCTATGGCAGCGATTTTTACTCTTCCTTTTCCCTTAACAGAAATTATATTCCCTTCCGTCACATCCTGTGCCGATTTTGTCGTGTTTTTCCAATTAACACTGACGCGTTCCTTCGATATCAGCTCCTGTGCTTCGCTTCGGGAAATCTTATACGCTAGACTCAAAATAGCGTCCAGCCTAAGGGAGGATACATTACCTCGGATCTCTTTATATTCAATCTTTGGTGGGATAATATCACTGATCTCTAATTCCTTTATTTTGACAGAAACATTTCCAACCTTATTTAAATTATAGAAAATATAGTCTTTAAGACTCTCATGTACGATTACTTGGCTTATTTCATTATGTACTATAATATCTCCTATTTTCTCTCTTTTTAAACCTAAGCCTAGGATCGCGCCTAGATAATCACGATGATTTAATTTTTCAAACTGAGAAGTACCTTTGATTTCAAATACAGCGATGGGTATCTCCACACCATAACCTTCTAAATATTCAGGAAAAATGGTAATCAATTTTCTTTCAGCTTCATCATACCCGCCAGAAACCACATATTGAATATCTCTTACAGTATGGAGGATTTCACAAGCCATAACAATTTCTTGTGGATTTAAAAAGTCCGTCGTCTTAATTTCATGTTTTTTTGATACAGCTTCTACTCTGTCCAAGATCTTGAGCATGGTATTTTTCAGTCCAAGATCTTGGATATGATCCACCAATCTTTCTTTGTTGTTCAATACGCACACCTCTTCAACTATAGCAATCTTAGAATGATACTATAAACTGTTTGAATTACAAACATGGCTAGTATCGGAGAAAAATCTAAGAATCCCTTATATCCAAATACAGTGTTGATCAATTGTCTTGCAGGTGCCAAAATCGGTTCTGTCACACTATAAATAAACTGAACCACAGGGTTATATGGGTTCGGATTAATCCATGGCAAAATAATCCGAATCAAAATTAAAATATTGATTACTCTAACTAAATAATACAAAGCAAGTGCTATAACATTTGGGGTAAACAATCGTTCAACCCCTCCCTTCTTTCAGATTAACAAGTTCCTACATCCTATCTTATTTTTGCCAAGGAAATACACCTTTATTTTTTAGTTCTTCTTTAATATTCCCAGATATATCGACATTATTTGGCGCTAAAATAAAAATTCCAGAAGATACTTTTTGTATATTACCATCCAGAGCATAGATGGCCCCATTTAAAAAATCAAAGAATTTTTTAGCCAAGTCCGGTTCTATATTCTCTAAATTGATAATAACAGGCTTTCTGTTCTTTAAATTATCAACGATATTCGGTGCCTCTTCAAAATTGGTAGGCTCGTAAAGAACAACCTTCATTTGAGTCGTTGTATGGATATTTACGACCTTATTTCTTTTGCTGTTCATTACGGGAACCAATTCATCCTCTATTTCTACAGTTTCTTCCTCTTCTACTTCTTCATCCTCAAAAACATCAAACCCCATAAATACTTTTACTTTATCGATTATCTTGCCAGACATAATTGACCTCCTTCATCATTTATTGCTTTATTTTTTAGAATAATCTCTTTCTCCAAATATTAAACTGCCCACTCTTACTAAGTTTGCACCCTCTTCTATGGCAATCTCAAAATCATTGGACATTCCCATGGATAAATATTTCATATGTACATTTTCTAAATCCATCGCAGATATTTCTATGGATAAATCCTTGAGGGCCTTAAAATATTGTCTGGCCTCTTCTTGGTTCTCTACATAAGGCGCCATTGTCATCAGCCCCAGTACTTTAATGTTGCCAAGTGCCGCTACTTCTCGAATAAGACTCTTTGCCCCTTCTTTATCTACACCATATTTCGTTTCCTCGCCAGATACATTGACCTGAAGCAAGCATTCAATAGTTCGACCAATTTCTTTTGCTCTACTATCAATTTCTTCTGCTAATCTATAGGAGTCTAAAGAATGTATCAGATCCACCTTATCAATAATATATTTCACTTTATTACGCTGGAGATGTCCAATCAGATGCCATTTTACAACGGGGCCTATAATATCATACTTTCTTACCAGTTCTTGAACCTTATTTTCTCCAACATGAGTAATCCCAAGTTCTATGGCTTGTTTTATCACATCGATATCTACTGTTTTAGTTACAGCAATGAGCTGAATCTCTTCTAAATTTCTATGCCCTTTCTGGGCAGCAATCTTTATTCTTTCCTGAACAAATTCAATATTTTTTTCTAATGACAATCTCATCACTCCTAATTACCTAATTCTTTGACCTTCTTTAACTTTAGAACCCTTCGTTACCACTTCATCGTATAGATTGATGGTTGCAACTTTCTCTGTTTTTTCAGCATCCTTGTCCGATTTTTTTTCAAAGTATCCATCATGGACGATGGCATATTCGAGATTGGAAGTCTTTATTTTAATCGGTTTAAATTGAACTGTTCCAGTAACATCTACCGTATATACACCCTTTATTCCATCTTTTTCTACGATCGATGAATTGGCAATCATAGTTCCTTCATATTTATTTCTAATAATATCTACGGTTAACTTTCTAATATTATAAATATTATCTACAAATTCATCCAAGTCGAAGACGATGATATTGTTGTCTTCCTCGGCTATCACTTCACGGATGAACGCTCTCAATTCTTTGTTTTGTCCCACAGGCCTTATTCTCAATGCATTCCCTTTTTCCATGCCAGCAGACTGTTCTTTACTGAGAGATACGATTAGACTCCATTTATAATTTTTTACAATTCTAATAATTGGTGCTCCCTCTTTTGCTTCCATAGAGGCATGCTCCATCTTTGAATCCTCTATCATCTTCAATTGATCACTATTAATATCGGTTATAGTTTTGTAATTCAATAATTCCTCTAGCCCATCGCTTCCTAAGGCTATAAAGCCAGGAGAATCACTATAGATCACTTGAACAGAAGCGTTTACTTTTTCTTCTAACCGTGTTTTTTGCTCCTCTAATTCACTTAAATTTTTTCCAGAAAAACTTTTTTCCCCTGCAATAATACTCTGTTTATTCAATAGATCCTCTAATTCACTTCTCATAGCATCTATTCTATCATATCTCTGATCCTTAATGTCCTGCTGAATGGATAAAATTAATCTTTGTATCTGATTTTTAATTTTTTCTATATCTCCTTGGAAAACACCTTTACTATTTTGGCTTTCTTTGATGTTTTCTAACCTTAAATTAATCGTAGCCAAATCTTTTCTTGTCCCTTCATCAGATTCATTAATGTAAACTTCAGCTAATTTTTCACCCTTGGAAACCTTTTTACCCTCATCAACAAAATATTTTATCTCTCCACTGCCCAAACTTGTAAAGACTTTCTCCTCCCGCACCACATATCCTGTAACTTCAAAGTTTTTCTCAATCTTACCGTATTGAACTGGATATGTGCTATTGGAAGATGCCATTAAAAGTGATGGCATTCTAGAAATGAAATATACTAAAATAACGAGAACAATAATATATGGTATTTTTTTTCTGCGTTTTCTTTTCTGAGTTCTTTTCTTCCTCTTTGTCTGATTCAAAAAATCACCTACCATCAATATTGATATTATAATTCTTCATTTTCTTAAAAAATCCTTCAAATATCAATAGATATTTTATAAAAAAGCTTCTAAAGGAGCATTATATGGAAGCTTTTTTTGAAACAGTCCAATGGAATAGGATTTTTCCATCCTTATAAAATAGAAAAATCCTTTCCACTGAACCATACGAACCTAGAACTCACGTTCTAGGTTCGTATGGAATATATTTACTTCAATGGTATGATACATCCTACTATCTGCCTACTAAAATTTAGTGAAAAACTTTCCATATCGACTGATAACCTTCAGTTTCTTTATAGACTGGATATTCAATCGAGCAACATCACGATCCTTTGTAATAATTGCAATGATGTTGTTGGATTTATTCGCTCCAATAATGGTTCCGATGAGTTTATTTTCATCTTCAAGCATTATTTTAACCTCATCGCCAGCCATTAATTCAATACCGCCCAGCATAAAATGCTTAATATCTAAATTTTTCAGATCCTCTTGATTCAATCCCTTATGATCTAAAATAATCATATTATTATTTAAATATAGCTTTTCCTTTAAAATCGTAAATATATACCCCATACTGGCTACGATAAATAAAACCATCATTGTAGATATCAACATATCCATCATAAATTCATCACTTCCTGACTATTGCATCTTTATCAATATATAGAACATCGGTGTATAGACCGTTACTTCTCCATCTATAGATTCTGAGCCCGAAATATGATTAAACACATATACAATCTCTAGAGATTGTGTTTTTTCTTCATAGGTCATTTCCTGTAAGCTAACTTCCTGTTTATCTTGATTGGCTTCACTAATTTTCTTATGAAGGTTGATTACAATATCATCCACATTACCGCTATAGATCGTTTCGTTGTTTTTCTTTATTGTTACGGTTCTTCCTTGGTCAGAATAGTATATGATCATTTCATTATTTGTGTCCTCTATTTTTGTGGAAGAGTAGCTGGTAAAATCGGCAAAGTAATCAAATCCTCTGATATCCAATACCTTACCATCCCTCAGCAAAGTATAATTGAAATATTTGTTGTCATATCCATTCCAATAATTTCCTTCGAGTTCAAATCCAAATACTGATTTTGTTTGATTGATTTCAAAATTATCCGGTACATATTTTAAATCTTCTAGCCACGCCTTATTATTGAAGTAGCGTAAAATCGAACTGATTTCTTCCTTATCTACCTTAGGTATATCTGGCGAAGGAATAATGGTATCGTCTGCTGAAATCATATGGTTCGCATTTAATATTTTTTCCAATCTATTATTTTGACTCCACTTTGAAATAGAGAAACTGCTGAATGGGCCAGTGACAGACACGATGGATATGAAAACTAATGAAATGGTAAAAACGATATTTCTCCTGCCCTTGTCCCATATACTATAAATCATACAGCCCGTTACCCATAATGCGGCAGCCAGTACGAGATATCGATTCACTGTAATCCCGTATGCACTTACACGAATTCCTATCGATATAAACATCATTGTCAATAAGGGGATGAGTGCTATTGGGAAAATCGCCATGAACTTTTCAACCCATTTGCTAGAGTTACGCAGTGGACTAATAAAAAACAATACAATTGTACTGATGATAGAAAACCAAAGTACAAGATTTGCAAGGATTCCATCGGGCCACTGTCTTGTAATGATGATCTTTATAAAATAAGCGTATAAGATCGTTGAATATGCTACAATTAAAGGCATTATAATATATAATAAAAGTACTTTTAGAACCTTTGCATATTGTTTGACATCTAATTCCTGTCTACTTTCAGGAATATCTGCCAAGAAGAATGCTGGTGCGAAAACACCTGCAACGATGATCCAAATATCGAAGTATATGTTACCCGAAATATTCACGGAGAATAACAAATCGACAGTCGCTATGATTGCCACAAGGCCCAGAAACAATATGCCGGAATATAAATAAGTGGTAACGAATCGATTAAAAAGCGTTACTACATAAAAATCATAGTTTTCTCTTTTAAAAACATAGGGTATCCATGAGAATATTAGATATAAGGCAATGCTATACGCAACATATCTTAAAACAGACAGCTCATTCAGCTGCTTCAGAAGAAATAAATAGTATAATACTAAACTTAAGGCTACACCTAAGTATATCCCTATTTTTACTGCTTTATTAAGGGTATCCTTCCTTTCAAAAAACACTTTCATACATAATGTCAGCGGAATACCGATGGCAAATACCATAGCAATACGCATTAGGTTTTCTCTGAGATCTGTACTGCTATAATCTAAATGATTTCTATAGATTAAAACCACAGCGGTACACAGGGCCATTAAAATTGTTTCTGGAAAACGTTTGGTACTAACAATTACTTTCTGAATTAATAGTTCTATATTTTTAATAATCTTTTTTAACATTGGACCTCACCTCTTTCAGGGTATTTTCGTCTATTGCCTTGGAAATAGTGATTTTTCAACATTTTATGATTCCAATACACATCGATGGTTCTTTTTGTCGAATCCTTTTTATCCGTGGAATGGAAATTTTCTTCCTATTTCAATTATACCACGATTCGTTCCTTTTACGCATTTTATATCTTCATGGTTCAACCGTAAAATTTAGTCTGTTTTTGTATTATTTTTGATCAATGTGTGATATTCCTCCGTCTGCTTTAAAGAGTCCAGTTCATCATCCTGAACCATATATTCTAAGAGGTCTGGGCTAAAGTCCGTTGCAATAGCTAAGTCCTTCAGAGCCATCTCTATATTTCCAAAGTGATGGGCATAAAGGCAGGCTCGATTATAGTAGAGTACGGAAGTCTCTTTATTATATTCAATTCCCTTTGTTAGTAGCTCTATGGATTCTGCATATCTTCCCATCTCTTTATAAATAATTCCTAAGTTCAAAAAGCTATTGGGAAAATTGGGATTCTCTTCTATGGCCGCTTCATAATATTGAATCGCTTCTAGCTTTTCTCCCTGTTTATTTAGTATGACACCCATATTAAACAACGCTTTAAAATTGGTTGGTTCAATGTCCAATGCCTTCTCCATCATAGCCAAGGATTCTTTATTTCTGTCCAATTCTTCATAGATGGATCCTAGATTCACATAAGCCCAAAATTCAAGAGGATTTATTTCAATTGTCTTTTGATAGTACTCTATTGCCCGATCCTTATCCCCTATTTCATCGTATGCATTGGCAAGGAAAAAATAGGCTTCTTCATAATAAGGATCTAATTCGATGGCTTTTTTATAATATTCAATGGCCTTGGAAAAATCCCCCTGATTATCATAGATGGTTCCCAAACCATAATGTCCCCTTGCTTCATTACCATCTAT
The DNA here is from genome assembly GCF_000018325.1 of Alkaliphilus oremlandii OhILAs. Classification (GTDB taxonomy): domain Bacteria; phylum Bacillota; class Clostridia; order Peptostreptococcales; family Natronincolaceae; genus Alkaliphilus_B; species Alkaliphilus_B oremlandii. The sequence goes on along the minus strand of NC_009922.1, from coordinate 1,515,190 downwards.
TTCCAAAATCTTTGTATAAAACTCTTTGGCAGCTTCTTCATTATTAAGTTCATCCTGTAAAAGTGCAATTTCCAAAAGCAAATCGATGTCTTCGTTTCCTCCCCTACAATGATACGCCTTCATGTAAAATTTTAAGGCTTTCATCGGCTCATCCTCTTCATTAAATGTATTGCCTAATACTTTGTAGTTTTCTACCATGTATTTATAATCTTTCATAGAATATCCTTCCCTTGTATATTTGAGCCTTATGTCTTGGCTTTCATATACACATGCATTAATATTTATCATTGAAATAGTATTATATCAATACTTTAAGGGAATTACAAATTTTTTTGAAATATATGTAAATTTTCATGATTATATAGAAAATGCCCTTAGATAATTATCATCTAAAGGCATTTTGTTTCTATCTATTAATGATTATGATTCTTCCATTTTGTCAGATACTCTCTTAGTTCTTTTACAGTTCCTATAAATACTATTGATTTCATGGATAATCCTCCCGTCAAACGTATGTTCTTAATGTAATTATAACCGAACGCACGTTTGTTGTAAAGTATAAATTACAATTTTTCAAAAACTTTTCTTATAACGAATCGGATCTACCTACAATCTCTTTCCAAAGAAGAACTTTACCATAAATGAGCTTCAAAAAGTTTTCGTTATGAAGCTTCTATAGCAGCCTTTTTTATAGAATGATCGCGATTAACCCTCCGCTTCCATCATTGACGATCTTCTGAATGGTTTTTTGAAGCTTCACTCTCGTATCATCGGGAACCATGAATAATTTATTCTGTAATTGTTCCTTCACCAAATCGTGCAATGATTTTCCAAACATATTGGTTTCCCAAATTTTCTCAGGGTTTTGCTCAAACTCTTCTAATAAATATTTGATTAATTCCTCACTCTGTTTCTCTGTGCCAACGACAGGCGATACCTCGGTTGTAATATCCGCACGAATAAAATGAAGAGAAGGTGCATTTGCTCTAAGTTTTACACCAAATTGGTTGCCATGTCGGAACATCTCTGGCTCTTCCAGTGTGAGTTCATCTAAGGAAGGAGGAACCAATCCATATCCAATCGTCATTACATCATTGAGAGCTCTCTCTATTCGGTCATATTCCCTCTTCGCTTTTGCAAGTTCTGTAATCATTCCGATGAGCTGATAATCCCCATCAATTTCATATCCCGTTTTTTCCTGTATCACTGTATAGAATAAATTTTCAGGCGTAGTAAGATCTATGAGTGCAGACCCTTCCCCCATTTTAATACCATCTAAATTTGCTTTTTTTACATTCTCTACTTCATTCAATCCATTGACTAATAGTTGAATGTCCCTAAGTCTTTTGACATTTGCAGCAGAAGACTTTATAGCAGTTAGTATTGAATTTTTTAACCAATGGCTTGATTCTATACTCTCCAACCATCCTGGTAAATTGATATTGATCTCTGTCACTGGGAATTCAAACAACACATTTTCTAAGATCTCATGAATATCATTCATTGTGAGTTTGGCACAGTTTTTAATGACTACAGGAACGTTATGCTTTGCTTCCAATTGATCCTTTAGTTCCCTTGTAGCTGGACTATCCGTATTTTGAGTATTTAAGATCATGATAAAAGGCTTGTTGATTTCTTTCAATTCTTTAATTACTCTTTCTTCTGCCTCAATATAGCTTTCACGTTCAATATCCGTAACCGTTCCATCTGTAGTCACAACCAGTCCTATGGTGGAATGTTCTTGAATTACTTTTTTCGTTCCAATTTCTGCTGCTTCTTCGAATGGGATTTGCTTTTCGAACCAAGGTGTATTGACCATCCTAGATTTCCCTTCTTCTTGATGACCAATCGCTCCCTTAACCAAATACCCAACACAATCAATCATTCTCAACCTAAAGCTTGCATTATCCTTTAAGGTAAGCTCTACCGCCTCATTTGGTACGAATTTAGGTTCCGTTGTAGTGATTGTTTTTCCTGTTCCACTCTGTGGGAGTTCATCCTTTGCTCTTTCTTTCTTATAGGCATTTTCTATATTTGGTAATACCAATAAGTCCATAATACGTTTTATCAAAGTGGATTTTCCTGTTCGAACAGGACCTACTACGCCTATATAGATATCTCCCTGGGTACGTTTCGCAATATCCCTGTAAATATCGTATCTTTCCATACCTTCCCTCCTCATTATATGAATAAAATAACTGCTCTTAGCTTTAACATTATAAATATATGCTTGGATACTAATAATATGACTTTTGCCTTCACTTTATTCCTTGATTATTTTATATGGATGGCATTCAATGAAGAAAATTGCCCCAAAAAGAACCTTAGCCTATAGAAAAAGGAAGGATTCTAAATCAATCCTTCCTCTTTCTATAGGCTACCATTTTAAATTTGAATTACTTACGACCTCTTCAATCTCATGGGTACGATTTCTGGTCATTAAATTATGTACTGCATTCTTAGCGCTACCACCATTATAAATAACATCATATATCTCCTGTGTAATTGGCATTTCAATCCCATACTTCTGCGCCAGCTCATAGGCAACTTTCGTCGTAGCTATGCCTTCAACAACCATACCAATCTCCTTTAAGGTTTCTTCTAAAGTATGTCCTTGCCCAATTAGAATTCCAGCCCTTCGATTCCTACTATGCATGCTAGTACAGGTTACAATTAAATCTCCAATGCCCGAAAGTCCTGCAAAGGTAGAGATATCCGCCCCCATAACATTACCAAGTCTTGCAATTTCGCTAATCCCTCTAGTGATTAAAGCTGCCTTGGCATTATCACCGTATCCTAATCCATCAACGATTCCAGCACCGAAAGCAATGACATTTTTTAATGAACCGCCAAGCTCCACACCAATAACATCTGGGTTGGTGTACACTCTAAAAGTAGATGTTATGAATAAATCTTGAACAAATTCTGCAATTTCTTTACTTTTTGAAGCTACAACAACTGTAGTTGGCATATTGTTAGACACTTCCTCCGCATGGGAAGGGCCAGATAATACAACGAATGGATTTTCTGGTAATTCTTCTGCCACAACTTCCGAAATTCTTAAATGGGTTTCCTTTTCTAATCCCTTGGCAGCATTGATGATGACTTCATGCCCCTTTAAGTAGGGTTTTATTTTTTTAAGGATTCCTCTCACAGCTTGAGAGGAGACGGATATTAATATGGCGTCGGAATCGACCATGGCTTTTTCCAAATCCAAATACATATTTAGATTCTTAGGTAAGTCTATACCGGGTAAATATTTTTGGCTTCTACCCGTATTTGTCATTTCTTTATATTGTTCTTCATTTCTCATCCATAGATTAACGTGATGTCCTTTACTGCACAATACTATACTTAACGCAGTGCCCCAGCTACCTGCACCTAAAACAGCAATCTTTGAATGTTCCATATTAAACTCTCCTTCATATTTCCTTTGATGCTTTTCCAATTTTTCTTTCAGTACCAGCTAAAAGTCTTTTAATATTCTCTCGATGTCGATAGAGGGCCATTAAAGCTAGAATGAGTCCAAATAAAAAGTGTTGCAATCCATAACCGATCAAAGCGAAAGGTAAAAGACTGATAGCAGAAATAGAAGCTAAGGAAACGTATTTAAATTTATATAATACAAGAATACCAAAAGATACACAGATCAATGCAATGATGGGCTTTATAGCCAATATTACACCAATGGTCGTTGCAATACCTTTCCCTCCTTTAAACCCTAGAAGTATGGGCCAATTATGTCCAATTACTACAGCTACGGCACACAAGATTTCTAAGTCCTTACCGCCAAATTTGCTACCTAAATAGACGGCCAAAATTCCTTTGATTAGATCGCCTAGGAATGTAAGTGCTGCTGCTTTAACACCTAAGGTTCTTAGGACATTGGTAGAACCGGCATTACCGCTGCCATGCTCTCTGATGTCAATTTGGGCAAATATCTTTCCAACGAAATACGATGTTGAAAAATTCCCCAGAAAATAGGCAATTATAATTAAAATAATATTGCCCCCCATCGATTAATCCCTCCCTGTTTTCTCTCGTAAAATAAATCGTATCGGTGTTCCTTCAAAACCAAAGTTCTCTCGAATTTTATTTTCTAAGTATCTCAAGTAAGAGAAGTGCATTAGTTCTTTATCATTGATAAACAAGATGAAAGTCGGTGGTTTTACAGAAGCCTGCGTCGCGTAGAACACCTTCAATCGCTTACCTTTGTCAGATGGTGCCTGATTTAGCAATATGGCCTCTCCAATGACTTCATTCAATGCCCCAGTAGGAATTCTCATGGCATTTTGATTGGATACATGCTTTACTTCTTCTAATATTTTATTCATTCTTTGCCCAGTTAATGCTGATACGAATACAATCGGTGCGTAGCTGATATAAGTCAGCTCGTTTCGTATTTCTTTAATAAATTCATTCATCGTGTGATTATCCTTCTCGATGATATCCCACTTATTTACAACGATAACCATACCTTTTCCATTTTCATGACTATATCCTGCGATTTTTTTATCTTGCTCTGTAACACCTTCTGAAGCATCAATGACAAGAAGGCAGACATCAGACTTCTCTACGGCAGCAATAGCACGAACAATACTATATTTTTCTATACTTTCTGTTATACGGCTTTTTCTTCGAATACCTGCGGTATCAATCAATACATATCTGTCATCCCCATCGGTGAATGGCGTATCGATGGCATCCCTTGTAGTACCTGCAATATCACTAACAATAACTCTTTCTTCTCCTAATATTCGATTGATCAAAGAAGATTTACCCACATTAGGCTTACCGATCATCGCCACTTTAATAACGTCATCATCATATTGATTATAATCCTCTGGATTGAAATTTTTTACAACTTCATCCAATAGATCCCCAATGCCGAGACCTAAGGAAGCAGATATTTCAATCGGGTCCCCCATGCCCAACTCATAAAATTCATAAAAATGCTCAGACTGATGTCTCGTATCTACTTTGTTTAAAGTTACAATCACAGGTTTTTTTGTTTTTCTAAGAAGCTCTGCAACGTCTCGATCCACTGATGTGAGACCCTCTCTTCCGTCTACAACGAATATGATTACGTTGGCAGTTTCCATCGCCAATTCAGCTTGCCTTCTCATTTGAGCCGGTATGATCTCTTCAGATTCCGGTTCGATTCCCCCTGTATCAATCAGTGTAAATTGGTAATTCAGCCATTCAGCTTCTGCATAGATTCGATCACGGGTTACCCCCGGTTTATTTTCTACAATTGAAATTCTTTCTCCTGCAATTTTATTAAATAAAGTGGATTTCCCTACATTTGGTCGTCCTACAACTGCAACAATTGGTCTAGCCATTTACTTCACCCCTAATTTTATTATTTACTTTTAAATTTAACATCCTCCGAATAAATGTTTTACCCTCCACTTCGCAGATCTGAATATCTACGCCCAGGTCTTCTTCCAATCTTGTAACGGTATAATCGTCTAGAAAAACTTCTTCGCCAGATTTCATCATAGACTCTGGAATAAAGATTTTTTCTCCTAGTTCTTTACCCTTCAATGTATGATAGATATCTTGTCCAGTGGTTAATCCACTAACGGATACGTGCCCACCGAAAAACTTGTTCTCTACGCAAACAACATTGATTTTTAGATTTTTAATTTTCTTCATCAAATCTTGGCACATTTTAGTAATCAGCTGACATGCCGCAGTGCCTGTAACTACAGTGATAGATTTCGGCTGTTTTAATTGAATTGGTAGTTTTTTTAAGTATTGATCAAATTCGTGTTTAAACTTTGTAGCTAAGCCTACGCCGTTTTCTAGCTGGGGGAACCCTTCGTAATTGTCATATGGTGGAAAATCCCGATGAGCTAGAACATAGAATTCATCTGAAACATGGACAAGATTTCGTCCAATTGTGGACTGAAACTTTTTCTGCCACTTTTCCACTTGATCAATTGTATTCGCTGCGGTTTCCTTATGAAAAGGTTTCATATCATATAATCCTTCTCTATAAGCAGTTAACCCTACCGGTACAACAGCTACACTACCGATACTTGCACTGAGCTTTCCTAGATCTCTAATGGTATTGTCCAGTTCTTCTTTATCATTTAAATCTGGGCAGAGAACGATTTGACAATTCATTTGAATATGATTCTCCGCAAGTTTCTTTAATATTTCGAGAATATTCCCTGCGAATCGGTTATTCAACATCTTTTTTCTAAGCTCTCCGTTGGTTGTATGTACAGATATATTGATTGGGCTGATTCTATACTGAACAATCTTATTGATATCCTCTTCACTCATATTGGTTAAAGTAATATAGTTTCCTTGTAAAAAAGATAGTCTAGAGTCATCATCTTTGAAATAAAGGCTCTGTCTCATATTTGGAGGTAATTGATCAATAAAACAAAAAACACATTTGTTTCTACAACTCTTCGCTTGATCAATAATTGGGTTTTCAAACTCTATACCCAAGTCTTCATCGTATTCCTTGTCAATTTCTATAATCCAGTTTTCTCCATCCACTTTTAGTATCTCTACTTCTAAATACTCTTCCGTTAAAAAGTATCTATATTCAATAATATCTTCTATTTCATGCCCGTTTATTTTAAGCAGTTCATCTCCCACTTCGATGCCCACTTCTTCTGCAATGCTCCCACTGTATACTTTACTGATTATATTTTTTATACAAGCTTCTTTCAATGTTACACCTACTTTTACTTAGTTTTAATACTAGGTACTAATATTATACCATAATATTTTCTATACATCAAATAATACTATCATTTTGTTGTAATATGCGTCAAGTATTACGAACCTTTTATTTAATATCTTCTTTTTACATCACGGACTAAATCAATAAAAAGAGGATAATTTTTTTGAATCCCTTTTACGGTTAGGGGCCTTCCCATTCCGATCAATCCTAATCTACGGGAAAGAAATCCACCCAATCGAATCGTAAAATTTAATAAGGGAATTACATTGACGATTCTAATATCCCCAGTGGCACTATTACATAGGCTATAAGTAAAATTGTAGGCGATCTCTGTGTATTCTCTTCGGTAAGGACCCATTCCAACTATGTAAATATCTCGTAGTTTTTCGTCCGTCCCCACGTATAGCGGTGTTCCGATATATTCCTTTGGAGATTGATCATAGTATGGAACACTGAGGATCTCCTCGTCTCTCGGAATTCTATCCATTGGTAAATATCCCATGTGAATTGCAGATGCCACAACTGAAGAATGAGCACCACCATAGCAGCTATATATTATTTTCATGAATGCCCTCTTTCTTACTCTTATATTTTAGTTTAAATCAATTATTTTAATATTTTGATGATACAAGGCAGCAAATCCATGTAATAGATTTGTTAAAATTAGACCCTTTCTTTCGCTATATAGTAAATACACCTCATTGAAATCTTCGTCCATCCCTAAATAAAAAAAATAGCCTTCTTTTCGATAGCTTTCTCTCACATAGTCAAGATTCTTCGGTGCATTTAGCTTTAAATGTGCATATGCAGCCATAATAGCTGCATATGCGTTCCTTCTATATAAATATATGATTTTCATGGGATCCTTCTCTCCAGATACTTTTACTTTTTTAAAATCATCTTTTGTTTTTCTTTCTTCCCAAGAAATTCGCAAATTCCTGTTTAAAGTTGGACATTTTAGATTTCCATTCTCTACCACCGCTGCTTAAAAACATAAATCCAATTCCGCCAAGGACAACCACAATTAATACGGCCATAATACCAGTCCCAGAGCCGGTATTACTTTTGCTGATGGACTGAGCTTTATTAACAGTTCCTGTTCCTGTAGGCTTGTTCCCTTCTACTTTATTGACACCTGCATTGTTTTCTTCTTTAAAGGTTCCACCAAATAAAGCTGTGGTAATTATTTCAGAAATATATCCAGCAGATTTCTCTGCTCTTTCTCTCGTATGCAAATATGTTCCCATCTCTAAAAGCATTGCTCTCGGTGTCAAGTCTTGATTGTAATCTCCTTTTGCGTAAAATACATCCTTTATTAAGCCTGGATGCATTTCATCAGCTACTGCTTTTACTTTCATGGCCATTTCTTCATTTGCTTTAAAATTCTGGTTCCTTCGACCAACAACTAGTCTTACTTTAGAAGCTGGATTTCCATCGATATCTACAAGATACTGTTCTGCAGGAATAGCATCCCTATGAACATCAATCATAGCGGTTGGCTGTTGTTCTCTAATTAATTGCAGAGCAGTTCTTCGAGATCTTTTATAGGCTCCCGCATCATGAGGATCATGAGAGGTGTTGTCTAATATAGCATTTACACCATTGCTTTCAAATCCTTGCTTCAATTTTTCTGCTACTTTAAATATTCCACCATTGTCTGCAATGCTTTCACTACCATCTGTCGGCACATAAGACTCTGAACTGTGGGTTGCGTATATTCCTACTTTCCTATCTTCCTTCCCGCTATTCCCTGCCTGTGCCAATAGAGAATCTATGGAAAAACCTTCCGATAATCCTTGTTTTATGCTGGTTAACATTTCTTTATCTACTTTCGGTAGAACTACATCTTCCATAAATTCTGCATAAGCGGTATTATTCTTCTTATTGACCTTGGTCACCTTATACATTTTATTGTCACCACTTAAATACTGATCGCCTTTGTTGACGATCCTAGCGGTTTCAAATATTACCTTATTCGTATTAGAATCATACACCTTATAATATCCTCCATTTTTATCATACCAATCATCGGCAGATACAAATTGGGTCATCACCATGAGTATTATCAATAGAAAAAATAAAAATCTATTTTTTGTCATCTTTATCACCTCTGGTTTTATATAATTCATTTTTATTTTTCTTGTTATTTTCACCTAATGAACTGACAAAGTGCCCTTTATCAAAGTGTAATCTTTTCTTTGCTGTTCCTCCTTGAAGCCTTTCTCTAGTCTCTCCTACGATTTCTGCAATCAATACGGCCAATACTCCTGTCATAAATGTTGTGTCCACTCCGCCAGCACCTCCAAATCTGGTAGGTGCAGCAATGTTATTCATATTATTTATAATCAACTGTATTAAGTCACTGATTACAATGCCTACCACTCCGGCAATGAACGCACCACGTCTAGATCTTCCCAGAATATAGGCGATCATACCACCGATCAGAGGGTATACATAGTTGGGATCGATGTACATTGCCTCTGGGTCACTGGGCAGAACGTATCGTTGTACGAGGTATACCACAGCTCCTGTAACTAAAGCACCAATAATAGAACGTATTTTTTCCTTCCCCGTTTCTGCCTTTACAAATAAGTATATGGCTAAGGCCATGGGGATAATAAAGCCCCCAACATTAAAAGATACCTTATCTGTGATATTGATATCAGGTATAAATATTGTTGAAATAACAATGGCTATGAGTATGGCAAGAGCTGCCTTATCGCTGAGCCGCAATCGATCTAGGACTCTATGACCCAATCCCATTAAAATCAGTACAGTTATCACTACTAATAAAATCATGCCTCCAGACATGTCAATTCCTCCTTGAGAAAATAATTAAATTTTCTTGTGTTTTCTTATATTTTTAGTGTGCATCTAACTATTTCAGTTATTTTATATTTCCCTTCCAAGAATTAAACTATACTAAAAGGTGTAATTTTCGTCACAAAAAAAGATGCCTCATTTAAGAGCATCTTATCTGTATAATAAATTCGATCTTCTAACTGCTTGTAATTGGTATTGTTACAATAAATTCTGTACCATTTCCTTCTTCACTGTCCACGTTGATTTTTCCATTAAATGATAAAACGATGTATTTCACAATGGCTAATCCTAATCCAGTGCCACCAACTTTCCTGCTTCGAGCTTTATCTACTCGATAAAACCTTTCAAACAATCTTGGTAGGTCTTTTTTAGGGATTCCAATTCCAGTGTCCTTCACGTGAAGAACGATATTGTTATCTTTTGTATAAGCAGTTAATTCAACCTTCCCGCCAATGGGCGTATATTTAATTGAATTGTCCAGCAGATTGATCACAATTTGCTTAAACCAATCTCTATTGCCGTATATACTGGGTAAGGCTGAATCAATATCTGTAAACAACTCTATTTCCTTCGAGTCTGCAAGAGGTATAATAAAATCTACAACTTCCATTAAAGTATCACTTGGGAAAATTTCATTGACTATAAATTTAGTTTCCATACTTTCGATTTCTGAAAGGGTTAGGATATCATTAATTAACCTCTTTAACCGATCTGTCTCAATCTCTATAATATCAAGAAAACGCATTGCCACATCTCGATCTTCGACCGCACCGCTTTTTAATGTTTCAACAAAACCATTGATTGAAGTCAACGGGGTTTTTAGCTCATGAGAAACATTTGTAACGAAATCTGATCTCATTTTCTCTAGCCTTCTAATCTCTGTAACATCTTCCATAATTGCTACAATTCCCATGATTCTAGTTGGATCATGCTCCAAGTGAATTGGGTTTGCATTGATGCTCAGTATCTTTTTTGCTGGTCTTTTAATACTGATTTCAAAATTTGCCTCCTCTGTGGTAAAAACTTTAATCAGTTGTCTATCCAAATAATTTTCTTCTATAATTTGAATAACATCCCTGCCAAGAGCATCTTTTGCATCGATCTTAAAGAGTTTTTCTGCAGATTGATTGAATAGTATAATATGCCGATTGGTATCAATGGCGATAATTGGATTTACCATACTGGTTAATAAGGCTTTAAATTTCGTATTACTATCAGATAACTGAAGGATGGTGCTCTCAAGATGATCGGCCATATGATTAAAGTTAACGGCTAATTCCCCAATTTCATCATCCGATTGGATTTTAACCCTCCGCTCAAAGTTGCCACTGGAAATTTTCATGGACGCCTCTATGATCTGCTTGATTGGGTCCATCAATCTTCCGATGAATCGATATCCCAATAATAGTGCAGAGAATAAACTGACTAAGATCGAAAATCCGATATAGTAAATTAAGCGGTGATGCATATGCTTTATTTTTTCCAGACCAATGGATAGCCTAATAACAAATAACGCTCCTTGCTCCGTCTCCACAGGAACAGCCACATAGAGCATTTCTTTGTGAGTGGTATCACTATACCGAATGGTTTTTCCAATTCTCCCACTAAATCCTTCTACTATTTCTGGTCGGTCTTTATGATTTTCTCTAGGCAAATCATGGCCTAATGTATCCCCTAAAACCTCCCCTGATTCATCGATAATCGTAATTCTAGACTCTATTTTCTCCCCTAGTTCTTTAGAGAGTCTTTGTATTTCTAAAGAATTATGAATCTTTCCATCTTCGATAAGGATGCTTTCAATTAATTGTGCATTTGAAATTAATCGTTCCTCCAGCTCTCTAGTATAGTTGTCTGTTATGAGACTCAACGAAAGGAATCCTGTTAGTAGTGTACTTACAAATAGGATTAATGTAAAAACAGCAAATATTCTTTTCTGCATAACCTTCACCTACTTCATCTTATATCCGATCCCTCTGATGGTCTCAATATATTCATTGGACTTATCATCCCCGATCTTTCTACGGAGATGGCGAATATGAACGTCTACCGTTCTTGTTTCACCAAAGTACTCATATCCCCAGATTTCATCCAATAATAAGTTTCTAGACAATACCTTTCCTCTGTTTTCCGATAACATTTTTAATAATTCAAATTCTTTCAGGGTCAGTTCCACATAAACACCATCAATGGATACCGTATGCTCTTCAACATCAATGATTAAATCCTTTACCACAATGCTCTTTTCTTTATTCTCATATCTACTACTATCTTGCTTGCTTTCACTTCTTCTTAATACAGCTCTTATTCTAGCAATCAACTCTCTAACACTGAAGGGTTTCGTTATATAATCGTCTGCACCCAGCTCCAGCCCTAAAACTCTATCAGTTTCCTCACTTTTAGCAGTTAGCATAATAATTGGTAGGTTTTCGTATTCATCCATTCGATTGAGTTTTTTACAGATTTGAATGCCATCCATACCAGGTAGCATCAAATCTAAAACTACTAAATCCACCTTATTATTCTGTATCATAGGAATACATTCATCACCATTTTCACATAAGAGAACATCATACCCCTCTTTTTCTAGATTAAATCTTATTAACTCTAGAATATGCTCTTCATCATCAACAACCAGTATTGTTTTATTTTGTTTTGGATTCATTATAACACCTCACCTTATATTAATTGGATGATCGCGCCCATTCTTCCGGTCACTCCATTTTCTTTCCTATAGGAATAGAATAAGTCCGAATGACAGCTTGTACATAAATTTGAGTTCCTTATATTCTCATCTCGTAAACCGGCTTCTAAAAGAACGATTTTGTTTGCAGTCCATAAATCTAGCATATATTTTCCATCTTTTTTTGGCGTTGTAAAGGAAGACACACTCCCAAATGAGCTTTCAAACTCATTGATAACAAATTGATCTACTTCGTAGCAACACTTTTTAATCGATGGGCCGATTAGGGCGACAATATCCTTTGGATCTGAGCCATAATGGCATACCATCATCTCCACTGTTTTTTTGCCGATCTTTAACCTCGTTCCCTTCCAGCCAGCATGACTAAGACCAACTACTTTTTTTGCAATGTCTACAAAGTATATGGGTACGCAGTCTGCAAATATCGTCAATAAAGGAATACCCGGAATATTGGTGATTAAACCATCCACACCATGGTAGTCTCTTTCTTTAAAGAATCCCTTTCCTTTATCTTCTTCAAGGACTATTTTTATGATATCGCCATGGACTTGGTCTGACACTACTAAATTTTCATAGTTTAGTCCAACAGCTGCTGTAAACATCTGAATATTTTGTTCCACATCTTCTATACTGTCTCCCGTCTTTACACCGAGATTTAAAGAATTGTAGACACCTTGGCTAACACCGCCAATCCGCGTACTAAATCCATGACGAATAAAAGGGATATTCTCTAAGGCGTCAAAGGTTATGAATTGAATCTGACCACTATTTTCTATGGTATACGTCATACTCTTACCTCCTGAATATTAGAAAAGAGCAAGTTCCATACCTGCTCTTTATTATAAACTAGGTTTTTCACTTAAAATCTTCTTTACCTCATCCATAAAAGTATTAATGTCTTTGAATTCTCTATATACAGAAGCAAACCTTACGTAAGCAACGCCATCTAAATCTTTAATCTTATCAATTACTAAATTTCCAATCAACTCTGTCGTGATTTCTCGCTCCATTGTGTTATGAATCTGTTTCTCTATACCATCTACCAAGTTTTCAATATCTTTCATGGATACAGGTCTTTTTTCACAGGACCGAATCACACCATTTAGAATCTTATTTCGATTATAAGGTTCTCTATTTCCATTTTTTTTAACCACAATCAATGGTATCTCATCAATTTTTTCGTAAGTAGTAAATCGTTTAGAGCATGAAATACATTCTCTTCTTCTACGTATAGCTTGTCCTTCATCCGTTGGTCTAGAGTCGATTACTTTGGAATCATTGTGAGAACAAAAGGGGCAATTCATGGCAATTCCTCCCTCCACATGCCACATATTATAATTTATTGAATAAATTTTCTACAAATCTATCTATATTATAATATACTCTAATTTAGATGTCTAATTTTTTTGAAACTTTTTTCCATGTTAAATTCATGTTAAATCGTATCAGAGGAAATTTTAGGTTTTTCCTTCGGTGTATAACTTACTTCTTCCTCTCTATTGGAATAAACAGCAGGTTCTACTGTGTCTCTTATCTCCACTAGAATCACATCTTCCCCAATTTTCTTTATTTGGCTCCATTTAATCTCATATTCTAGCTCTTTACTGAATATCCCTCCCATTCTACCCCCATCAGGAATTATGACGGCATTAATTCGTCCCTTATGTAAATCTACCTCTAAATCAGTAATCAATCCAATTCTTCTACCATCTGTTATATTTACAACCTCTTTTTCTGTTAAATCCGATGCTTTTATCAATGGTCCCCCTCCTAAGTACATTTTATATAACTTGTTTATTTATATTTATATATGTTCTCCTTAAATTATGCCTTTTAGGTGTTAATTTTTTATATCTAGATAGATCGGTGCTGTTATTAGAAAAAATACAACTCGTTATGGTTTCATGTATAAAATAAAATTTGTTCATTTAGACTCACAAGCTTTATGGCGCACTCAACTTTAAACACTGCGTAAAGTTTCAAGTGCTTAAAGTTAAAAATCCCTCTTTCAGAGGGATTAAATATACTTTCGCATATGTTTTAATGCTGTTTTTTCTAGCCTAGAGACCTGCGCTTGAGATATGCCGATTTCATCTGCAACCTCCATCTGCGTTCTTCCTTCAAAAAATCGCAATGAAAGGATATGTTTTTCTCGAGAATTTAGCTTTCTCATAGCCTCTCTCAAGGCAATACCATCAATCCAGCATTCATCTTCACTTTTTTCGTCACAGACTTGATCCATAACGAAGATAGCATCGCCACTATCCTGATAGATCGGCTCGAACAGGGAGACGGGATCTTGTATTGCATCTAGAGCAAATACAACATCTTCCCTTGGAAGATTTAACTCTTCAGCAATTTGAGCAATCGTTGGCTCTTTAGAGTTTTTATTGATCAGCTGTTCTCTTACCTGAAGGGCTTTATAGGCTGTATCTCTTAGAGATCTGCTGACTCTAATTGAATTATTGTCCCTTAAATACCTTCTGATTTCCCCAATGATCATTGGAACAGCATAAGTTGAAAAACGCACATTGTGACTGAGATCAAAATTATCAATAGCCTTTATAAGACCAATACATCCCACTTGAAATAGGTCATCCACATGTTCCCCGCGATTGTTGAATCTTTGAATCACGCTCAATACCAATCTCAAGTTTCCTTGTATAAATTCTTCTCTAGCGCTATTATCCCCTTTGTGAATTCTATCGAATAGAACTCGCATTTGACTATTTTTCAACACTGGTAATTCTGATGTATTTACTCCGCAGATTTCAACTTTATTAATATGCATTGTTTTTCAGCCCTTTCACTATGAATTACCCCTTTAGTATTTAGATTATTGACTCTTTGGCTGAAATTATACTTTTTTATGGTAGCTATTTTATAACAAATAGGAAAGTTCTACTTATAATAGATTTCAAAAAAGAACCTTACTGCAAATGCGTTTCAAGAAAAGCTTCCCTATAGAGTTTCTATAGAAGTTTTTTTTATACCAATCTGTTGATTTCTTTTTGTAATCTTGTAATGATTCGCTTTTCTAACCTTGAGATATAGGATTGAGAAATCCCTAAAATATCTGCAACTTCCTTCTGTGTTTTTTCTTGTCCAGTATTGAGACCAAACCTTAATTCCATGATTTTCTTTTCTCTCTTACTTAATTTCTCTAGGGCTATTTTTAATAAATCTCTGTCCACTTCTTCTTCTAAAAATTTATGGATGACATCATTCTCTGTTCCCAGTATATCCGAAAGTAACAGTTCGTTTCCGTCCCAATCGATATTCAACGGTTCATCAAATGAAACCTCCATCTTTACTTTGCTATTTCTTCTTAAATACATTAAGATTTCATTTTCAATACATCGGGATGCATAGGTGGCCAGTTTGATATTCTTTTCTGGATTAAAGGTATTTACTGCTTTTATTAAACCGATGGTCCCAATGGATATGAGGTCTTCGATTCCAATTCCTGTATTTTCAAATTTTCTAGCAATATAAACGACCAATCTTAAATTTCTCTCTATTAAAATCGTTCGAACTGTACTTTCATCACTTTTCAGCTTTGATATTAAAAGATTTTCCTCATCATTACTTAAAGGCGGTGGCAAAGCCTCGCTGCCTCCTATATAATAAATGCTTTCTGCATGGTATCGCTTCAACTTCTTTAAAATTTTAACCCAATAGTACCGACATAACAATCTAAACTTTACTACAATTCTTTTCACTTAAGTTACCCCCGTTTCAATTTTGTATTCACCTTAAGATATTTGCTTAAATAATATCTGGATGCAATAAAGCTGCATAATCTCCATATTTTGAAAGCTTTTTATTGTAAATTGCCACGATAATATCCTGAATATCTTTATGATATTGTTCATTATAGATGAGGACATTATCTGGTTTAAATCCAATCAACATGCCATTTTCCGTACCCAAAGCTTGGTATGGAATGATTCTAAGTCTGGTTATCCAGTGATTTTCATTGATGTTTTCAAAAATTTTATCCATACTAAATAAATGATTGTTTGTAAAAATTTCTTTGACTTCCTTCGGGAAAATTTCCTCTATTTTATTGTACTCCACAATGATCACTGGATACTTGCTAATGGGATCCGTTAAGGAGTTTCCCGTATCCACCAATCCCTTTAGAATTATTTTTTCTTTATTGATGTCAATACAGATATCCATTACGATTTTTTCCTTAGAAGATTGTCTTTGTATGTATTCCCAGCAAAATTTAATCAATATATATCCTACGCCACAGGAAATAAATATATTTTTCACCGTAATACTTGATGTGTAAAATATTCCGTTACTGACAATCCCATTAAAACTAGTAAAATAAAACAATGCAAATCCCGCGCCTCCAAAGATTAAGGTGATTAAATAAAATATACCGATTAATCTAAAAAAATCCTTAAATTTATACGGTGTAAATGCAACGATGATGATGATCATGGAACAAGCTAGCTTCATCAATACTGAAAATAAAAAGTGCAGGGATGGAAAAAATATAACGAATGCATAGAGAGCACCAAATGCGGCACCTAAAATCAACTTGATCTGTTTATTATGGTATTTAGCAAACTTCCCAGTGAGAGATAGTATGATATAATTCATAATAAAATTTTCTAAAAATACATATTCTGCATATACAATCATTCATTCACCTCTAAACATAATTGATTTAATATAGAAGTATTCAATTTTTTTCTCTTTATGTATATTATATAGGATTGTATCTTATTTTTTTGTCATTAACTGTAGTCGAAAAAATACTTTATATGAACCTTAAGGTTGGAAAGTGTTCTATAAGTGAAAAAAAAGAAGTTATCCTATAAATTATAAGATAACTTCTTTTTCTTTCTATTTACTTCTTTAATTTAATTCATTCCAATAAATATCATCTTATTAAAGCTGAAAGCGAGAATTGCCACAATGCTATTTTCTTCTTCTAAGGAAAATCGGAATATCTAGGTCCTCATTTCTTTCAGATTTCATTGTTTTGGTATCTTCTTCCTCTGTAACTGCTACTTCCGCTACCTCTGGTTTTTTGATAATGGTTTTCTCCTTCACATCAATCTTTTTTATGATGTCATTATCGAAGCCTGTAGCAATAACTGTAATTCTAATTTCATCTTTTAAATCCTCATTGATTACAGCACCAAAAATAATGTTTGCATCTTGATCCGCAGCTTGTGCAACTAATTCTGCTGCTTCATTAACTTCAAGTAATCCTAGGTTAGATCCTCCTGTAATATTGAGCAGTACGCCTTTTGCACCTGCAATTGAGGTCTCTAATAGTGGACTCTGGATTGCTTGTCTTGCAGCTTCTGCCGCTCGGTTTTCTCCACTTGCCCTACCGATACCCATATGCGCTAAACCTTGCTCGGACATAATTGTTTTTACGTCAGCAAAGTCCAAATTCACGAGTCCAGGAACAGCGATTAAGTCAGAAATACCTTGTACCCCTTGCATCAATACATCATCTGCTATTTTGAAGGCTTCTAGCATTGTCGTTCTTTTTTCTATCACTTGAAGCAGTCGATCATTTGGAATGGTTACCAAGGTATCTACTCTACCCTTTAACTCCATTACACCGTGCTCTGCGTGCATCATTCTTCTCTTTCCCTCAAAGGTAAATGGCTTTGTCACAACACCGACTGTAAGTATGCCCAAATCTTTAGCGATTTCTGCAACGATGGGTGCAGCACCTGTACCAGTTCCACCACCCATTCCGGAGGTGATGAATACCATATCTGCCCCTTGAAGTAGCTGAGCAATATCTTCTCTGCTTTCTTCAGCAGCCTTCTTTCCAATTTCAGGATTTGCTCCCGCACCTAAACCTCTCGTAAGTTTCTCACCGATTTGCAATTTATGTTCTGCTTTAGAAGTGAACAATGCCTGCTTATCTGTGTTTACAGAAATAAATTCTACACCCTTTAAGCCTGAATCAATCATACGATTTACAGCATTATTTCCTCCGCCGCCCACACCAATTACCTTTATGTTAGCAAACGGTTCCATATTCATATCGAATTCCAACACAATATTACCCCCTTATTATGTAAATAGCAACATTCGTTTTTATGTCATGGAAGATTCCATGTGATTCCTAATAAATATTGTACTTAAATTAATATAAATCTTATACGATACTTTATTAAAAGAATATTTAAAGCTATGAATTTTTATAAACTATAGAGTAATTCAACAAAAATCACGAATTTCCTTTTTTTATTTATAACAATCTATAAAAAAGTTGATGTCAATATTTAGAAATAAAAAAATGAGGATAAAGTCCTAATGATTCTTTTGTTTTTTATAACCTCTGCCCTATATGTTTACACGCATAGCATTCTTTTTAAAGGTACTCATTTTATTTAGAGCGAATTCGTCCTAAAAAATGTCTTCTTATAATTGCAAAATTTTGGAAAAGTCTACTGCCAAATGCGAAAATTGCTGCATAGTATAGCGGAACGCCTAATCGATCCCCTATATATGCTAAGAATCCAGCCAATATCGCATTGCCAAAAAATCCTGAAACAAAGATTTCCGTATTGAATTTATCTTCCAATATGGATCGCACTGCTCCAAAAACAGAGTCCATTGCAGCTAAAATTGCAACGGATATATAAAGTGCATACTTTGCTGGATAAGTGATATCCAATTGTAAACCTAAAACAAGACCTAGAACTAAACCTACGATAGCAAAAATCATCTACTCACCTTCCTTCGGTGTTAAGTATTTCCATGATATATTATTATGATATCTCGAAATCCGCACATTATCATATACTTCTACTTCCACGCCTAAACCATAAATATCCTTTAAAATGGTCGCATGGGAATCTGGTGACTTTACTGCTGCACTTAAGGTGTCTTTATTGCCAATTGCTTTTATAATAAACGGCTGACCATAAGTGTAGTTATTAATAGTAATGGTAGGACCTGCACATTTGATTTCAGAAAGGCTAATGACCCTTTGTCCATTGATGGACAAGGCTTCAGCACCTGCAATTTTTAAATCATTTGCGATTGTAAGAATATCCCTATCATGTACAATGATATTGTTTGGATCCTCAAATTCATATAACTCCCTCTCACTGTCACTAACCTTAATAATAATTCCGGCTCCCTCCACATCTAGAAACCCACTGATGGTTTTTAAAAGTTGATTCTCTCTGTCAAGAACATCTTTGATACTACCACCCTGCTGAATTGCTTTTTCATATTCATTTAATTTGTTCCTATTTAGGGAAATTTGCTCTTTAAGATTGGATACTTCTTCTTGTTCTCTTTTTACCATATTTTGAAGATCTGCTATGGTATTCAATGTCACAAAGCTATAGTCACCTTGTACATTTTTTAATTGAATCGCTATAAAAGCACCTAAGATAATACATAGAATTGCAATAATCACTTTGTTTAACTGTATTTTCATTTTAAGTTCTACCTTTCTAAGAAGTAGCGTTCATCGGCTTTGCATATTGGAAGTTTGTTGTCTTGTTATAGCGAGGGATCGTAATGGTATTTTCCTTTTTGATGTTGACTTGCAAATTATATCCTTCCCTCATTTCTTCTGCAATACCAAATCGAATGTTTAGAGCAGCTTCCAATGATTCTGCATCTCCAATGGCTTTAATAACGAATGGCGGCAATGTGGGAACTGAATTTACAAGAACTGAATTGGATGTATAATAAATTTCAGTCATCGAAGTATATCTTTGATCATTAATCGATATAGCTTCTGCTCCGGCACCATTTAATATATTTACAGCACTTAAAAGTAGCTCGTAGTTATACATGATCGTACTGCTGCTTTCCCCTTCCCCTAGATGGGTTTGTATCGGATCATCTATTGTAAGAATAATTCCAGGACCTTCTACGGTTTTGTACCCAGATACTATTTGATATTTTTCTAAATCATTTTTCAAATTTCTTATAATAAAATTTTCATCAGCTTCTGATAGTTCATATTCTTTTAATCGTAGCTCTAATTGAGTCAATTCCTCTGTCAAGGTGGTCTTTTCTGTTCTCAGCTTCTTTAGCTCCAATGCCAGCTGTTGTGCTTTTTGTGTAGATAAAACGCCACCAGTGCTTTTATTTACTGTTTTAAGCTGCGTCGATATGGTTACACCTAAAATAATGCAAAGGGCACTTAAAGCAATCTTACCTTTCAAGTCTTTCATATGCTATTCCTCCAATGTATCTCTATTAATGACAGAAATATTCCCATCAAATCGCATGTCTATTATAACATTTTTTATGTTTTTCGTGTATAAATTTACCAAAATTTCATCCAATGCTACCATAAGATACGCAGGGTCTTTCCCTTCACCTAGCCATATATCCCCGCCATTCAGCGTAATCAGGCGAATGTTTTTTTCGTCGCTGATGTTAATTTCTGAAATCATGTCAAATATCGAAGTCATTCTTGCCGCTGCCAATATATCCAAAGCACTTTTCAGCACCTTATTGTTAGTGGCATCAATTTTTTCTCCCGTTTTAAAGCTTTTAAATTCTACACCTGTGATTAAAATATGATCATTGGCAATGTAGCTTTCAGAAGCTTTCAAAACTACATTTTCATCATCGATATATATATACGAACCCATATAAGGTATTATAGCATATTCTTCTCTCTCTTTCACTTCAACGGAGATCGTTCTTGGCAGCTTTCTCCGAACCTTCGTATCCTTTACATAAGGATGTGTTTTAATATTATCCTGTATTTCCTTTAAATTGAACTTAAATATATTCTTATTCATTGCTAGTTTAGAGACCTGGATCAGTTCCTCTTCCTGTATGACCATATTGCCTTGGACCACAATTTCTTTTAGGTTCATCAGATCCGACTGCAGTAGGTAATATACTCCCCAGAATATAAACACTACAGCAAAGAGTACGCTTGAAATTTTCATTTTGATTTGTCGCATTTTTTTTCGTTTTTCAGCATAGCTTTTTTTCGAATCCATTCCATCCCCTACTTTCAGCTTGTCCCATTTTCTATATTTTTAATTGCAGCTTATTGCTGCAATTAATATTATACCATTGTTGGAGAATCCTTGGCTACATTAGCACCCAATGAATTTAGAACCTGGTGTATATTTTCATAGCCTCTTTCAATGTGTTTGATATTTTCTATAATCGTTGTACCTTCTGCAGCTAACCCTGCTAGGATCAAAGCTGCTCCACCGCGTAAATCCTGTGCTACCACTGTGGCACCACTGAGCTTCGGTACGCCCTTAATAATAGCTACCCTTCCATCAACCTTGATATTAGCGCCCATTCTTATGAGTTCATTTGCATGCTTATACCGATTTTCAAAGATATTTTCCGTAACGATGGTGATGCCATCGCTGAGTGTCATTAGGGACATCATCTGCGCCTGCATATCCGTAGGGTATCCGGGATACGGCAGCGTTCGAATGGATTCGATGGCTTTGATATCCTTTGGGGCTATTAATTTTAAACTGTGATTATAGATTTGCACGATACAGCCAGCTTCCCTCAACTTATATAGAATGGACTGCAGATGCTCATGGATTACATTTCGTAGAACAATTTCACCCTTTGTAATCGCTGTAGCGATTAAATAAGTTCCTGCTACAATTCTGTCCGGTATAATATTATGTTCTACATCATAAAGTCGCTCCACACCCTCAATGCGAATCGTTGCAGTCCCCGAGCCTGAAACACGGCCGCCCATGGCGTTTAAAAAGTTTTCCAAATCAATAATTTCAGGTTCTCTCGCAGCATTTCTTATGATGGTGGTTCCCTTGGCAAATACAGCAGCCAACATGATATTTTCTGTAGCACCTACACTTGGAAAATCCAATTGTATTTCGCATCCCTTTAGCTCTTTGGCCTCACAATTTAAAAAGCCATGCTTTTCTTCTATCTTTGCACCCATTTCACGCAAAGATTTCAGATGTAAATCAATGGGCCTTTGCCCAATTTCACATCCACCGGGATAGCTTATTTTTACTTTTCCATACCGAGATAACAGCGCTCCTAAAAAAATAATGGAGGATCTCATCTCTCTTACTAAGGTCTCTGGTATTTCATAATTGTTCAATTCCTTTGAATTCACTACGATGGTCCCATTTTCTCTTTCAACTGAACAGCCCAAAGATATTAGGATTTTCTCCATTATGTCTACATCCAAGAGATTCGGTATATCATGAACAATGTTCGTACCGCCATTTAATACAGTTGCTGCTAAAATTGGGAGTACAGAATTCTTTGCGCCTCCCACCCTTATTTCACCATGAATCCTATTACCACCGGAAATAATGATTTTACTCACTATTAATTCACCTCCAGAACGAATATCTTTATAAAATATAGATTGCATATTATGTATCAAAAAACAAATATATAATCATAATATGCAATAGTCCCAAAGGTGTGTTATTATTTATTTTCTTTCTAATAAGGCCTGCATTTCACTATAGATTCTGTCTGCTGCATCCCTTATTCCTTCCTTATAGCTGGCCGCTTCCATCTTCTTCACAACCTGAATATTCCCTATGATATCCTGTATTTTTTTATTTAAAATTTCTCCAGACAATTCATCCTCACGAATGACTACAGCCGCACCTTTATTGCCCATCGCATTGGCATTGTACTCCTGATGGTTCTCTGCAGTATGTGCCTTCGGTATCAAGATGGATGCCTTTCCTACAGCAGTGACCTCAGCAATGGTAATAGCACCAGCACTGCAAACAATGAGATCACATGCCTTTAAAGCATGGGGCATATCATTGACATAGGCGAATACTTTATGTTTGGATTGTAAGCTTTCAGCATTGATACTTTCCAAGGTGCTTTTGTATAATCTTTTCCCCGTTACCAAAAGTAGCCTGTACTTATTCGGTTGGTATTGATTTAAAATCTCTACAACAGCTCTATTAATTTTTAAAGCGCCGCCGCTTCCTCCAACAACTAAAACCAGCGGTAAATCTGAATCAGTTTTATATCGAGCACTGGCTTCTACCTCTGTAACCTCCATAAAATCCGATCGGATCGGATTTCCTGTCACAACTAGTTTGTTTTTGTGTTTAAAGTATTTTTCAGCATCTTTGAAACTCAAGGCGATTCGATCTACATACCGATCTAAAATACGATTGGTTAGCCCTGGAAAAACATTCTGCTCATGAATCATGGTCCTAATCCCTAATTTGGATGCCATATACAATACAGGCCCGCATACAAAACCGCCGGTTCCAATAACAATGTCTGGTTTAAACTCTTTGATTATTTTTCTAGCCTCCGCGATTCCCTTTAACAACATGGCTGCACTTTTTACATTATGTAGTGAAATTTTTCTTTTCAGATAACTTACAGTAACGTATTTTATCGGATACCCTGCTTTCGGAACAATCTCACTTTCCATTCCATTTTCTGTTCCTATAAATAAAATCTCCGCCTTCGGATGTTGTTCCTTTATTTTATTGGCAATGGATATCGCTGGGTAAATATGGCCCCCAGTGCCACCACCACTTAATATTACGCGCATCGCCCTCAGCTCCTGTCTAAATTAGTGTGTTTCGATATATTCAATACAATCCCTATGGCCGACATAAAAATAACCAAGGAGCTGCCGCCATAGCTTATAAACGGAAGTGGTATCCCTGTAGCAGGCATGGAAGATGTTGCAACAGCAATATTGATCATAACCTGTACAGCGATCATTGTGATCACTCCTGTGGACATAAGGCATCCTAGCATATCTGGCGCACTCATGGCAATTTTTATTCCTCTCCATATCAATATCATAAATAAAAGTATTACGGTTATACCACCGATGAATCCCAGCTCTTCTGCAATGATTGAAAATATAAAATCATTTTGTGGCTCCGGTAGATAGAAGTGCTTCTGTACACTTCTGCCCAGACCTCTGCCAAATATGCCACCTGTACCTATGGCGAGCAGAGATTGTATAACCTGATATCCTTTATCCGTTGGATCCTTCCAGGGATCTAGGAAGGTGGTGATTCTTTCTGCTTTATATCCACCCTTCCCGCTGAATAAAATATATGCCAATAATAAAGTAATGGCTCCTACACCGGTTCCTGCAATGCTTAAAAAATGAGAGAACTTGATGCCACCAACAAAAACCATAGCAAAAATCATGACCACCACTACAAAGGCCGTACTAAAATCTGGTTGCTTGAAAATTAAACCAAAATATAATCCGATAATCATTAGATAAGGAAGTATCCCTTGGGAAAATGTCTGCATCTTTTCTTTCTTACGGCTAATGCTGGTCGGTATAAATATGATGGCAGCAAATTTAGCTACTTCGGAAGGCATAAACGTTAAGGACTCCCCAACACCGAGCCATCTCCTTGCATAGTTTCTTTCAATTCCTAATGGGGTGAGTACCAAAATAAGCAGGATGATACTCACGATAAAAGCGAGATTGGCATATTTCGACCAATGCCAATAATTCACCTTAGAGAAGAAAATCATCGCAAGGGTTCCCACCACTGCCCATATCGAAACCCTTTTCAGATAATGATACCCATCACCTAAGTTGACTAAGGTGTATGAATAGCTGGAGCTGAATACCATGATAATCCCTATGGCAACTAACATACATACGGAAATAAGTAGAATAAAATCTAGGGGCTGCTTCTTTGCCATTCTTCTACCTCCTCAAATTTGCAACAATTTCTTTAAAATGTTTCCCTCTCATTTCAAAATTCTCATACATGTCCCAGCTGGCACATGCAGGTGAAAGCAGTACAGTATCCCCTTGGATTGCAATATCATAAGCCTTTTTCACCGCTTCATCTAAATTCTGAACTTTCGTTACATCTATAAAGTTCAGCTTTTTTGCTGTTTCCATCAATGTATTTGCTGTTTCTCCATATACAAACATATGCTTTACCTTTCCATCAAATGCATTGATAAACTCATCAAAATCACTACCTTTGTCGTACCCCCCCGCGATTAATAAAATCGGCGTATTAATTCCTTCGATCCCCTTAATTGAGGCGTCTGGATTTGTTCCTTTAGAGTCATTGATGAATCTTACACCATGGATCACATCTACAATTTCAGTTCGGTGTTCTACACCTTTAAAGGTTTTTAGCGTATGTTGAATCACATCGATATCAACACCTAAAGATAGGGTCATGGCCGTAGCTGCTAAAGCATTTTCCAGATTGTGATTGCCAGGAATAAAGATATCATCTTTAGAAATAATTTCTTTTTTATGGCCATCTTTTAGTGCTACGATTTTTCCATCCTCAACAAAAACACCTTCCTCCAAAAGTGTCCTCCTGCTAAAATAAACTTTCTTAGCGTAGATCTGCTTACTTTCTTCTCGCAATTTTACATCATCGTAGTTTATGACAGCGATATCTTCTGCACCTTGATTCTTGAATATATTAAATTTCGCCTTTTGATAGTTCTCCATAGTTTTATGTCGATTCAAATGGTCCGGCGTTAAATTTAATATGGCACCGACTTGAGGTCGAAAATCTACGATGCTTTCCAATTGAAAGCTGCTCGCTTCAATTACAATGACATCGTCTGCCGTTGTTTCCAATGCCTTCGATATAAAGGCTACGCCAATATTACCCACTACATGAGTTCTTCTACCAGCATTTTTAAAAATTTCCCCAACTAAAGATGTTGTCGTCGTCTTTCCATTGGTTCCAGTAATGGCTACAATGTGTCCTTGTGCTAATCTATACGCCAGCTCGATCTCTCCAATAATCTCGATCCCTCTCGCCCTCAAATTTTCTATAAAAGGGATATCCAGTGGTACTCCAGGGGAAACAACCACTAAATCTAAAGGCGCTGAAAGTTCCTCAATCTCTGGATGCTTGCCAAGAATATATTGAATCGGATGATCCGAAAGTAGCTTCATGCTTTCCTTTAACGCTTCCTCTTTTTTAGAATCATTTACGATAACATTGGCTCCCAACTGACACAGTACTTTTACTAAAGGTATGCCCGTAACGGCAAAACCGATGACCAATACATTTTTCTCTTTTAGATTCATATGTGCACCTACTTTCCTAATTTAGCCCTAGCATACCGATCAAGCATAGGATGACCGTAACGATCCAAAACACGATCACAACTTTAGTTTCAGCCCAACCGCTCAATTCATAATGATGGTGAAGTGGACTCATCTTAAATATACGCTTTCCAGTAAGTTTAAAAGAAATTACCTGTAAAATAACGGACAGTGCTTCTGCAAAATATATGCCCCCTACGATGGGTACAATCAGCGCTACATTCATCAATATAGCCACTGCTGAAATTGCACCTCCTAGTGCCAAGGAGCCCGTATCTCCCATAAAAACCTGAGCAGGATGGGAGTTAAATCTTAAAAATCCTAAACAGGATCCTGTCACTGCAGCAGCAAAAATAGCTAAAGAAGGATATCCCCACTCCATGGCTAAAATCGAAAAGAATGCTGCAACAATCAACGTCACCCCTGAAGCTAAACCATCTAGGCCATCCGTTAGATTTACGCTATTAACAGTGGCTACAACGACGAATACGATAAAAGGTATGTATAGGATTCCTAAATCTAAATACTGCGGTATAGTAAAACTGCCTAGAGTCAAACTACCTTTGACAAACGGAACAATTATTTTTGTGCCCATAACAGAAATATTAGACTGGTAGATGGCTAGAAAAACAGCGACAATAATTTGTAAACTCATCTTTTGATAGGCTCTTAACCCTAAAGATCTTTTTAAAACCACCTTAATAAAATCATCAATAAAGCCAATAAGTCCAAAGGCAACCATCGCCCCTATAGCAACCCATAAATCTTGATTGATGAGCCCCGCTGTAAAAGAAGTCACCAATACAGATGCAATGATGATGAGGCCACCAATGGTAGGTGTACCCGTTTTTTGTAGATGACTTCTTGGCCCTTCCTCCCGAACGGTTTGACCTACTTTAAGCTTCTTTAAAAACGGTATGATTAAAGGCCCCAATATCAGTGTTATAAAAAATCCAATAATAATCGTATATATCATCTGCTTATGTTCTAATATCATTTTGTATTAGCTCCTCTCTTGTAAAAAGTTGACGATTTCCTCCATAGCCATGCCTCTGGAGCCTTTGACTAAAATAGCATCCTCTTCCTGAACAAACTGCCCAAGCATTTCAATCGCCTCTTTATTATTGAATACATGCCGGATACTGTTTTCTTCAATCCCATATTTTTTAGCTTCCAAGCCGATCCAATTGGCCATTTCTCCTACAGTAACTAAGATATCGATGTTCTTCTTAGCAAAGTATGCACCCACACTGCGATGTCCCTCTTCTGAGAAGCTTCCCATTTCAAACATATTCCCTAGCACTGCAATTTTTCTATTGGATTTCATATGATCTAGAACATCCAATGCCGCTTTCATAGAATCAGGGCTCGCATTATAAGCATCATTAATTATTTTCATCCTACCTTTTGTGATGACTTCCAGCCTCATTTTAGACGGCTGAAAGCCATCCAGTCCTCTCTGTATTTCTTCGAAGGTCATATGATATTTCAGGCCGATCCACACAGCTGCTAATGCATTGTATACATTATGTATGCCCAATTGTCTTATTTTAAATGGTACCGCTTCTCCATTGATTTCTACAGTAAAAGCACTGCCCTCTTCTCCTAAATCTTCAACACTCATCGGATAAAAGTCATTCGTTGAAGATAAACCATAAAAAATAACGGTGTAATCCTTATCGTCTTTGTGGATGCATCTTAAATATTCGTCATCGCCATTGACCAATAGGTAATTTCCTTCTTTAAAATTAGAAGCAATCTCCATTTTTGCTTTCAAAATTCCTTCCTTGCTCCCAAGATGTTCTATATGAGAAACACCGATATTAGTAATAACGCCAATTTCAGGATGAACCATATCAACTAAATCTCGTATTTCACCAAAGGAGGACATCCCCATCTCTAATACAGAAATTTGATGATTTTCTTCTAAATTAAATAAAGTTAGGGGTAGCCCAATTTCATTATTAAAATTTCCAAGATTTTTATGTACATTAAACTTACCAGATAAAACACCACTGATGAGATCCTTCGTGCTGGTTTTGCCCACACTGCCTGTAACACCGATAAATGGAATCGGAAACAGTTTCCGATAATAAACGCTAATCGCTTGTAATGCCTTTAAGGTATCCTTCACCTCAATCAGCCAAACATCATTGAATGCCTGGATGGTCTTTGTATTGTGTCCTTCCTGAACAAAGACTGCTTGGGCTCCGTTTTTTATGGCCTCCTCTATGAAGGTGTGACCATCAAATTTCTCACCAATTAAAGGGACGAATAAACTACCTTTTTGGATGGTGCGAGTGTCTGTTGATACACTTCCAATGGTGTCAACAGAACCTTTTTTTATTATGGTACCATTACACGCCCTTGCAATGGCCTGAATATTTTGCTTCATCATATGAGTCCTTCCTTCCTGGCTATTTCCAATGCTACTTCTCTGTCATCAAAATAAAAGACTTCATTCCCAATGACTTGGGTCTTTTCATGACCCTTGCCTGCCAGGATAATGATATCCTTTTCTTCTGCAATCTTCATAGCATATTCAATGGCACATCTTCTGTCTATCATTATTTTATATTGATCTGTTACCTGCTTTATGCCATCTTCAATCATTTCTATTATTTTTAGTGGCTCTTCTGTTCTTGGATTATCCGACGTTATGATGGAATAATCACTATACTTCCCAGAAATCTCTCCCATGATCCTTCTTTTTGTTTTATCACGGTCTCCACCACAACCAAATACAGTAATGATACGCTTGGGTGCAAACTTTCTTGTAGAAATCAATATATTCTCTAAAGCATCCGGTGTATGGGCATAGTCTATAATTACAGAGTTTCTTTGTATTTCCTCAACTACTTCAAACCGTCCTGGTACACCTTTCATGGCCTCTAATGCTATGGATATTTCCTCTAGGCTCAATCCCAATATATAGCATATCAATATGGACGGCATTGCATTGTATACCGTGAACAAACCCGGTATTTTAACATGAAATTCCTTGCTATCCTGCCCCATATGCAGTTGAAAACTTACACCCTTCAGATTTATCTTCAGGTCTGTGGCATAGACATCCGCCTGCTGATTCATTCCAAATGTAATTAAGGGTATTTGCTCCTCTTTCAATTCTTCTGCAATCATTTTTCCATGAATATCATCAACATTAATAATATTACATAAAGTTGTTTTATAAAACAACTTTTTCTTTGCATTTCGATAATGATCCATATCTTCATGAAAATCTAAATGCTCCGGTGTTAAATTCGTAAATATGCCCATAGTAAACTTTGTATGGTCGACTCGCCCTAATTCTAATGCGTGGGAAGATACCTCCATAACACAGGTATCTACTTTTTGCTCAACCATTTCATTCAATATTTTTTGCAATTCCAAAGATTCCGGTGTGGTTCTTACGGCTTCAATTTCTTTATTCCCGATCCAGTTAGAAATAGTACCGATTAAACCAACATTTATATTATAATACCCTAGAATGGATTTAACCATATAGGTAATTGATGTTTTTCCATTAGTTCCCGTTACGCCCACAAGCTTTAGTGTGTTGGTAGGAAATTTGTAAAAACGGCTGGCAACGGCAGCCAAAGCCTTTCTTGAATTTTCTACCTTGATCGTTGTTGTTCCCTCTATTGCGATTTCTTTTTCCGAAAGAATTGCTACAGCACCCCTTTGAATCGCTTCGTTGATGTATAAAGAACCTGTAGTTTTAAAGCCTTCAATGCATATAAATAAGCTTTTCTGCGTTACGAATCTGGAGTCAAAATAAATATCTTCTATATCAATATCCATATTACCAATAATTTTCTCTACTTGAATCCCTTTTAACAATTCTTGTAAGTACATTCTTACACCTCCAATAGGCTCCCTTAGATATTATTAACTGTTATCCTAATTTTTAAAAGGCAACTATCAATTAAAGTGGTTTTCTTTAATCTTTAGCTGCCTATTCTTTAAATATGTTAATGTCGGATAAGAATTAGATTTTATTCCGGCTTAAATTCTACACTAATGATCGTTTCCGATTCTACAATTGTTCCTGCTTCTGGATATTGAGTAATGGCCATACCGCTACCACTTACCTTTAGCTTTAGTCCTAGATTACTCAGGATATAGTTCGCCTCTTTGATAGTTTTACCTGTTAAATCTGGAACCTCTACCGTAGAAGGAATATCTGCATTGGGTTTTGTATAGAGTAAAATAATTGATTTTTCTGGTACACTTGCACCTGGTTTCGGAAACATATCAACGACCATATCATTTTGATCTGCATAATACTCTGGCTCTATGTTAAATTGAAGCTTCTGGTCTAGTAAGATCTGACCCGCTTCTTTTACAGTCATATTTCGAACCTCTGGTACGGTGATTTTCGCTCTACCAAACTCTTCTTCTTCTTTATCCGTATATTTGGGTTTAACATCTAAATATCTCAAGGTTTCTTCTAATACCTCTTTCGCTATTGGTGCTGCAGTTGTACTTCCATAAGTACTGAATCCACCAGGTTCATCAACAATGGCTAGTATTGCTAGTTTAGGATCGTCAGCTGGCGCTATACCGATAAACGAAGATACATACAAGCCCTGTGCGTACTTACCGCCCACAACCTTTTGGGCCGTACCTGTTTTTCCACCCACTCTGTAGCCTGGAATATAGGCATGACTTCCGCCACCGTCTGAAACAACAGATTCCATGATTTCTCTCATAACTTTAGAAGTTTTTTCAGAGATTACTTGGCGAACCATAGTCTCTTCAAAACGATGAACCACATTACCATCTTGATCTGTCAGTTCTTTTACGATTCTAGGTTGCATTAACTTTCCATCATTTGCAATTGCAGAAACTGCAGTGATTAACTGGATCGGTGTTACCGAAATACTTTGCCCAAAGGATATTGTTGCAAGTTCAACAGGTCCTACATTTTTTATATTATACATCAGAGATTTTCTCTCGCCCGGTAAATCAATTCCAGTGGTATCGGATATACCAAATCCGTCGATATAATTATAGAAGGTTTGAACGCCCATTCTTTGCCCCAATTCTACAAAAACTGGGTTACATGAGTTCTGTACTGCTTCCACTAGGGTTTGATGACCATGAGGGTTATACCATCTCCAACATCTGATTCTTGTTCCAGCAACGATCACATGACCGTTATCTACAAAAGTGCTTTGCGGTGTAGCCACACCTTCTTCTAAAGCTGCTGCCGTCGTTAATAGCTTAAATGTGGACCCCGGCTCATAGGTATCATTGATTAAAGGATTCCTCCACATGGCATACCATGCTTCCAGCTTTTTATCTTGATCCATCTGATCGATTTGGAGCTTTAATTCTTCATTCAAAGGCGTTCTCGGTTCATTGGGATCATAGTCTGGCTTTGCAGCCATGGATAAGATTTCTCCAGTTCTTATATCCATCACGATTACAGATACTCTTTTTGCTTTATTAATGGCTAAGGCGTTATCCACTGCCTTTTCGGAAAAATGCTGTATTACTTCATCTATGGTTAAAACAACATTCAATCCATTTTCTGCTTGATGGTATTTTTCTGTACTGAAGGAAAGCTGCCTACCTGCACCGTCCGTACTTTTAATCCATCTGCCGGGAATACCACTCAAATATTTTTCATACTCTAGTTCAATACCGGACATTCCTTTATTGTCGTTGGTCGTATGTCCCAATACATAGGCTGCAAAATTACCATAGGGATAAAATCGCTTATTATCTTCTGCCACTGAAATCCCCTTTAATCTTTCCGCTCGAACGGCTTTCGCTAAATCATCGTCTATATAGGGAGCAATCTTTACGATGTACTGACGATTGGTTAGTTTCGTTAAGACCTCTGCTTCATCTAAATTTAAGATGCCTGCTAAAATACTGGCTGTTTTTTCAGGCTCTGCAATTTCATTTGGGTGACCCCATACTGTATTCGTACTGGCGCTAATGGCCAGCTCTTTTCCATTTCTATCATAAATAACGCCTCGTTTTGCCGGTATGGGGATATCCCTCGTCTGTTGTTTATCTGCAAGCTCTTTGTATCGTTCCCCTTTTACTATCTGTATCCACCCTAGTCGTATAATAAGTAAAAATAGTACCAAAGATACGGCAGAAAAAATAAATAGAAGTCTTCTTTTGCTAGAAATACTAGGCTGTGACACTGAACCTCCCCCTTTAAATTCTGATAACACTAACTAATTTAGAAAAGAAAGCTGGTATGTTTTTCTCAGATTTAAGATGCGCATTTTCAATGTTTATCTTTTCTAATTCTTTAGCAATCATTGCAACCTTTGAAGGATTAACGTTGATGTATATAATTTGATCTTGCGTTGGATAAACCATATTAATTCTCGACTTTGCTTCGCTCTCAATCCACCCCGATCTAGAAACTGTTTCAACAGAAACTCGAAGCTTTTCTTTTTCTCCTTCTAATTTTTCTATTTGTTTTTGTAAGCTATTCACTCTATGTCGCGCTTCCGTAATCGCCATAAACCTCGTCAATAAAAGAATACTGCATGAAAGTGTAACCAGTAATACGCCACAAATTATTAATTTCTCTAATTTATAGGTTTTATTGGGCCTTCTATTCTTATTGGTTTTAGGTGCTTGCTGCTCCTCCATATGCTGATGAATATACGTAGATTCTTCTCGAGCTAATACCAATTTTATTCACCCTTTCTTCAGATTAGAACTGGACTATATTTTTTCGGCAACACGCAATTTAGCACTTCTTGCCCTAGGGTTCAATTCCAGTTCTTCTTCCGTAGGCACTATGGGTTTGCGCGTTATAATCTTTACTGCAGGCTTCCGATCGCATCGACATATTGGAAATTCTGGCGGACAAATACATGGATTGCTCAAATCTCTAAAAGCATTTTTAACGATTCGATCTTCTAATGAATGGAATGTTATAATACAGATTCTGCCACCAGGATTTAAATTTCTGACCGCATCGTCTATGGTTTTGTTGATAATCTCCAATTCTCCGTTTACTTCGATTCTTATGGCTTGAAAGGTTCTCTTCGCCGGATGAGGACCATCTATCCGTGCTCCCTTCGGTATTGCTCTTTTAATAACATCTACCAGTTGGTGCGTCGTCGTTATTGGTTCCTCTTTTCTAAAATCTACAATAAAATTCGCAATACGCTTTGCCCACTTTTCTTCGCCATAGTTTTTAATAATGTTTTCTAAATCTTTTTCAGTATATGAGTTCACGACTTCCATGGCACTGACTGCTTGCCTAGTGTCCATTCGCATATCCAGCGGTGCATCATGCATATATGAGAATCCTCTGTCTGCTTCGTCCAGTTGATGAGATGAAACACCTAAATCCAGTAGTATACCATCAATACCATCTATTTCTAAATTCTGTAGAATAGCGTCGATATTACTGAAGTTATCTCTGACTAGTTTTATCCGTTCCTTCATGGGAGTTAGTTTTTCTCCAGCTGCTTTAATTGCATTCTCGTCCTGGTCGATTCCAATCAGTAGCCCTTTGTCACTCAGTCGTTTAGCAATTTCGCTGGAATGACCAGCGCCTCCTAAGGTTCCATCCACATAGATACCGTTCTCTTTTATATTTAAATTTTCAATACATTCTTCTAATAAAACCGACACATGTTTAAAATCCATTTCATCACCTTCATCTATATTTTAAATGCCTAGTTCAGCCATTTTATTTGCTATTTCATCGTAACTTAAATTATCATCACTGTTATATTTTTCCCACTCTACATTGCTCCAAATTTCCACCCTTGTGCCTACGCCGATAATGATCGCTTCCTTTTCCAATAGAGCATGTTCTCTTAAATTCGCAGGAATTCGGATCCTTCCTTGGCTGTCCAGCTCACATTCCGATGCACCTGAAAAAAAGAAACGAACAAATGCCCTTGCATCTTTATTGGTCATGGGTAATTGCTTCAGTTTGTTTTCTAATATGCCCCATTCATCGGAAGAATATATAAATAGACAGTTGTCCAAACCCTTGGTAAGGATAAAATGCTCACCTAATTCTTCTCTGAATTTTGCAGGTATACTAACTCTTCCTTTTGTATCAACTGCATGGTTGTATTCCCCAATGAACATTTTCACCCCACCTTTATGGGCTTTTGCCCCACTCCGTACCACTTTTCACCACTTTTAATTACTATTCTATCATTTTTCTAAAAATCCTTCTATATATTTTAAATTTAAATAATAAAAAATAGTACGATCGCCCTGGATCGTACTATTTCATCCCTCTTCATTACTCCACATAAGAAAAGCTGCCCTCAAAGGCAGCTTATATAGATTATCTATTTTATTTTCTAGTATAATCTTTTTTTATTTTTATTAGTAATTAATTATCCAAAATTTAAGTATAATTAATTCTGTAGAAAGATTCCGATGCATTGAATGAACTACATCGCTTGAACCATATTTTTATCGGCTTCTCTATAATAATTAACAATTAATTGATCTAATTCTATGCTTAAATCATATATTAATTTATTATCTGCTTTATTTAAAATCATTTCGTTGAGCATCCCCCGTAGTCTCTCTATTTCTCTTGTTAACATTTCTTCACCCCAATTGTCATTTTCTAAGTTGATATTATAATATCAGACATGATTCAATATTAGTTAAATAATTAGAGCTTGTCAAATGAAATTAAGGCAATTTAATTCAACAAAGTACATATATTCTATTTTTTCCTCTTAATTTCTCATTTAAATAACTTAAATCTTACTTTTTATATAATTTTGTATTTTTATCGTTCTTTTTGCATTAGACAAACAATTACAGAATAATAGGATATCTTAGTATTTTCTTTTTTTTCTTCTTAAAATCGAACCGATGATCATTGCCCCTATAATACTAATGATGCTGATGACCTGAGCGACTCTCAAAGGACCTATCATTAAGCTGTCGGTTCTTAGTCCTTCTATAAAGAACCTTGCTACAGAATATAGGATGATATACAGAATAAAGATCTCACCGTTATACTTTTTCTTTCCTGAGTAGTAGGACAGAAAACAAAATACGATAAAATTCCAAATTGACTCATATAAAAATGTAGGATGAACACGAACACCGTTGACCTCTATAGCCCAAGGTAAATTCGTAGGCCCACCATGAGCTTCTTGGTTTGCATAATTCCCCCATCTACCGATGGCCTGGCCCAGTATAATGCTTGGCGCACAAATATCAGCTAGGGTCCAAAATTTAATCTTTTTATATCTAGAAAATAAATATCCCACCAACACGCCACCTATAATTGCACCGTGTATCGCAAGTCCACCTTGTCTTATGTTTAAAATCTGTTCTGGATGCTTTGCGTAATAATCCCAACTAAAGAT
Organism: Alkaliphilus oremlandii OhILAs; assembly: GCF_000018325.1. GTDB lineage: Bacteria > Bacillota > Clostridia > Peptostreptococcales > Natronincolaceae > Alkaliphilus_B > Alkaliphilus_B oremlandii. The sequence continues at coordinate 1,479,578 of NC_009922.1, read as the reverse complement.
TACGTAATATGCCCTAGCGCCAACAATAGCTACAGGCACAGCTATAAGAGACAAGTCAATGATAACATCATTATATAAGCCTTCCTTTTTCGCTCTGTATGTCGCAATCCCAATTCCAAACAGTATTCCCATGGATATGAGTATTCCATACCAAGCAACCTCTATCCCAAAAATTGTAAATGCAATCGGATTCATTAGAACACCTCTCTCTTCTGATTAATATAATTTTATTTTAAATAGCATATTAAATTATATTACATTTAGAGATGATTTAAAAGTACATTCCTTTTTTTATTTCGAACCCTCTTCCTAAGATTTTATGATGGATAGAATTTGTCTTTCCTTTAAAAAATAACTTTTAAATCTCTTTTCAACTTTTTCAAAGGTTGTTTCTTTTAAAACATCAATATATTCAATAAAATTAATGTCTTTAAAAATATAGGATATGAAGGAGCTTCCAACGAACTCCAAAGAATTCAAAGAGGTTATATTCTCTCCCATCTGCTTTTTCTTAATTCTTATGAAATCTTCTTCTGCTAAGCCGTGATTCATTTTTTCATTCATATAGGTATCCATAATTTCTAGAACCTCTGTTGGGTTTTTAGATTCCCCTCCAACTACAATATGTCCATAATTTATATGACCAGAATAATCTCCACCAAAGGACTCGTTAATGAGACCTTTTTGATATAAATGCTCATATAGTTCCGAACTTTTACCGAATAATATATCTAACAGAAGCCTTAGTTCAATTTCTTTCTCTAAGAGTTGTCTTCCTTTTAAATTTAAATCCACGTCTTTATATCCTACATAAAACAAAGGAAGGGATACTGCCATAGAATCTACAATAATAGATTGGTTGATTTCTACTGGTTCCTCCGGATAATTTCGAGTTTCCTTTTCCATTGTATGTTCTAAAACCTTATGGTTATAATATTGCTCAACCGTTTCAAAAATTTTCTCTTTTTCTAAATCTCCAGATACAAACAACACCATATTTTCTGGCCTATAAAATGTATTGTAACAGTCGTATAATTCTTCCTTTGTAATTCTAGTAATACTCTCTACGGTTCCCGCAATATTGTTTCTTACAGGATGCTCTCTATACATGGATTTTAAAGCATTAAAATATACCTTCCAGTCGGGATTGTCTTCGTACATCTTAATCTCTTGAGCAATAATTCCCTTTTCCTTTTCCACGTTTTCGTCAGTAAAATATGGATTTTGAACAAAGGAAACTAAATCATATAAATTTTTATAAAAATTGTCTGTAGAGGTGAAGTAATAGGCAGTAACATTAAAATTAGTGTATGCATTTACGTTTGCTCCCCTTGCAGCAAATTGATCAAAAACATTGCCCTCTTTCTCCTCAAATATTTTATGCTCTAAAAAATGTGCAACCCCTTCATTTACATTGTAAATGATACCTTCCTTATTTCTTTTAAAGCTTACATCATTGGACCCGAAGTTGGTAGCAAAAATAGCATATTGCTTGGTATAGCCTTTTTTAGGCATATAAAAAACTCTCAACCCATTTTTCAAAACTTTTTCATAAACAATCTCTTGAACAAAGTTGCCTCTGTATTCAATCATCTCCATCAACTATGCCTCCTTTAACTTAATTTCTCAGGGAATAAATCGTATCCAATTTAATTTTTTGGGCTACCGTTATTACTTCATCTTTTGTAACACGCTCTATTTTTTTTATAAGTTCTTCCAAGGATTCTACGTTATTGGCGAATAGTTGACCAAATAAATACTCAGCCAAGCTGTTTGAATGATCGCCAAACTCCCGAATGGAATTGATTATTGATTTTTTAGCATACTCTATTTCACTATCTTGAATATTTCCTTGCATCATTTCCAACATTTGATCGTTTATGGCGGCCTTTGCTATATGAAAATTTTCAACTTCAATACCACTGCTGATTAGCATCAAACCTGCATATTTTTCCACCCTAGAGAAGATATAGTAACAGAGGCTATTTTTTTCTCTCATATTTAAGAAGAGTTTTGACTGAGGACCTCCTCCTAAAATATTAGAGTATACCATTAAAGCTGGATATCGTTTGTCATATAAGGATATATTTGTACGATACCCCAATGTTAATTTCCCTTGGTTGATATCCATGATTTCTTCTTTTTCCTTTATTTCCTTAGGAATTTTTCCATCTGCTTCTTTCTTGATATTTACTGGGTGGTCCATCTGTAAAGTAAGGATACGTAATAAACTTTCTTTTATTTTAATGTGATCAATATTTCCTACTGCAATGATGTCCAGTGGACCAGAACTTATGACTTTCTTATAATGATCATACAGCTTTTGTGGCGTCATACCGTCTAGATCTTCCGTATAACCATATTCATAAATACCATATTGCTCATTTTCACACATGATCTCAATACACCGGTCTACTGCGTACTTCATCTTATCATTCATACGCCCTTCTATTTGACTCCTTAGGTTTTCTTTTTCTTGGGCTACATAGGTATTTAAAAATCCATCATTTTCTAAAATGGGATCCGCTAAAATGCTATTGAGTAGCTTGATTCCCTCATATAAAAGATTCTCTCCCTCTGCGTAAATATCATCCATTATCGTTAAAGAAAATCGAATAATTTGTGCGCCACCTTTTTTGGTCACGTCTCCAGATATATTAGCTCCATAGAGGGCTTCTAGCTTTTTATTGATTTCTTTCGAAGTCTTATATTCTTTCGTTCCTCTTTGCATGACCATGGGTAAAATTGCATTATAGGTAACCTCTTCTCTAATCAAAGGTCTTTGAAAATAAAAATTAATCACATTGGTTTTAAATTTGTTCTCTTTGATTGTATGTAAATAAATATTATTTTTTATTTCTTCACTGATTATATGTTTCATAGAAATCCTCCTAATAAATATAAATATAGACGAAGAAGACTTCGCCTATATTTAATATATGCAGCAAATTTTTATGCACCAGGTGTTACTCTTCGAATAATCTCTTCTATCTCTTGTCCAAAACCACTCAAAGGTTTTCCATTGCCTATATCTTTGGCAATATTCTCTATTCTAGTAAATAAATCTGGATCTGCAGTTACAGAAACTCGAGTAATATTTTTATCCACAGCTTTTACGGCATTCTCTACTTTTTGTTTAACTTGTGCATTTAAGGTTCCTTTAGTACCAGATGTCATATTGATACCAACCAATGCGGTATTTCCTGTAATAACCACAGTTGCACTTTTAACGTCTTCTACTTTCGTTACTTCAGCTGCAATTTTATCAGCCTTATCGGTCATATTTGTATTCGATAGATTATTTGGCTCTGCATTTCTTTCTAGGTCTGTGTTCATTCTATTGTTGTCTATGGTTGTATTATTTGTTCTTGGTACAGTATTTTCAGTGATCGGTGTATTATTGTTCATATTTTGTTGATTTGGAGTTGTTTGAGGTACTGGTCTTTTAGCTGGTGTACAACCTATAGCAAAAATAGATACGGCCAATAAAATACTAAATCCTAATAGCATATTTTTATTTTTCAAAATATCACCTCCTAACTATATTGTTGCTTTTAAATATAATTTTATTTATCTACTTTTTTCACGTTCTACTATTAATTTACATGGATTTTAATTTATATTTTGTATAGCTATGGTAAATTTTTAATTTTTTTTATTCTAAAGGGAATAAATTCTTTACTTATTGCTAAGAAATGTAGAATCATGTATAATTTTTATTGTATGCTTTTTTATATTTAGAAATTATAGGATAAAAAAGGAACCACTTGAAGCTTTGCCGTAAAAATTTTAAACATGGAAAAAGCGCTCATTTATTTTTAGCCTAATTATAGAGAGGAAGATTTTGATGAAACTAGGTATTGTTGGATTACCGAATGTGGGTAAAAGCACATTATTTAATGCGATTACACAGGCCGGTGCAGAGTCTGCAAACTACCCATTCTGTACAATTGAGCCCAACGTAGGTGTTGTTTCCGTTCCAGATTACAGATTGAATGTTCTTAGAGATATGCATAACTCTGAGAAGGTGTTGCCCGCTGCGATTGAATTTTATGATATTGCAGGTCTTGTTCGAGGCGCTAGTAAGGGAGAGGGGTTAGGAAACAAATTCTTATCCCATATACGAGAAGTAGCTTCCATCGTCCACGTCGTTCGGTGCTTCGATGATTCAAACATCACCCATGTAGATGGTAGCGTGGACCCTATTCGTGATGTGGAAACCATCAACCTTGAACTTGTTTTTTCAGACATCGAAGTCGTTGAAAAAAGAATTCAGAAAACTGAAAAGCTCCTAAAAAGTGATAAATCTCTGGCTGCAGAGCTGGAACTTTCAAAAAGAATCTTAGCAGCTTTAGAGGAAGGTATTTCCGCACGAGCACTGGAGTACGATGAAAAAGAAAATGAATTATTAAAGACATTTAATCTGCTTTCGTCAAAGCCTATCATCTATGTTGCTAATGTTTCCGAAGATGAAGTGGCAGAAGACGGTGCAAATAATCCGTACGTTCAAAAGTTAAGAGAATATGCAAAAAGTGAGTCTGCTGAGGTTGTTGTTATCTGTGCTAAAATCGAGGAAGAGATCTCCGAACTGGAGGATGAAGAAAAGCAAATGTTCTTAGAGGAATTGGGGTTAAAGCAGTCTGGCTTAGATCGATTGGTACAAGCGTCATACTCTCTTTTAGGGCTCATTAGTTTTTTGACAGCTGGACCAAAGGAAGTAAGAGCTTGGACCATTAAAAATGGAACGAAAGCTCCTGGTGCAGCGGGTAAAATTCATACAGATTTTGAAAGAGGATTTATCCGTGCAGAGGTCGTAGCCTTTAAAGATCTACTGGAACATGGTAGCCACAATGCTGCTAAGGAAAAAGGCTTGGTCCGACTTGAAGGAAAAGAATACGTAGTAAAAGACGGTGATGTAATTCTATTTAGATTCAACGTATAAAAAAACTAGGTGGCGTGTCCACCTAGTTTTTTTATACGCTATTCCTTAGCTTTGATTAATGCAATGTTTCCACTCTATAGATTTTATCCAGATACCAATTGTATACTTGAATGTCTATTCTTCTGCCAATCGGACACCCATTTCATATGCTGCTGTTAGCATTTCCTTAGAGTCTCCTACAAACACTTCATCCGTATTATCGATTAGCATATTGTCCATATACACTGTATTAATTGCCTTAAAAAACAAATCCATAACCATTGTAGCGCCAATGAAGCCTTCTTTTCCCTGCTTTGCCCCTCCCACCCCTACAAATAATCCTTTTCTTTTTTTACTTTTATCGATGGATGCGTGATGAAGTACATACTTACTGGACCAAAAAGATTGGCATCGATCGATCATCGCCTTTGTTATGGCTGTTACTGAATTAAAATAAATGGGAGAACCGATGACAATAATGTCGGAGTTATCAAACTTACTATAAATCTCCGTCATATCATCCTTTTTATAGCAAGCTCCCGTCCTGCCACAAGCATAGCAGGATATACACGGGTCAAATTTCAGCCTGCTAAGTTCTACTTTATCCACCTCTACCTGTTTGGACTTTAACCCCCTAATTACCTCTTCCAATAAGAGGTCCGTATTCATCTTCTTTCTTGGGCTTCCTAAAATAACTAAAGCTTTCATCTAAAAACCTCCTGCGCCTCCCCCTCCGGCACCGCCACCACCGCCTGCGGTAAAGCTGCCACCGCCTCCTACAGTTGTGGTACCGCCACTAAAGGAATTATTGATACTTTGATTAAATGCATTATTTCGATTGTTATTTAAAATAAAATACCAGTAAATCCATCCACCATATAAAGCTGTATGGTCTGGGCCATTGGTTTCAATATTCAGCTTATTTAATATAGAACCATCGATGCCGAATGCTAAACCATATATTAAAGACATATCCTTTGGATATTTGTCCGCCGCCTTTATATCGTGATTATTCTTCAGTTTTTTCATATGATTTTTAAAGGCTCCCCATCTTCGATATTGTAGATATCCATAGTCAGACCTTCTTGACAGGAGTACAATACCTTGTAGCAACATTAAGATGGAAGTCAACATCAACGTGAGCCCCAACAAATTTTCATATACCAAAGCGATGATTGCCAACACAATACCAATTGGAAATAGTATAATAAGGGGTACACCATATTTTGCAGTGCTCTTATCAAAATATCCCTGATTTAGGGCATCTTCTTTTATTTGTCTTTGCCATTCATAATAATTTTTCGTAAAAGTGACACTATTGCTCTTGCTATAGTTTTCTATTTCCTTCGTTGTTACAGATTTGCCATTGCCAATCTCATGAATCAGCCATTTGATAAAATATCTTTCGTGAGCCTTTAGATTACCGTCTTCTTCTTTAACCTTGAGTATGGTGAACTCTCTTAATACCTCTTTTTTCTTTGTAAGTTCATCCCCATTTTCTATCTTGATGTATCCTTTTCTATACAGATCCAACATGGTGGCAATGATGGTATTGCTGCTAATGGCGCTACCTGTTATATAATTTGCAATAGCTGGTGTACAGTCTTCCGGTATATCTTCATATTTTTCTTCATCTCGTAGGTCACTGACCCTTCTTGTTTTAACGATTAAGAATATTCCTATCAATACTTCAATCACTGCAACTGTCACTGAAATATTGCCAAATAAGAGACTTCTTGCTTCCCTCTTCACTTTGTTTTCTTCTATTTTTTTCTGAAGTCCGCTTTCCTCCGCTATAATACTTGTATATCCATCCCGATCTACAGTATTGTTCGATAAGGGTATGAACTCTTTCGGAAAAAGTATTCTGCCCTCTATATACGTGGTTTTAGGGACATTTTCTACAGTTAAATGAATCCTATCCTCCGATACTTTATGTACTTGTCCATTGAGCGGACCGTGAGCAAAGATTTTTACTTCGTTGCGGCTATCTCTCTGTGGCAATGTGATCTTCGCAGAGAAAAAATCGATGGGCGTAGTATTCTCCTTACCTAGAAACTTGTAATAAAATTCCCCAATATCCTTATATTTTTTAGCTACATTTTTTACGGTATAGATCAGCCTAAAGGTCTTTTCTTGATTTTTCGATGGAGAAAATATTTGCAATAGGATTTTGTCTTTTTCCTCCTTGATCACAAACACATCGCCGTCTCCTTTTCTGGCTTTTTTTACATTTTTATATTCCAAAACTTTGCCTTCGCTAATCTCCACTATTTTTATACCTTCGACTCCCGAGGTGTTTTCTAAAATGATTTCCCGAAACACCCCATTATATTGACCCTGGAAGTTGAATGTAATATCTTCTACTACTGTAAGATCTCCATTTTCTAAAATATTGGACGCTAATAGCCAGTTTGTAATATGGATGGATTCTTCTGCATTGGATATGATAGAAGTTTCTAAAACTACTATGCATATAAACATTACTACGAAAACAATTTTTAGTAATTTTCTCATAGGATCTACTCCCTCCTTTACATTATATTCCCCCATTCTATTCACTTTAAAATATATATCTTACAATATTTTTTTCAATGAGCTTTATAGCATTTCATCACATAATAACAAAAATCCTAATGCCATTACGCAATAGGATTTTTACTTAAATTAATACCCCGCCGTATTATCTTTTTCATCGTTTACAATACTTACGGATGCACTAGCACCAATTCGAGTGGCACCTGCTTCAATCATCGCTAAGGCAGTTTTTAAATCTCGTATACCACCGGAGCCTTTAACACCTATTTCCGGGCCAACAGTTTCTCTCATTAATTTAATATCTTCCACTGTAGCGCCACCTGTACTAAAGCCTGTCGATGTTTTTACGAAATGTGCGCCTGCTTCTTTGGCTAGCTGACAGGCACGTATTTTTTCCTCCTGAGAAAGTAAACACGCTTCAATGATTACCTTTACAATGGCTTTACCATTTGCGATGTCTACTACAGCTTTGATATCCTTTATAATCTCTGCGTCATTTCCCTCTTTAAGTGCAGCAATATTAATAACCATATCAATTTCCTGTGCACCTTTTGCAATGACATCGGAAGTTTCAAAAACCTTAGCTTCTGTAGTCATAGCTCCTAAAGGAAATCCAACAACGGCTGCTACCTTAACATCTGTACCTGTTAATAAACTATGGGCATATGCAACATTGGCCCCATTCACACATACAGAGTAAAAACCTTGTTCTCTCGCTTCATCGCATATTTTCTTGATATCTTGTTTCGTTGCATCTGCTTTTAACAAGGTGTGATCGATATATTTTGCTATATTCATATTATTCCTCCAAGTTAAATGATAACTAATTCTACCAGATCTCCATTTTTAAGACCTGCTGCATTTCCTTCATCTACATCCACATGCATTTCAAGAGCATAGGTCTCATGGGCTCTAACAAGTACATTTTCAAATACAACTGCTCTTTCTCCCTTGGTTCTAACATGGACTCTCTGCTTGTCCACTACACCGAAATTTTCTGCATCGCTGGTATGCATATGAATGTGTCTTGCAGCAACAATAACACCTTCTGGAAGCTCTACTTCACCCTTTGGACCTATAATCTTAACCCCAGGACTACCTGCTAAGTCTCCGGAATCTCTTACAGGAGGCTGTACACCTAATATAAAACTATCTGCTATGGATACTTCAATTTGCGTTTTATTTCTAGCTGGACCTAATACACGAACACCTTTGATTGTGTTTTTGGGTCCTACCACATCAACTTTTTCCTCACAAGCATACTGCCCTGGTTGTGATAAATCTTTTAACTTTGTTAATTCATATCCTTCACCGAATAAAGTTTCGATGTCTCCTTGGCTTAAATGAATATGTCTGTTTGATAACGCAATTGGTAAAGTTTTTTGACTCATCATAAATCCTCCCTTTATTTTCATATATGTACAGACCTTAGTCTATGTAAAATAAAATAAACTTTGTATACAATATTATTATACGTGGTTTTCCGTTAAAAATCAAACATCCTTTTATTCTTCACAGAAAACTTAACTTATTCGTTTTAGTTTACATAATATATTTATAGTCAATTTTTCAACAAAGGGCAATATGGCGCACATGATCTAGGTTATGGCATCTATGTATAAAGCTTATTTGGATATTTTCTTTAAGATCTCCGTGAATTCAGGAAAGGATACGGCAATGCATTCAGATTTTAGAATTTTGGTTTCTCCTTCAGCCACCATTCCTGCAACGGCAAATGCCATGGCAATTCTATGGTCAAATTCACTATCAATGGTTGCACCTTTCAGCTTTGTAGGTCCTTGTATGATCATACCATCGTGGCTTGCTTCTATGTTTGCACCCATCTTTTTCAGTTGTGATACTACCGTATCGATTCGATTGGACTCTTTTACTTTCAGCTCCTGAGCATCTCTGATTACAGTAATACCTTCTGCTTGGGTCGCAGCCACTGCTAAAATTGGTATCTCGTCGATTAAAGTCGGAATAATATCGCCTTCTATAGTTACTGCCTTTAAGCAACTGTGGCGAATTAAGATGTTTCCAACCCGTTCTCCATTGACGACACGTTCTTCTAGGATCTCCATACGAGCACCCATGGATTCTAGTACATGAAGGATACCACTTCTGGTAGGATTTAACCCGACATCTTCAATCATCAACTCTGCCTTAGGTACAATGGCTGATAATACCAATAAAAAGGCTGCAGATGAAATATCTCCTGGAACCAGGACTTCATTGGCTAATAATCTCTGATTACCTTTTATTTGAATGAAATGATTATTTTTTTCTACTGTACCGCCGAAATGTTGGATCATGATTTCTGTATGATCTCGCGTTGCAACGGGCTCTTCTATTACCGTTTTTCCACTACAGTGCAGCCCTGCTAAAATGAGAGCGGATTTAATCTGTGCACTGGCTACAGGAAGTTTGTAATGAATTCCCCGGAGATTACCACCCTTAATTTTAATCGGTAGCAGGTCTTCTCTTTCTAAATATTCAATATGAGCGCCCATTTGTTCTAAGGGTTTTGTGACTCTTTTCATTGGTCTTTTTTTTAGAAAAGGATCACCATTCAGTACATAGGCGTGAGGGCTACCACTGATTAGTCCCAATAGCAATCGAGCCGACGTGCCAGAATTGCCCATGTCCAATTCCTGTGTATATGGTCTAAAATCTTCAATCGCCATTCCCTTAAGGGCTATGACCTTATTTTTCTGCTCTATGGATACCCCTAGCTTTTTAAAAAAGCCTATGGTTCGTTGGACATCCTCCGATAATAGGATATCTCGGACGTAGGTTGTCCCTTTACTGATGCTTCCAAGAATGATACTCCTGTGTGAAATTGATTTGTCTCCTGGAACTTTAACGCTACCGCTGATGGCTTCTATCTTATTTACAACGAAATCCATACTTTATTTCCTCCAAAGATTCTTCCACTATTTCTATGGGTATATTTTTAAATATCTCTACCTTCTCTTTATCTACAGGCAGTATGAAAGTAATACGATGTTCTTTATTTTTTTTATCCATAGTCATGGCCTCCACTATACCTTCCGTATCCAATTGCAAAATATATCGATCAGAAAAATATTTATATATCAATTGATTTACAAACTGATGATATTCTTCAGCGATAAATTTCAATTTCAGGGATAGGTTACTGGCAAAAATTAATCCTAGAGCTACCGCTTCTCCATGAAGAAATTTTTGAAAATTTGTAGAAGATTCTAAGCCATGAGCGAAGGTATGGCCTAGATTTAACACCTGTCTCATTCCAGAATCTCTTTCATCTTTTAATACAATGTTTTCTTTCATTCGAATACATTTCAATATTAAATCATCCACACTTCTCGTTCTATCCAAATATGCCCTATGATGTTGATCTAAATCTAGTAACAAGTCATAATCACCGATTAAGCCGTATTTTATTATTTCTCCAAATGCGGCAATATATTCTCTTTTGGGCAATGTGTCCAAGGTAGATAGGTCCATATAGACAGCCCTAGGATGGTAAAATGTACCTAGTAAATTTTTAATTGCACCAAAATTTATGCCAGTTTTTCCTCCAATGCTGCTATCAATCTGAGCTAAAAGTGTGGTAGGAATATGGATTAAATCAACCCCCCTCATATAGGTAGAGGCTACAAATCCACCCAAATCACCAATAACACCACCACCCAAAGCAAGAATAATGGTATCCCGATCCTGTTTGTTTTCCGTAAGCTCATGGATAATTTCCCCATAGGTATCTATGGATTTGCTCGTTTCTCCAGATTCAATAATATGGTATTTGAATCTACTCGATTTAAGTTTTTCGAGCAATGGATTGCCGTAATATTTAAAAACATTATCTTCTGTAAGTAAAAATACAGTTTTTCCTTCAATGTGATCCTCTATTAAAACATCCAAATTGTCTAATAAATTTCTTCCCATATATAAAGGATAGGTGACTTTCCCTAGATTTATCTTTGTTTCCAGCATACTATCTGCTCCTTAAATAATTCATATATCTTTCGTAATTCCACTCAACTTCTTCAATACTATCGCCACGAAATTTCTCTAAAAATTCCTTGGCGATGGCAAAGGCACATATACCCTCAGCGACTACAGCTGCCGAAGGAACTGCACAGTTATCACTTCTTTCTATGATGGCTTCCTTCACTTCCTTCGTGCCCATATCCACCGTTTTTAGCGGCTTCATCAGCGTGGGAATTGGTTTCATGTATCCTCTGATGAGGATGTCTTCTCCATTGCTAACACCTGCCTCTATTCCACCGGCTCGATTTGTATCGTGATAATATCCCTTGGCTTCAGAATATTTTATTTCGTCATGGAACTGAGACCCCATTTTGCTGCTTCCTTCAATTCCATTGCCAATCTCAACAGCCTTAATGGCCTGTAAGCTCATAAGACCTTGGGCTAAGATGCCATCTAATTTTCTATCAAAGTGGGCATAGCTTCCAATACCAATGGGAACATTTCTTACGATTACCTCAAATACTCCGCCCAAAGAATCGCCCGTTTCCTTCGCCCTTTGAATCTCCCCCATCATTCTTTCTTCTATGGTCGGATTGAGACATCGAACGGGAGATGCTTCTATCTGGCTTTTATATTGAAATAGATCTTCTACAAAAGGCACATAGTGCGCTCTTCCGATGGATATTACATGACTTAGGATCTCAATATCAAATATGGATAAAAACTGCTTTACAACCGCACCAATTGCTGTTCGGATCGCTGTATCTCTGGCACTTGTCCGTTCAATGACATTTCGGATATCCTTATGATTGTACTTTAGAGATCCAACCAAATCGCCATGACCTGGGCGAGGCTCTACAATGATATTCTGTTTCTCTAGTTTTTCAACACTCATAATTGAGGTCCAGTTTTTATAATCAAGGTTTTCGATCATTAACGTTAAAGGTGTACCTAAGGTTTTTCCATCTCGCACCCCCGATAGAATTTCAACACGGTCCTTCTCTATTTTCATTCGATTTCCTCGGCCAAAGCCTTGCTGCCTTCGCCCTAAATCTGCATTGATCCGATTTATATCCATTGGAATATTCGAAGGCAATCCTTCAATAATTGCAATCAATCCCTTCCCATGGGACTCTCCTGCAGACAAATATCTAAGCATGTATTCTCCTCCCTCAAGCAATAAAAATTCAGCCCATATATGAAAATCCAGTCTCTACATATAGAAAAGAGAGGGGCTGTCCTCTCTTTATGCACTTCTGATATTGTTCAATATAATCAGCATCATATCATCCGTAGGTTCCGATTGATTGGTATGGTTTAATAGCGCCTCTCTGACCTTGCTATTGATTTCATCGTTATCTTTGTCATAGTTCTCCACTAAAATTTCCTTCAGTCTTTCAACGCCAAACATTTCTCCCTCAGCGCCATAGGCTTCAATGATACCATCTGTAAATATACAAACCAATTCATATTCCCACACATCATAGTAATCATCCTCATATTTTGTATCATGGAAAATTCCCAATGGTAGACCTCTGTTATGTACGATCTCTTCCGCTATAATGGCATCACCAACTTTTTTTATACCGATTGGAAAATGATGACCACCATTTGCAATATTCGTTCGATTATTATTAATTAATATCAACAATGGCCAGTCTTACCGTAGCATAGATATCTAGAGAATTAAAATCCTCATATAAATTATGATTGATGATCGTCAGAATTTCTCCAGCACTTTTTTCCTCGTCGATACAAGATTTTAGGGCACCCTTAATCATGGCAGAAAAATAGTTGGCTAAAATACTATGCCCCATAACATCGGCTACAAAAATACATAGGGCGTGTTCATTAATAAAGAAAATATCACAAAAGTCTCCACCTAAATTAGCCGTCGGATAGAAATAATAGGATATCTTTGTTTTGTTTGGCAACAGAATATTATTATTTGGCATTATTAATAACTGCTTTTCTTGCACAAGCTCTAATTCTTTTTCCATCATTTTATGTTCAAATAACTTTTCAGAAGTTTTATATCGTTCAATTGCAAATATGATTTGAGATGCAAATATATTCAGTATTTTTAAATCTTCATCGTTATATTTGATTGCATTTGCCACAGCAATATAACCCACGGCTTCTCCTTCAATCACCAAGTTATGATAGAGCATACTATCAATACCATAGTGTTCATTAATGTTAAGGATATCATCCTTAGTAAAATATTTTGCATTCACCGATGTCTTTTTTTCTTCTTTCAACTGCAGATGAATCTCTTCTACAATTCTTTTTAAATCTGCATTTTCTCCATGAATACTTTCGTAGTAAATATTCTTATTAACATCCTTCATCACAATAATAGCGGATTCACTAAAGGTAATATTCTTAATCTGTTTACTTAATAATTGAAGAAACGTACTTAAGTTAAAATTTGTATAAAGCTCATCTACAGCTTTATTTATCAGGTTTAAAGAACCTCTTAATTTCTTAATGATAAAGTCAGATTCCTTTTTGCGTTTTGTAATTTCAATGGACAATCCGATCAAAGATGCTACAGAAGCAATAAAGTCCACATCACTATCACTATATTTATCACTTTCATCAATTAAAAAGCAAGTCATAAATCCTATAACGTTACTATTGGATATGAGGGGGAAAACAATACGAGATTGATATCCTTCATTCTTTGCCAAGAATATTTCATCCCTGGATCGTTCATCCTTATAGATATCCTTGACCCATACCATTTTCTTTTCGTTGATCGCTTCGTGGATATAGGGTGGGTACGTTTCAAATGGAATCTTCTTGCCCTCTTTTTTGTTTACATTAAAGTAAACGGGAATAAAGTCTAAGCTTGCAGAACAAACTAAGTGTGCATGTTTATAGTCATCGGTAAATAAATTTACGCAGGCTTTCGCAGGGAAAATTACTTCCAACATTCTCCTTATAATATCGTCCTTTATTTTAAAAAAATTGTCTGTACTAGTCACCATGGTAGAAATATCAACCAATGCTTTTATTTTACCATCGCTATATGTCATAGCATATCCCCCCTTTTAATCGGCCTACATATCATTTAATAGCTTTTCAAAATCAATGGTGTCCTCTTCCTCTTCTCTTCTATTCAATAAAAAAGTAATGACCGCAAAAGCCAATATTAAACCTGAAATCACCATATAATATACAGTAAAAGTTGTATACCAAGCAGCTATTATCAAATAGATACTCAAAGCAATATAGCTTTTTACTTTACCTTTAGACATAGCGGCTTTCTTATATTTATCCCAATTTTTATGCCTCTTGCTAATCTTGCTCTCTATCATCTCATCAATTTCTTCACCAGTTGGAAATAATCCTCTATTTTCAATAATTTTTAAAAATTTATCTTTATTTAATAATAATATAGAGTAGTTTTCGTTAAAGTTTTTAATATAGTTGTAACTATCCTTTGTAAAATCAGAAGTTGTAATCAGTATTCCTTTTTTTATACCGCTATCACTCATACCATCGATGAACTCTTTCACTTCTTTCAGTTCTACGTCGAGATCATTTTTATATATATTAAATAATAACATAATTTTCTCTTCTTTGTATACAGAGTTTAATAATATATGACGCTGATCTACCTTTTTAAAATTCAATTCAGTGAAGCCCATAACACCGAATACTTTTTTGATATACACCTTCATTTCATCTGTGGTTTTGTTCATAATTTCATTATAAACTTTTTGACTGCCGATATAGCGTCTTTTCTGTTCCTTCATTTGTTGAAATTTATGTTCCCGACCTTTTATGGCTATTTTGTGTACAAGAATAAAGCTAAATGTTGAAATCAAAATAGATATGGACAGTTTATTTATTTTGGAATATATATATATGAACATAAGAAAGAACAGGCATATTCTCCACATAGAATAATCAACTATCTTTGCTACATTATTCCTTTTGTCATCTTTCACACTAAGATAATAATTTCTAAATCTTAAGCTATTCCCTCTACTACGGTTACTTCCTTTCAATTGGCTGCTTATGAACTTAAAAAAAGAATCTATTTTTTTCATTTTTTTCCTCCTATATATTTGAAATTGAATAACGATGGCAATACTATTTGTATTTTTTCCATTAATAGTCAATTTATTCCGAAATAAAGCTGATTCTTTATTGTGGGTACAATTTCAAATACTCAAAATAAAGGCCCCCTATAGAAATTCATAGAGGGCCTTTATAATTTTTAAGCCATGGCTTTTTCTAATTTATCTAGATGTTGTAGTGGAAAATGCTTTAAAAGTTCTTTAAACTGGTCAACTGTAAGCCCCGAAGTCGTGGTATAAATCTCAATTTTCTCATCTAGGTCCGCATTAATAAATCTAGATTTTATATCTTCAAAATTTGTGTTTTGCATATTAAATCCTCCTTGAATAAATTTGATGGATACCCATAGTAAAGTTCAAGAAAAGCTTCAGCGTTTTTAGGAGCTTTTCTTATATTATGAATATATCTTTGACTTTCTATTCAGGTTATAAGATTTAATCGCATCTTTTTACCAATTTATTTGTTGTATACCTCTGGCTTTAAAGAAGCTACGTAAGGTAGGTTTCTATAACGCTCCCCATAATCAATTCCATAGCCAACAATAAACTTGTCAGGAATTTCAAATCCCATATAATCTACTTTTAAGTCACATTTTCTTCTGACAGGTTTATCTAGCAATGTACAGATCTTCACACTTTTCGTATTTCTTGATTTTAAATTATCTGTTAAATATTTCAGCGTTAATCCTGTGTCTATGATGTCTTCAATAATAAGTACATGTTTTCCTTCGATCTCTAAATCTAAATCCTTTAATATTCTTACAATACCAGAGCTCTCTGTAGAGTATCCATAGCTGGATACAGCCATAAAATCAATATATACAGGGATTGTAATCTCACGCATTAAATCTGCCATAAATACATTGGCTCCCTTTAGTACGCCTATGATTACCAAATCATCATTTTCTTTATAATCCTTAGAGATTATCTCCCCTAATTCTTTCACTTTCTTTGCGATGTCTTCCTTAGAAAATAACACTTCTTCTACATCATTATACATATAACCACCCTTTCTATTTTTCAAAGTAAAATTTACTTAAAAATACTTTATTGTTTTTATTCCACAAAAAAATTGAGGAAATTATAGGTCATGCAATTTCCTCAATTATAACACAGTATTCTATTTTTCTGAATGTTTTTTATAAATTTTATATGAATATTCGCATTTAGATTGTCATTTATTTTTTAAAATCTACATATCTTAAATCGCTTTCCAAATACCTTGCCAATGCATAGATGGTATCTGATAATCTATTTACATATTTAATCAATAAAGGGCTAACATCTTCTTCTCTACTAAAAGTTAATATCCGTCGTTCCGCTCTTCTACATACAGTTCT
Organism: Alkaliphilus oremlandii OhILAs; assembly: GCF_000018325.1. Lineage (GTDB taxonomy): Bacteria > Bacillota > Clostridia > Peptostreptococcales > Natronincolaceae > Alkaliphilus_B > Alkaliphilus_B oremlandii. The sequence continues at coordinate 1,462,710 of NC_009922.1, read as the reverse complement.
AGCAACATGTAAACTAGCAGAAGCTTTATTTGAGCCTGGAATGATGAATTTATCCATTTTTGGCATTTTTTCTAAATAATCATCGATGATTTTTTCTAAAGCTTGAATCTGGGTTTCATCAACCTTCCCTTTAAAATTATCTGTGTTTTCTGTGGCTAATTCACCTGCAACATTAAATAACTCTCTCTGTATGCCATAAATTATCTCCACAATTTCTTGATCTTCTATAAAGTTTCTCGCCAAGCCCAGCGCAGAGTTTAATTCGTCAATGGTGCCATAGCTTTCCACCCGTATATCATCTTTTTTGACTCTTTTTCCATCGTATAAGCTCGTTTCGCCACGATCGCCTGTTTTAGTATATATTTTCATATTAAGCCTCCCAACCTTCCCTCTATTCTATAAAGTATACGTACTCCGTACAACCTCATAACATTGATGATGTGCTCCATTCTAAACCTCAATTAAAATTTAAAATGGGGAAAATAAAAATCCACCTATGATATAGGACGGATGAATTTTTCTTTTTCAAGAATACATCTATCCTATATTAGATTAAATCCAACGCCTATTAGTATCATACCCTAATAGAGATTCTTTAATCTAAGGTGAATTTTTTATTCATTACATTTTGCTGTAAAAAAGGCTTCTATAGAAGCGTTACAAGGAAGCCTTTTTTGAAACTCATTTACGGTAAAATTCTCCTTCGAAAATACTTTATAAGTAGAACTTTTCCTATTCGTTATAGGACTACTTTTTCGCAGGCTTTAAATTACCAGTAAAATGACATGCTACATAGGTTTCATTACCGATATTTTTTAGCTCTGGCATTTCTTGTTTACAAATTTCTTGTCTGTACTTACATCTTCCATAGAAACGGCAGCCTGGTGCTGGATTCACTGGGCTTGGCACGTCTCCTTCTAGAAGGATTCGGTCTCTTTGTACATCGATTTGCGGTACTGGAATCGCCGAAAGTAACGCTTGTGTATATGGATGCTGCGGTGTCTTGAATATGGTTTTGTAATCTGTCAGTTCCACTATTTTTCCTAAATACATTACCGCAATTCTATCACTTACGTGCTTTACAACGCTCAGGTCATGGGATATGAATAAATAGGTCAGCCCCATTTCTTTTTGCAAGTCATCCATCAGGTTTAATATCTGTGCTTGAATGGATACGTCTAAGGCAGATACAGGCTCGTCTTGTACGATAAATTTTGGTTTTAGGGCCAAGGCTCTTGCAATACCGATCCTTTGTCTTCTTCCACCATCTAACTCGTGTGGGAATACATTGGCTAATCTTTCTGCTAAACCTACGGTTTCCATAAGCTCTCTTACTCTCTTATGCATATCGGCTTTGTCTTTAAATACTTTGTTTACAACCAATGGCTCTGCTATAATATCGGAAAGGCTCATTCTTGGGTTGAGTGATGCAAATGGGTCTTGGAATACAATCTGCATCTCTTGTCTCATCTGTCTCATTTGTTCTTTATTGAACTGCAAAATATCTTTGCCTTCGAATATAATTTCTCCATCCGTTGCTTCTAGCAGTCTTAATACAACTCTACCTGTAGTTGATTTACCGCACCCGGATTCTCCAACCAATCCTAGGGTTTCTCCTTTATTGATATAAAAGTTTACATCATCTACTGCATGAAGTAATCCTTTTTTTGTATTGAAGTATTTCTTCAGATTTCTAGCTTCTATTAATTTTTCTGCCATTTTTTCACCTCCTGTTTTTTTATCCTATTTTTCATATAATAGACAGTTTACGTAATGTCCCGGTTCTACTTCTGTTGCCTTTGGTACTCTCTTGCTGCATTCTTCGGTCGCCTTTGGACATCTTGGATGGAATGGACATCCTGATGGCAGGTTTGTAGGGTCTGGCATTAGTCCTTTGATTGGCTTTAGTCGATCTTCATCTTCTTCTATATTTGGTATGGAGTTGAATAGTCCCACTGTATACGGATGCTTTGGCGCTGTAAATAAGCTTCTCTTATCGGTATATTCTACTACCTTTCCTGCATACATGATGGCTACTTTATCGCATATATCTGCAACGATTCCTAGATCATGGGTAATCATAATCATGGATGTTTTGAATTCTTTCTTTAAGTTTTTCATCAATTCTAGTACTTGAGCTTGAATTGTTACGTCTAACGCTGTCGTTGGCTCATCGGCTATTAGAAGTGCTGGGTTACAGGCTAAGGCGATAGCGATTACTACCCTCTGTCTCATTCCTCCACTGAATTGGTGTGGGTAGTCTTTTGCTCTTGCTCCTGGTATCCCTACTTTTTCAAGCATTTCTTGTGCCTTTATTAAGGCTTCTTTTGCATTTACTTTTTGATGCAGCTTGATTACTTCTCCAATTTGATCGCCTACGGTCATAACCGGGTTTAATGATGTCATTGGGTCTTGGAAAATCATGGATATTTTGTTTCCTCTGATCTTTCTAAGCTCTTGTTGATTTTTCTTTAGGAGGTCTTCTCCTTCGAAGAAGATTTCTCCATCTACGATTTTACCCGGAGGGTTTGGAACTAGCTGCATGATCCCTAAGGCTGTCGTTGTCTTTCCTGCACCTGTTTCTCCTACAAGGCCTAGGGTTTCTCCTGTTCCTACTTCTAGGTTCATATCTTCTACGGCTCTCACTGTTCCATCTTCTGCCATATAATGGATGGCTAGATTTCTTATCTCTAATAAATTCTCTTTGCTCATATATTTTTACACTCCTATCCTTTTTAGATTAGTTCTTTAATCTAGGGTCAAGTGCATCTCTTAAACCGTCTCCTAGTAGATTGAGAGCAAATATTGTAATCATGATTGCGAGTCCTGGGAAAGTTGCTACATACCAGTTATCTCTCAGATACTCACGCCCACTGGATAACATTGCTCCCCACTCTGGTGTTGGTGGTTGAATTCCAAGTCCAATAAAGCTTAGTCCTGCTGCTGATAATATTGCTCCTGCAACACCTAATGTTGCTTGTACGATAATTGGTGCCATTGCATTTGGCAGAATATGTTTTGTAATGATCCTAAAGTCGTTTGCTCCTACAGCTCTGGCTGCTTCAACGAATTCTTGATCTCTTATGGATAATACCGATGCTCTAACGATACGGGCATAGGACGGAATGGATCCAATCCCTACAGCGATCATTACGTTTTGTAATCCTGGTCCTAGAGCTGCTACAATGGATATGGCAAGTAATATACTTGGAATTGCAAGGAGAATATCCATAGCTCTCATGATGAAGTTATCTAGTCTACCACCATAGTATCCTGCAATAGAGCCCAAGGCTCCGCCTATGATGGCTGAAATACCTACGGCGATAAATCCTACCTGTAGGGAGATTCTTGATCCATAAATAATACGGCTTAAAATATCTCTACCAAAGTTGTCTGTTCCTAATAAATACTGTGAGTTTGGTGAGATTAATCGATCCTTTAGATTTTGATCATCGTATCCGTATGGCGCTATAAAGTCCGCAGAAAGTGCAAGGAACACTAAAAGAATAATAATAACTAGGCCGAACATTGCCATTTTGTTTTTCTTTAATCGATTGAACACGTCTCGCCAAGGTCCTGTTTTTTTCTTTTTCTTTGCAGCATTGTTATTTGTAACATCTATGGTTTTAGTAGATGTTTTTTCTAATGACATAAATTTGCCTCCTTTTCCGATTGAAATGTTATATTCTCTATTTATTTGTACTGTGATTTGATTCTAGGGTCTACAAAGGCATATAGAATATCTACAAGAAGGTTTATTGCACTAAAAGTAATCGCAATGAATAATACGCCACCTTGTACAATCGGGAAGTCTCTTGATTTAATTGAATCTACCATTAAACGTCCTACCCCTGGAATTGAGTAGATAGATTCGGTTAATACAGCCCCGCCTAAAAGTCCTCCAAATTGAAGACCTACAACTGTAATAATTGGAATAAGTGCATTCTTTAATGCATGGGTATTGATTACAACGGACTCTGCTTGTCCCTTTGCTCTGGCAGTTCTAATATAATCGGCACGAATGACTTCAAGCATACTGGATCGAGTCATACGTGTAATTGTGGCTGCAGATCCTGTTCCTAAAGTAAGGGCTGGTAATACCATGTGTTTTAGACTGGTAAAGCCAGAGGCTGGTAGCCATCCTAGTTTTACTGAGAATAGTAGAATGAGCATCAGTCCTTGCCAGAAGTTTGGCATTGAAACCCCTACTAAAGCCAGTACCATACTTACCTGGTCAAATATTGTATATTGTTTTGTTGCAGATATGATTCCTACTGGAATACCGATTGATACCGCTACTAAAACCCCGATGGATGCTAGCTTTAAAGTAGCTGGGAATCTAGACATAATTTCATTTGCTACAGGTCGCTTTGTTGCATAGGAACGACCGATATCTTGATCAAATACTGCCTTTTTTACATAATTTCCATATTGAACAAGGAATGGATCATTTAACCCTAATTCCTCTCTTAATTTTTCAACTTCTTCCTTCGGTGCTGATTCACCTAGCATAATCTTTGCTGGATCTCCTGGTGTCATATACATCAATGTAAATACAATAAAGGATACACCCAACATAACGGGAATTAGCATCGCAATTCTCTTAATAATATATTTATGCACTATGAATCCTCCTTCCTGAATTTTCAAACTATTCCATTTTTACTTTCTACTAACTATAGGTTGATAGGGTCATTTATTGTTATGACCCTATCCCTTGTAGTTATTTAGTTTGTATTACTCAAAATATACTGAATTTAATCTATGGTGTCCAGCTGGATGTTGTACGAATCCTTTTACATTACTTCTTACACCATCTACGTTTTCACTATTGTTTAAGAAAATCCACGGAGCATCATCTCTGATGATTTCTTGCGCTTCTAAATATAATGCTTCTCTTTCTGCTTGGTCTACACTTACTCTAGCCTTTTCTAATAATTCGTCTACTTTTGGGTTCGCATAGAATGTTCTATTACCAGCGTCTCCAAATTGTGAAGAATGGAATAATGCATATAGACCGTAATCTGGATCTCCTGTTACAGTACCCCAACCTAAGATGAACATATCATGCTCTCCAGCAGCTGTTCCATCTAGGTAAGCTCCCCACTCAACTACTTTTACTTCAGTTGTAATATTAATTTCTTTTAATTGGTTTTGTACGATTTCTGCGATATCCATTCTTGTTTTACTGTCATTTGTCCAAATAGATGTTGTAAATCCATTTTCAAGACCTGCTTCTTTCATTAATTCTTTTGCTTTTTGTACATCGTACTCATATGGTTTTAAGTTTTGGTTGGAACCCCAAACATTTGGTCCTAAAGGTCCGTAAGCAACACTACCTACACCTTGCATTACTGCTTCAATAATAGATTCCATATCAATTGCATGGTTGATTGCTTGACGTACTCTTACATCATCAAATGGTTTCTTTTGAACGTTAAATCCAATATAGTTTGTTGATAAATTTGATTGTCTCATTAATGTTAATTTATCATTTTCTTCTACTCTCTTCATATCCGTTGGTAAAACATCATATACAATGTCTACTTCACCAGTTTCAAGGTTGATTGTTCTATTTGTTGCCTCTGCAATATTTCTAAATTTGATTTTTTCTACTTTAGCTTTTTCACCATGGTATTCTTCGAATCGAACTAAATTGATTTCGTCACCATTGATCCAGTTCTCAAATTTAAATACACCTGTACCCACTGGCTTTTGACCATAATCATCGCCAGCTTCTGTTACAGCTTTTTCATTTAAAATACTTGCGCCTGTATGTGCTAAATGAGCAAGTAATGGAGCAAATGGTTCTGTTGTTGCAATTCTAATTGTGTAATCGTCTACGATTTCAATTGCATTTTTATTGATTGCTCCAACAATGTGTCCTACATTCGGAGACTCTAAAGCTCTTAATAATGTGAATTTAACATCACTTGCTTTCAGTTCTTCACCGTTGTGGAACTTAACACCTTGCTTTAATTTAAATTCAAATGTTAAATCATCAATTTTTTCCCAAGATTCCGCAAGTCCTGGTTGTAACTCCATATTTTCATCTTGCACTACTAATGTTTCATTAATTTGCTTGATTACTCTTGAAGATGGGTTATCGTTCGATGCATGTGGGTCTAATGTTTTAGCGTCTGCACCTTGCGCTACAATTAATGTATCTTTTACTGTGCCGTTACCGCCATTAGCGTTTTCACTGCCTTTGCCACAGCCTACAGCTGCTAACATCAGTACAATCATCATACTAACTAACGATAGTATTTTCTTGTTTTTAAACATTCTTTTTTTCCTCCCTCATTATATACAATGCTTATTTAATAATAAAAAATGCGAGTCCTATCTTTTTTGTATATTTGCAATTTTTCATGCAGAATTTAAAATCGATAAGCATTTGCATTTTCTAAATTAAAGCTATTATATACCTGTATTCGTAAGCATTGCAAGAAGAATACGAGTTTCTTAAGATATCTTAACATTTGGAATTGCTGAACTTCGTCATTTTTTTAACCAAAATTATATCGGTTTTATACCTACCGATTTTTCAATATTTCATGTCTTAACTTCATTTTTTCTTCTTTTATAAATCTTCAAAAAATATACCGTACTTTTTAATTTTTCTTAACAAAATATGAATTTGAACAGAATTGTTCAAATATTCCATAAAAAAATAATACCTTTTTTTTACTTAAAGGTATTATTTTGGTTTTTATTCCAATATTTCATTTGAATCTTAGGTCCATTTAATCTCTTATAATCAAAATAATGTACTTCTACTTTCTACTATTTTCCTTTTGGTGGCATTACGGTGGCAACACCATCTAACACTAAGGTGCCCTCTTGGTTTGTACATGTGGTTTTTAGCTTTACTCTTTTCTTCTCTTCAATAATCTCGATCACTTCCACCTGAGCCTTTACGGTATCACCGATTCTAACTGGTGCTAAAAACTTTAATTCTTGTGCCAAATAAATAGTTCCAGGTCCTGGGAGGTGCATTCCTAAAACTGCAGATATGAGTCCAGCTGTCAGCATTCCATGAGCAATTCTACCTTTAAACATCGTCTTTTCTGCCTCAACCTGATTGATATGAGCAGGATTTAAATCGCCAGTAATTCCTGCGTACAAGTACACATCGGTTTCCGTGATTGTTTTCTCGAAACTTGCCGTGTCACCTATTTTGATCTCTTCCATTGTTTTTCCTACCATCTGATATCATCTCCTACAATTTATTCTTTCCTCTATTCTACTATATAATCAACCCTTGTTTTATGCAATAAGATAAGGAGAGAATATTCCCTCCTTATCTTATTTTGAGCACTTGAACTCTAAGCTCTTTCTAGAATTATGTGGGACATAAAGTTTGTGAACCTGAGAGAACAAATTTTATTTTCGTATACAACATTATTTAATCCAGAGGCTTAATAAAAATACAACAACGAGATAGGAGCCTACAACGCCTACAACGTAAGGAAATAACACTTGAAAAGCTGCTATAATGAACGCTAATATATCTGTCCAATCAAATACCAAGTCATCCTCTAAGCCATTTTCTGAATACTTGGGGCCTTCATTCTGTCTTTTTTTTCTAAACATGCTCTTTTCCCTCCGTTCTTTAGTTATAGACTACAATATATTATATTAAATGACAAGCAACAAAATGTTCTGGTGCCACTTCTCTAAATTCAGGAATTTCGACTTTGCACCGTTCTGTTGTATGAGGGCATCTCGTATGAAATCTGCATCCTGTTGGCGGATTTGCAGGGCTAGGAATATCTCCCTTCAATATGATTCGGTTTCTTTTAATCGTAGGATCTGGAACAGGAATAGCAGATAATAAGGCCTGTGTATACGGGTGTAATGGTGATTTATAAAGCTCATCCTTCGTGGTTAGCTCAACCATACTTCCTAAATACATTACCCCAATTCTATCGCTGATATGTTTTACAACACTTAAGTCGTGGGATATAAATAGGTACGTTAATCCCATTTCATCTTGAAGATCCATCAATAAGTTGATAACCTGCGATTGAATAGAAACGTCCAGCGCAGAAACCGGCTCATCACATACGATAAATTCAGGATTCAGAGCTAAAGCTCTCGCTATACCGATCCGTTGTCTTTGACCACCACTGAACTCATGCGGATATCTTCTGATATGGTAGGGTGCAAGACCACATTTTTCTATAATATCGCTCACTCTATCATTGACTTCTTTTCCTTTTTTAGCCATACCGTGGTGTACTAAAGCCTCGCCAACAATTTGAGCTACTGTCAAGCGTGGGTTCAGCGAGCTATATGGATCCTGAAATACGATTTGCATTTTAGTTCGTAGCTGAATCAACTCTTCCTTTGAAAGACCAAAAATTTCTTTTCCTCTATAATAAACTTCACCATCTGTTTTTTCTAGGAGATTGAGTATCGTTCGTCCTGTTGTAGATTTCCCACAGCCAGATTCCCCTACAATCCCTAGGGTCTCTCCTCTTTTAATTGTGAAGGATATGTCTTCTACAGCACGTACATGACCGATTGTACGCTTTAAAAATCCACCTTTGATTGGAAAATATTTTTTTAGGTTTTTGACGACAACTAAATTTTCTGTCTCCTTTATCAATTCTGCCATCTATTCCACCTCTCTTTCATTATTATATAGCCAACAACGAACCTTACGTCCGCCGCCTATGGATGTCAATTCTGGAACTTGCTTTTTACAAACTTCCATAGCGTGGCTACATCTTGGGTGGAATGAGCAACCTTCTGGCATCGCTAAAGGATTCGGTACGCTTCCTGGTATTACATCCAGCCTTTTAGCACTGCCTTCTAAACTTGGTTTCGATTTCATTAAACCAATCGTATAGGGATGCTTGGGATCTTTAAACAAATCGATAACGTTTGCATCCTCTACAATTCTTCCTGCATACATAACGATAACGTGATCTGCCATTTCAGCAACAACACCTAAGTCGTGCGTAATCAACATAATCGCAGTATTTAATTTTTCCTTTAACTCCTTCATAAGCTCTATAATCTGAGCCTGAATGGTAACATCTAGTGCTGTAGTCGGCTCATCTGCAATCAAAAGCTTCGGATTACAAGAAAGCGCCATAGCGATCATAGCTCTCTGTCTCATACCACCACTAAATTGATGCGGATAATCGTCTACCACTTCATCTGCTCTGGGTATACCAACTAGCCTTAGCATTTCAATACATTTTCCTCTTGCCGCTTTCTTGTCCATTTTTTGGTGCAGCATTATAGCCTCCATAATTTGGCTGCCAATTGTAAATACAGGGTTTAAGGATGTCATTGGTTCTTGAAAAATCATTGCAATATCATTTCCTCGGATCTTTCGTATCTCTGCCTCAGACATTTTTACGATATCTCTATCTTCAAAAAGAATCTCCCCACCAACAATTTTTCCAGGAGGAGTTGGTATCAGTCTCATAATAGACATCGAAGTAATGCTTTTTCCACACCCGGACTCTCCTACAATTCCTAAAGTTTCTCCCGGCTTTAAATTAAAATCAACGCCATTTACTGCTGGAACGATACCATCTTCGGTATAAAAATGTGTTTTTAAGTTTTTTACTTCTAATAAATTTTTCATACTTACACCTCCTCAGCTATTGTTTTAGTCTTGGGTCTAATGCATCTCTTAATCCGTCCCCTAGTAAGTTTAAGCTCATAACGGCTATAAATATTGAAAGTCCAGGAGGTATCCATTGCCACCAACGATATTTAAGCACATATTGACTTTGAGCATCTGTTAACATATTACCCCAGGATGGTATTGGGGGAGCTACACCTAAACCTAAAAAGCTTAGAGATGATTCTGTTAATATAGCACCAGCGATTCCGATGGTAGCCGAAACGATGACAGATGCCATTGTATTTGGAAGCAAATGGGATATGATCTTTTTCATATCACTGATACCTAAAGCGGTTGCCGCTTCCATAAACTCTCGTTCTCTTAAAGATAGAATCTCTGCTCGAACAATTCGCGCGATACCTGGCCAGCCTAAAATTGCCAGTACCAGCATCATATTATAAATACTTGGCTTCAACATTGCTACAATAGTGATTGCAATCGGTAAAAATGGCAAACATGCAAAAACGTCTGCGATCCTCATAATTACGTTATCTATAGTTTTACCATAGTAACCAGCAATACCACCCAGTAAAACTCCGATAACAATTCTAAGCCCTGTAGAAACAAAACCAACAGTAAGGGAGATCCTACCACCATATAATAATCGTGTTAGAATATCTCTTCCTAATGCATCTGTTCCTAATAAATGCGCACTACTAGGCTTGGCATTTGAATTTAAGAGGTCAGTAGCATCACGTCCATAAGAGGTTAAAAATGGCGCAAATATGGCCGCAAAGGCCATGATGGAGATCATTATTAGACCAAGCATCGCCAGTTTGTTTCTTTTTAAACGTTTCCACATGATTTTCCATGGACCTACCACGGTAGCTTCTGTGGCCAAGTTCTTATTTTCTTTTTTAGTCGTTTCTTTTTTTTCGCTTATCATATTACTCTTCCCCCCCTTTTTAGTCCAATCTTATTCTAGGGTCTACAAATGCATAGGATATGTCTGCTATTAAGTTACCGAATAAGGTAAAAATAGCTAAAAACATGTTGATTCCCATCATTAGCGGGTAGTCCCTTTGTAAAACTGCCTGATGCTGTAATTTTCCTATTCCGGGAAGTACGAATACCATCTCCGTCATTAACGCCCCTGAAAATAGCGTAGGAAGAGAAGCCCCCAATAAAGTAATTACGGGTATTAGTGCATTTCTTAAAGCATGCTTATAAATAACGACCTTTTCTTTTAAACCTTTTGCTCTCGCTGTACGTATATAGTCTTGTCGGATTACTTCCAGCATACTGGATCGAGTGTATCTCATGAAGCTACCTGCACCAGTTAAACCAAGAACTACTAACGGTAATATACTGTGTTTGAATATATCTGGAAAATTTGTTCTAAAAGATAATGGTCTACCAGGGGTTACCAAACCTGATATTGGGAACCAGCGGATATCGATTGAAAACTTTTTAATTAAAAGTAATGCAAAGAAAAAAGCTGGAATGGATATTCCCATCAGTGCAAAAACAGTTCCAGCCGTATCAAATATGGAATACTGTTTTGTTGCTGAGATTACCCCAATTGGTATGGCGATAATTAAACTTAAAATCATAGATACAAATGCGATATAGAATGTTGCCCACATTCTTTCGCCAATGAGTTTTGAAACCGGTTGCTTCAATTGTATGGAACTACCAAAGTTTCCTTGTACCATATTTGTAATATAGTCCAAATATTGTTCCGGCCCTGACTTATTAAGTCCATATGCTTCTTCTAGTTTTTGCATTTGCTCTACAGTCATATTAGGATCTGCATAAAAGGATGCTAAGGGTGACCCTGGCGCTAATTGGAATATGGAAAAAAGCAGGATACTAACGCCAATTAAAATCGGGATTTGCTGTAGAAGTCTTCTTACAATGTATTTACCCATATATATTCCTCCTCGTCTGAGATTTATAAGTACATATAGCCTAGGAACCTAGGCTATATGCTTATAAAGTTAATTAAGGTTTTTTAGTTATTGAGCGATTTCTATTAAATGAGAATTTTGTGTCCACTGAGTAAATTCTGTTGGGTTAAAGTTTTTAACTCTCTTGTTTACTAGCCATGGATTCATTCTTACATAAACGAATATATATGGTAGTTCTTCGTTAAATTCTTTTGCAAGCTCTTGATAAATATCTTTACGCTTCGCTTGATCGAATTCCGCCTGACCTCTAATCATTAACTCTTCAATTTTTTCATTTTCAAAGAAGCCCTTGTTATTCCCTGGTGCAAATGTAGTTTTACTGAATGTAGAGTACATATCTGGGTCTGCAGTTAAGCTCCAAGCCATATTGAACATATCCCATTTGTCCTTATTTCCTGGATCATTCGTTAACTCTGATAAAGAGTTAAAGTCCATTAACTCGATTGTACAATCAACACCGATTTGTTTCCAATTGTCTGCAGCTAGTGCAGTGATCTTTACAGCCCACTCTGAATCACTGTAAGATGTCCATTTGAATGCTAATTTCTTTCCATCTTTATATCTAAATCCATCAGATCCCATAGTCCAGCCAGCTGCATCGAGTAATTCTCCTGCTTTCTGTGGATTATAGTCGTATGGATTTAATTTGCTAGCATCTGGATATGCCCAGGATACTGGTGAAATTGGAGCATGTGCAACTTCTCCACCCAAATCTCCAAAGAAGGATTTAACGAAGCCATGTCTGTCTAAACCGTAAACAAGTGCCTGTCTAACGTTCTTATCTTGGAAAATTGGGTTGCTGAAGTTAAATGCAGCATATGCATAACCATTGTTCCAGTTATTCAAAAGATTAGAATGCTCATATCCTTCGATTACTTCGTAGTTTTCCTTAGAGTTTTCAAAGTTCACTGCATCGATAGAACCGATTTCAAACTCAGATAACTCGTTCTGTCTAGCTACGACCTTCCAAATGATACCATCAAGCTTTGGCGCTCCTTGCCAGTAATCTTTGTTTGGCTCTAATTCTACGTATTGTTCAACTTCGTATTTCTTTAATTTAAAAGCGCCGTTTCCTAATGGATCACGATCTAAAGCAGCCATTTCATCTGCACTTGCTTTTTCATAGTAATGTTTTGGTATTGGACAAAAACCTGCTATTTGTCTTAAGGTAGTTGCTCTAGCTTCATTTACAGTAACCTCAACGGTATACTTATCTAAAGCTTTAACACCTTCAGCAGTTTTCGCATTTCCTTTTTTTACATCGTCAGCACCAACGATACTTTGCATTCCTGCAATATATAGTCTGCCCTTATAATCTGGTGCAAAGATTGCATTGTAACTGAACACTACGTCATCTGCTGTTACATCAGTTCCATCATGCCATTTAATACCTTCTCTCAATTTAAAGGTATATACCAATCCGTCTTCAGACACTGTATATTCTTTAGTCAAAGAACCGTCTGTTGTTAAAGCACCGCTTGGTTCAACTTCTAGTAGATAAGTAAATATTAAGTCATAGATATATCTATCATACGCTGTACTAGAAGTAAGTGGGTTAAATATACCCTGTGGACTTGTTCCACCTACTGTTAAAACATTACCTCTCTCTGCTCCTGGAAGTTTTGCTACTGGCGTCTCTGTACCTGGTTCAACTACTGCTGGTTCCTTAGGTGCACACCCTATAAGGAAAGTAGATACTACCATTGTGAAAATCAATAATAATACAATACTTTTTTTCATCTTGTTTCCCCCTTAATGATATTTTGTGTCCAAAACTTTTTTAATCCATCCTTTTTTTGCATTCCCCCTTTCAAAATATTAAATAAGTTTTAAAGTTAAGAATTTTTTAATTTTTATAAGTATTCTATACAATTTAACTTTATCCTGCTTTATTATAAAAATAACTTTTAGTTTTTAGAGATAAATATACAACATATCGTATATTTATCTATTTTACATCTATATCTATTGATGTTTTTCAATTTTCACCAAAATCCCTCCTGGGATTTCTGTATATTTTATTACATTTGTTTAATATTTTCAAGCATTTTATTTCTTTTTTGTAATTATTTCGTTTCTCTAAATTAAAATCTCTGGTATAATGAATGTCTAAATTAAAGTATGAGCCACCAACCTTTAAAGTAAGGACTTCTTGAAAGGATGTACAAACCTCGATGTAATTTAATAATTGTGTTCATTCAGGTCTTGAACTTTAAAACAAATGAATATGAATCTATTTTCGTATTCTTTCCAGAAATTCATGATCAGAATAAAGAAAGTACTCAGATTATTACACTAATAATATCTCGGAGTAAATCTTTGAATATTTATACGGATAAATTTTATTAAAATTATCAATGAGTACCCCTTTCGATTTTCCATTCCTAATAAAAAACTTCTATTTAATCTATAGATATGCTGGTGGACGTAACCTATTCTTAAAATATAATCCAAGCATTAAAATGGATTTATGGATACAATTTGGACTTTTTAAAACCTTTGATGGTATAATACATAAAGAGAGGAGGTCTTTAATGATGGACATTCAATTGATTAGAAAGGCATTACATAATAAAAAGCCAGTACTTTTGGATATTGTTCATGAGTCGGCAGTTCTTATTCCAATCGTTGAAATCGATAAAAGCTGCCATATTCTTTTCCAAGTTCGTTCTCTTTCCCTGAGCAAGCAACCCGGTGAAATATGTTTTCCTGGTGGAAAAATCGAACCCTATGAAACTCCTATGGAGTGTGCAATACGTGAAACATCGGAGGAATTAAATATTCTTGAAAATAATATTGAAGTGATGAGTGCGCTGGATTATTTGGTTACACCTTTTAATATGGCCATATATTCATTTTGTGGCATCTTAAAAGATGTAGACATTAGGGCGTTGGACTTTAATCAACACGAAGTTTCTTCTATATTTACGGTGCCCATAGAAGAATTATTACGTCAGGAACCAAAGGTCAGCTCCATGATGATTCATACCGAAGCTACAGATGACTTTCCTTTTCACCTCGTTCAAAATGGCAAGGCTTATGATTGGAAAGCTGGAACGTATCCTGTTTACTTTTATCAATATAATGACTATGTCATATGGGGAATTACTGCAAAAATATTAAAGGCTTTTTTAGATACAATCAAATAGAGAACCTGTTAGTCTCCTACTACAGGTTCTCCTTCTGTGTTTATATTAAAATAATCGATGATTTTTTTAATATCGCTATTTTTAGAGGTAAAGTAATATCCTTCTATGTAAATGAACTTTTCTTTAATCAACCCATAGATCGCCTCATGATTTGATGGGTAGAAATTGATGGTGGCAAGTACATTTTCCTCCGAAGAGTATTGGTGATCTGTATCTGCCTTAAATTCATAAATATTTTCTACAATTTGATTGATTTTCTTTCCTTCCATAACCTTTCCTATAATTTGGCCATTGATATCTTTGACTTCTATCATATTACTGGATTCTAATATGTTTTTTAGTTCCACCAGCGTAAGTTCGTCCCTATTTTTCTCGTTTTTGTTCAGAAGAGATCCAGTTAAATTTGTATTATCATCCATAATAGAATTTTCCGGTTCTCTCCCTGAAGTACATCCTGCAAATATGAATGGAATACTGGCTAGGATTATCAAAATACATAGTGCCTTCTTCAATGTCTTCACCTTCTTCATTAGATTTAAAAATTCAACGCTATATTTGTTTAGTATGTCTAAGATTTATAAAAATATAATTCAATTCCTAGATTTTATAAAGATTTCATACTGCATCTCTGCGAAATTGTACGCACAACTGATCATAAGTAACATAGAATAATACCAATCGGAGTATCTCATATTTAAAGGAGAATGTAAATGGACCCATTTATTAACCCAGAATTAGTTCAGTTGTTATCTACCGATATATTCAAAAAAATGTTAAACAACGATCTTTTTCAAATTGCCCAATTTAACCTATTGATTACATTACTTATTAAAGCTGGTATTCCCTTTGATATTAGATTTTCACCGGAAACCCGTAGGAATTCAGCTTCTGCATCTATATCTATCATCATCAATCCAACAACAACCTTAGAATTCGTGATTAATTTTGAATCTGGGCAAAGTATATTTGATATCAATCGCTAGTATATGATTTATGTATCTTGAAAGTCGTCTCAATTTTTATTATATCGGTGTCCATAAATCAAGTATAGGGCTTCGGGATCATTTTCATCCTCTACCACTAAATATATGGGTTTATTTTGATAAATTCGTACATGTTCTTGAACAAATTGTTTTGAAAAATATCTTTGGATGATTTCAATGGCTGGCTCCGAACTCATTGGTTCTAGTATACTGGCAATGTAAGTTAAATTGTATGCTAAAGATTCTATCCCGAAAACTGTTTGAAGAAAATCAATAAATTTATCTACAATATAGAGTTGGCAGGAACTATTATTTAAACATAATTTCTCCGTAATGATTATAGAGGATTTCACCCATCCTTTTTTCGTATAGATGTACCATATACCATCTTTCTTCTTAAATTTCTGCTCAAAATTTCCTCCCCCATATATTAGCCCCTCTTCATCTAAAGAATATCGTCCCAATATACAACCTATAGCATAAGAAATAAAAGATTGGACATCTCGCTCTTTATTTGCTTTTCTTATGGTTATTTCATTCTCATTAACCTCTGGAGCAAGCTCCCCTTCTATGCCATAAATCCTAATAAAGAGACGATTTAACCTTTCTTCGTTGCGTTTCATCTGATAAAATTGATCATATGTCCACTCTTCCCACATCCTATAAGCTTCTTTGATATTTTTACAGCTTCCTGCAAAGCTTATAAACGGATGCTTTTTAAAATCCCAAGAGATTTCATAGGCGTCCCAATCCATCTTAGACATCTTTATATTTTCTATAACGATTTGTTCAATTTTTTCTACGATCGTTTTCTCTAATACATCGACAATGGGAATGCTCTTTATATCACCCACCTGTGTATTTAGACTAGGATTTATAAATGCCATTAAGTGTTTTGAAACTTTACACCCCAACAACCCTAAAATATAATATAATTTTTCATCTTCCATAAATATCATGGATCCAGCTACATCAAAAATAAATCCTTCTGGCGAAAACCTTGGGGCAATATCCCGACCAATAAAAGTATAGGTAATACCTTTTCTAAAATAAAAGCTTTCATTCTTTATGGTTCTGCTATAATTCCCATACAACCTCTTTGCATATTCTTTTATTTCATATCCATTATGTTGCCAATTGACAACAAATATATTATTTCCGTACCACTTTCTTTTTCCCCCACCTTTATTATAAGGGAACCATATGGACTCTTTATCCTTTCCCTGTTTCTCTGGAAAGTAAATTTCTTCTGCATTCACTTCATACCAATATCTTACAAATCTATGATTATCAGAAGTTGCCATCCCCTGTCTAGGCTTACTAATATCTCCCAAGGTATTTGCCCCTTTAAATACTTCCATGGTTTTTTCTCCAATCCAAAAAGCTAGCTTGTTTCCAGTAATGTTGTGAAACATCCTTTGATCCACAGCGTATTGTTCTTTATCGAAATTCCGAATTTTATTCTGTACAGTTTTTGTATCTTTACTATCTTCACTATTCAACTTAATAAAAATCGTTTTTGAATCGGCCTTGCACTTTTTAATAACAAAAGTGCTGATGGCTACAGAGGCATCCTTGAATCCCTCATCCCCTAGTTGAATTAGACTTACTAATTGATAATGATCCAGAATATATTTTCTTAAATTTTCATAGGAGGAAATAAATTGCCATACATTTGGCGTCATAAATCCAGCGATTCCATTATTCCTAGTATACCTCATATTTTTTACCATAAACACAGAAAATAAATCGTATTTGTAATCCTTATAATGCGCTTCAATAAATTGTTTTAAGATGCAATTCAAGCGTCTTAGTCCACTGTAAGGCGGATTGGTAATTACTACATCATATTCCTGCGTCATAATTCTTCCTTGGTGAATTAAAAAATAAAGCTTGTCTATAATAGGTTTTATTTCCTCCCAGCGCTCTAAAGAATCATAATCTATAGGATTGATATTTAATAATGCACCATATTCCTTTGCATTTTGAAAAGTATTGATTAAATACAGTACATCTTCTTTACAAGCTGCACCTTTAGCATCTTTAATATTGATTGTTTCTATATACGCTATGACTTCATCGAAAATCTCATCACTTTCTTTAATCGCGATTAAGTTGAATTTAGGATGAGCCTCCAATATACCAACACTTTTTTTCATCGCTTTCATTAAAAGTGCAAACATAGCCAATTTGCTGACTCTATCGTCAATGTCCAATCCGTAGAGATTCTTTTCTAGTATCAGTAGCGGTATTTCTTCCTCTTTATAATTACAGCTTCGGTAAATATCATATAAAACATCGAAAGCGTAGGATAGAATATGACCACTGCCCATGGCAGGATCTAGTATTTTTATCTGCTCCGGGTTTATACCTTTTGTTTGCAGCAAATTAGAGTCTGTACCGTTCCAATACGTCTTATTTTCTTGAATTAAATACTTCCAATTTGTAGCTACTGTTTTGTTGCCATTGTGCTCAAGCCATAACTTCCCCAAGGTGTTTTCTACCATATACTGAACAATCCATTTGGGGGTAAAAATTTGAGTCGCAGTAGGAATATGTATTTTCGTCAACTTCTCTTTCTTGAGACTTGAGAAAATTTTATTTTTTTTATCTGAAAAATAATATTGATAAAGCCACCCTATGATTTCTATGCCATACCCTTTCTTTGAATCGTCTTCATGAAAATCCATTTTCCAATAAGATTCTTCTATCCCTTCTACCAAATATGAAATGATAGAGTGCTTGCCAAACATGTTGGATGGCAATAAATCATAGACATGTTCTTCTGTTCTATTGAATATATACGGCATCTTTGTTTCTAAATAAGTGCATATATCTATAAAGTCAACTACATTAAAATCTTGATTGAGATGCCACCCGATAAAATGATTTACTTCCATAAATCTAATGGAGATCAATCGGATAAATAAGTTGTATCCTATATCTTCTATTATAGATGGGTCCTCATCTCCCGTTATCTTCTCCATCACACCGTGCGTTAACTGATTTTTCAAATGTAAAGCAAAGCTTTTCAGTATGGCTTTTTCCATTTCTATCTCCTTGAAGATTTATTTTATTTGTACTGTGATTCATATATTATTCTACAATCTTAAATTAAATCCTTTCTATAATACAAACAAACTCTGCCATCTATTTTTACTTTGATTGATTCCCCCCTTATTTCTATGATAGAATTAGTCTTATAAAAATACAGGGGGTGTATCTATGGAAATATTTAAAATTCCCATAACTCTTTTAAATAGCATCTCTTTAATGTTTCTGATCACCTTTTTGTTATCAAAGACAAATTCCTTTAAAAATTTAATCTTAAACAAAAAGAATTCTTTTAAAAATAAAATTTTTTTAGCCATCATCTTTAGTACCTTTGGAATTTTAGGTACCTATTATGGCTTTCCTATAGAGGGTGCTATTGCTAATTCTAGAGTTATTGGCGTTGTTGTTGGTGGACTTTTGGCTGGTCCCTTTGTAGGGATTAGTGCTGGTGTCGTTGCCGGTGTTCACAGATGGGTCATTGATATCGGTGGTTTTACTTCTGTTGCCTGTATGATATCCACCGTCGTTGGTGGTATATTAGGGAGCATCGCCTATCGATACAAGGACAAAGTGAATAAAAATTGGATTCTAGGTTTTAGTGTCACAATGGTTGCGGAAATCCTTCAGATGTTAATCGTAATTATAGTTGCTAAGCCATATCCGGTTGCAGTAAATGTGGTAAAAAAAATTATTATGCCTATGACTTTGATGAATTCCATCGGTGTGGCTTTGTTTATCTTACTTCTTGAAAGTATTTTTAAAGAACAAGAAAGAGAAGCTGCTATTCAATCGGAGTTAGCCTTAAAAATAGCAGATAAAACATTACCCATCTTAAGAAACGGATTTAACCAAGAAACGGCTTCTGCTACTTGTGATATCATCTATTCCATAGCGAAGGTTGATGCAGTAGCCATTACCAATAAAAGTGAGATTATTGCCCACGTCGGTGTCGGATCAGATCATCATCTACCGGGTGAAACCATTAAAACAGTAGCAACTAAGACGGCACTCAAACTCAAAAGATCCGTTATTGTGGAAAATAAAGAAGAAATAGGGTGTCAAAATAAAAATTGTAAGCTTAAATCCACCATCGTCGTTCCGTTATTTAAAAAAGATCAAGTCATCGGTGTGTTGAAGATTTACAAAGCTACAAAAAATGGAATTTCAAGCGTCGATGTGCAATTAGCAGAAGACCTTGCTAAACTCTTTTCCACTCAAATTGAATTGGCTGAGATCGATTATAATGCAAAACTACTATCCATCGCTGAATTAAAAGCTCTACAGGCTCAGATCAATCCGCATTTTTTATTTAATAGCATCAATACCATCGTTTCTTTATGTAGAATCGATCCAGAACTAGCTCGAAAGCTTTTGATAAATTTAGGAAACTTTCTACGAGAAAGCTTTAAGGAAAACGAATACATCGTAGATATTAGTAACGAAATAAAACACGTTGAAGCTTATCTCGAAATTGAAAAGGCTAGATTCGGAAAAAAATTGAATGTGGTGTATGATATCAATTGCGATAACTTTAAAATTCCCCATCTAGTATTGCAGCCATTAGTAGAAAATGCTGTGAAACATGGAATCTATCCTAAAAAAGATGGCGGAACAATATATGTGATGATACACGAAGACTTGGAGCATTATATCATTCATATTGAAGATAACGGCATTGGCTTTGATAGCGGTGCCCATAAACCTACCCATCACGGAATTGGTATTAAAAATGTAGATAAAAGGCTTCAATCTATATATGGAAAAGACTACGGACTAAAAATTCAAAGTACCATTGATATTGGAACGAAAATTTTAATTAATATTCCAAAAGGGGTGTATTAATATTGAAAATAACAGCAGTCATAATAGATGATGAATATTTATCGATTGAGGAATTGTCCTTTCTGCTCTCTAAAATTCACTTTATAGAAATTGTAGGTAAAGCTGAGTGTGGATTAGATGGACTGGATCTCATCAGAAATCTTAAGCCAGATTTAGCTTTTGTAGATGTAAAAATGCCAGATATCTCTGGCATTCAACTAGTTAAAAAGATTAATGAATTGGATATTCATTGCAAAATTATCTTTACTACGGCTTATGATAAGTATGCTATTGAGGCCTTTAATGTAGATGCTATTGATTATATATTGAAGCCTTACGAAGAGAAAAGAGTGATCAAGTCTCTTTTAAAAGCAAGAGAGATTATTGAAAATACTGCGAAACAACATACTGAGCTTCCACCAGTTAACATTGCTTTTAACAAATTGTCCGCATTAAAAGATGATCGATTAATCCTAATCGATACCAAAGATATCTTACTGATATATACAGAGGATAGAAATATCTTTATTAAAACAAAAAAAGAGATATTTTCCTCCAGCTATTCCATGCAGGAGCTAGAAGAACGACTGAGCAAAGATGGTTTTTTTCGAACTCATAGAAGTTACTTAGTTAATCTGAATAAAATAAAAGAGGTTTCTCCTTGGTTTAATGGTTCCTACATTGCTGTTTTAGATGGAATTAATGATGAAATACCCATCAGTAGGAATCACGTTAAGGAATTTAAAAGAATATTGGGAATTTAACAACAATTAATTTTTCTTTCGTATAATAAAACAGGTCTTTTAGATCTGTTTTTTGTTGTTTCGTCTACTTTTTACTTTATAAACATAAAATATATATATAATGATAGCGTATAAAATAACAAATTTAAAGGAGGAAAAAAGCATGACTACCTTTCTTATTGGTGTAGTAATACTTATTTTTGGTGGACTTATTTATGGAAGTTATTGCGAAAAGGTTTTCGGCCCTGACGAAAGACCTACCCCTGCCGTTGCTAAGGCAGACGGTGTGGATTTTGTAGGAATGAAAAAATGGAAAAACAGCCTAGTAGAATTATTAAATATCGCAGGTACTGGGCCGATTTTAGGACCAATTCAAGGAATTTTATTTGGACCTATCGCATTTTTGATCATACCGATCGGATGTGTACTTGCCGGTGCTATGCATGACTACTTCTCTGGAATGATTTCTATGAGAGAAGGCGGCGCACAAATGCCTAAAATGATTAATAAATATCTAGGAAGTAACGTAAAGAAGATTTACAATATTGCAATCTGGGTATTAATGCTGTTGGTTGGTGTTGTTTTTGTCTACACGCCTGGAGACTTAATCGTTAAAGACATTTTAGGTTTAGATAACGCCTTCACAAATCCAACGGTTTGGATGGTATACGGTGCAATATTCCTGTATTATGTTATTGCAACATTGTTCCCAATCGATGCAATTATTGGTAAGGTTTATCCAATTTTTGGAGCAATACTTATATTTTCAGCAATCGGTGTTTTTGGTGGATTACTTTTAGATGGTGGCGCAAGTCTTTCAAATATATCTTTATCTAAAGGTTTGTTTTCTCAGCACCCTAGTAAACTTCCATTCATTCCTGTGTTTTTTATTACGGTTGCCTGTGGTATTATGTCCGGCTTCCATGCCAGCCAGGCTACTTTGATTTCTAGAACTGTTAAGTCAGAAAAAGAAGGAAAAACTACATTCTTTAATATGATGCTCGTAGAAGGTTTTATTGCTATGGTATGGGCAGCAGGAGCTATGGCACTATTTAACAGAGGAACACCGATGGATACTAATGCAACTTTAATGATCGGTGCAATTTCAAGAGAGTTTCTAGGAAGCATTGGTTCAATATTTACCATTATTGGAGTTATTGTACTTCCAATAACATCAGGGGATACTGCTTTTAGATCCTTAAGGCTGATGGTTGCTGAGCAATTTGATATTGACCAATCCAATCCAAAGAAAAGAGTTGCAATCACACTAGCTATATTTGTACCAGCAATTATAATTTTAGTATATGCTAAAATTAATCCAGCTGGATTCAATATCCTTTGGAGATACTTTGCATATACAAATCAAACCGTGGCAATTTTTGCTCTAGCAATGATCGCTGTCTATTTAAAAATTCATAACAAAAATTATTTAGTTGGATTACTGCCTGGAATGTTCTATACATTCATTACATTCTCTTACATCTTCCACGCGCCTATTGGCTTTGGTTTAGAAGCAAGAATTGGTACGATGTTTGGCGTAGACCCAGCAAGTTATACAATTTCCTATGCATTAGCTGCCATCGTTACAGTGGTGTATGCTTATGCAACCATTAAGAGAGCTTCTAATAAAGGAAATGAAATCCTACAAGAGGTTTTAGCATAAACTACTTCATAATTTTAATCTCTTGTAATCTATAAAAGAATGGACTAGCGTCTCATGAGACGCTAGTCCATTCTTTCCTTTAATTTGTGATTCTAGGCTTCTTCGTATCGATTATTTCATCAATAAAGTTATATTAAATCCTTAATTCTTTGCTGAATATATTTTACATCATAAAAATCAAAATCTTTTTTTCCATTGATGATGATCGCTTCATCGTCAATCCTATTTTTTATTGTAAAAAACTTTTTCTGTGCCTCTTCATTTACATCATCCTCGTAGCTATCATAGATTTCATACTTCCACTGTCTTCCTACTTTATATATAATAAAGTTTAAATTACCTTCTTGTAAATCTTCCTGTATTTCTTCTGCTAGTTCCTGTAGCTTCATTTCTATCCTCCTAAGACATCTAGTTCGCCTTTTCTTTTAAAATATCTCTAATTTCACTTAATAACATCTCTTCTTTAGAAGGTTTTGGCGCTGATGCGGGTTTTTCTTCTTCTTTTTTCTTGAATTTAGTCAGTACTTTAATAAACATAAATATAGAAAAAGCAATGATTAGAAAGTCAAACGTTGTTTGGATAAATTGACCGTATCTCAATACGATCGGTTCGCTTCCTTTTTCAGTCAACACATATTCTAAAGCAGTAAAATTAATACCGCCAACGACCAATCCTAAAATGGGCATAATAATATCATTCACTAAAGATGTTACTATTTTCCCAAATGCACCTCCTATAATCACCCCTACTGCTAAGTCTAAAACATTCCCTTTTAGTGCAAACTTTTTAAATTCCTCTAACATCAGTATACCCTCCTGTATCATTCATCTTTTGTTTTCATGCATTTATTAATTTTAATACCCTAATTCTTTGTTCACAATAATTACATGAATTCTGCCTTTACCACCTTGTCTCTTAATTACTGTATATTCATTGCATATTCGACCTTCCGTTTTACAATCCGTACAGTATCCAATCTTGGTGCAAGGGTTTGTTTTATTTAACCTTACATTATTCGCTGGTGCTGCCATTTCTTTTACACGCAGCATTGCCTGATTTATATCTTTTACAATTTTATTGATGCCAACCACTACAATAACCTTGTCAGGACCAAATAACATCGCTGCGACTCGGTTTCCATTGCCATCTACATTGTAGAGTTCTCCTGCTTCGGTAATAGCATTACTGCTGGTTAAATATACATCTGCCAGAAGACTTTGCTTAAAGATATCTTTTAGTTCAGCAGGTGTTAAACCTTCTTTGTATCGATCTAAAAGCTTATAATTTCCATTTTTCAGGTAGTCTATAGCCCCTATCTCAAAAAGTGTCATTGAACCGCCAATACCTACGGTACTTCCAATTGGCATCAGTTCACTTATCTTTTCTAATGCCTCTTTCTCTGTTTCCACATAGTAAGCATCCATGTTATTTTTCGCTAAACTTTCCATGGTTCTCTGCACTCTTGCTTCCATAATAAACTTAGAATTTTTATCCATTTTTTGCCCCCTATTTCCTATAAAGTTATATTTTTTATGTACGTCTATTATATCATATTACAAAGGAACTACCTATATGTTGAACGATGAAAGTTAAGCAGATTCAGCTAAATTCCTATGGTTTTTTGTGATGATAAGGTGGTGTTTAAAACAAAAAATTCAACAAAGAATGTTGAATTTTAAGTACAAAAGTAGATGCACACGGATCAAGGTATGAATTTTCAACGTTTTGTATCTTTTCCAGCTTGAAGTATTCGTTTTAAGATATGCCCCGTCTCCACAACACTGCTTAAGAGATAAAGCTATGATTGAATTATTACAAGGCTTTATCTTTCATGCTTATACCATGTGTATACTCGTTTGAGTCAATATTATGATAATGTCTTCATTTTTTTCTCATCTCATTTAAAGATTCTTCTATAGCACTTAATGTTTTTTCTATATCTTCATCCGTATGTGCATTTGAAATAAACATTGCTTCAAATTGGGCTGGTGCAATATAAATTCCTTTATTTAGTAAGTGGTTAAATAGCCTCGAATATTCTCCTGTATCACTTGCCATAGCACTACGAATATCGATTACTTCGTTCTCTGTCATAAACATAGAAATAAGTGATCCAACTGAATTTACAGTGTTCGATGTTATTTTTCTAAGTCCATCCCCTAGCTTCGTACCAAGTCGATTGATGTGCTCATAGATCTGAGGATTTTCTGAAAGTTCAGTAAGCATTGTAATTCCTGCTGCCATTGCTAGAGGATTTCCCGAAAGGGTCCCTGCTTGATAAACAGGACCAATCGGCGAGATACATTCCATAATTTCACGTCTACCTCCGTAGGCACCTACAGGCATACCACCACCGATGATTTTACCATAGGTTACAAGGTCGGCAGTAACACCAAAATACTCCTGGGCACCTCCTGCTGCCAATCTAAACCCTGTGATTACCTCATCAAAGATGAGTAGTGCTCCATTTTGACTGCAAAGTTGCCGAACCTTTTCTAAAAAGCCATCCTTCGGTAATACAACTCCCATATTAGCTGCTACTGGCTCTAGAATCACTGCAGCAATTTCATTTTTGTTTTGTTCAAATAACAGATTCACACTATCTATATCATTATATTCTGCAACCAAGGTATCTTTTGCTACACCGATGGTAACACCGGCACTGTCTGGAACGCCATTTACCAAGGCTCCAGAGCCTGCTTTCACCAACATGCTATCGCTATGGCCATGGTAGCACCCTGCAAATTTAATGACCTTTTCTCGTTTGGTATACCCTCGAGCTAATCGTAGGGCACTCATAACTGCTTCAGTTCCACTATTAACCATTCGTACCATTTCTACTGAAGGTACCAGTCTTGTTATGAGCTCTGCCATCTCAACTTCAAGCTCTGTAGCCGCTCCAAAGCTAAGACCCTTTATCATCACCTTTGATACCGCCTGTAATATCTTAGGATTCGAATGACCTAAAATCATAGGCCCCCAAGAACCAATGTAATCTATATAGGAATTGCCCTCTACATCCTGAATATAAGCACCGCTAGCAGATTTTATAAATCGCGGACATCCTCCTACAGCGTTAAAAGCTCGGACGGGACTATTTACGCCTCCTGGTATTACCCTTTTAGCTCTTGTCATTAATTCCTGTGATTTTTTCATTATCCAATATCCCCCCTTCTGATTGACTCAGCAAGTTCCTTTGCAAAGTAAGTAATTAAAATATTAGCTCCTGCTCTAAAAACAGATACTGCACTCTCACACATAATTTTATATTCGTCGATAATTCCCATTTTTGCTGCAGCCTTAATCATTGCATATTCTCCACTTACACTATAGGCAGCTGTCGGCAAATTCGAAAGTTGCGATACTTCATGGATGATATCTAAGTAAGATAAAGCTGGTTTTATCATTATTATATCTGCACCCTCATCTATATCAAGTCGTGCTTCCTTCACAGCTTCTCTTCTATTATGATAATCCATTTGATAGGATTTTCTGTCACCAAAGGACGGAGTTGATCCTGCTGCTTCACGGAAAGGCTCGTAGAAGGATGAGGCATATTTTACGGCATAGGACATAATCCCTATGTTAATTAGGTTATGAGCATCTAAATCTTTTCGAATCCTGCCAATTCTTCCGTCCATCATATCTGAAGGTGCTACCATATCAGCGCCAGCCATTGCATGGGATACTGCTATCTTTGAAAGATAATCTAATGTTTTGTCATTATCTACATAATTACTGTCTAAAATTCCACAATGTCCATGGGAAGTATATTCACACATACAAACATCAGTAATAATATATATTTCATCCTTATAGTTTTCCTTCATCTTGCGAATCCCTTGCTGGATGATTCCGTTCTCGTCATAGCCTTGGCTGCCTATAATATCTTTTTCAGCTGGTAATCCAAACAGTAAGAACTTATTGATGCCAGCTTTTAATGCCTTTTCAATTTCTTCTGATACCCGATCAGGACTATAATGAAAGTGACCCTCCAAGGAGGAAATCGGCCTTTTGATATTATTCCCTTCCTGAAGGAAAATAGGTAGTATCAATGAGTTTGTTGAAATTCGAGTTTCTCTTGTTAACGCTCTTATATTCTGGTTCAATCTTAATCTTCGGGGTCTATTCACCATTATAAATCTCCTTAATTTTATCAACTATTCCTGAGATTGTTGCAATATCAGAGATAGTAGTATTCATACCGTACTGTTTCGCCATGCTGGCAGTTTGCTTCCCAATACAAACTGCATTGACTGATGAAAAATCTGCATCCTCACCAAAGGATTCTACAAATCCCTGTACACAGCTTGCACTAGTAAAGGCAACATAATCAAATTTATTCACATCAATTTTGTGGTTTTTTACATAGTTGGTTTCGTATACAGCAACATCTGAAACTTCTACATTGTGGTCTGTTAAAATCCTTACAAGGTCCTCTGATCCAGTTTTTGCTCTAAATACACCCACTTGATCTTTTGAGGTTATTTGTCCACTATT
The DNA here is from genome assembly GCF_000018325.1 of Alkaliphilus oremlandii OhILAs. GTDB lineage: Bacteria > Bacillota > Clostridia > Peptostreptococcales > Natronincolaceae > Alkaliphilus_B > Alkaliphilus_B oremlandii. Next base: position 1,435,237 of record NC_009922.1, on the reverse strand, counting down.
TAATAACTCTGTTGCTAAGTGCTCTGCATCAAAAACGCTAGGGATAAAATCAGCTCGAATCCCATATTTTAAAAGTTCGGCAGCCGTTTCGCTACCAACTACAGCAATTTTTTTATCATGCAAGCATCGACTATCCATTTTCATTGTAAACAATTTGTCAAAAAATGCTTTGACACCCACTGCACTAGTAAAGACAATCCACTGAAGGTGATTCATATTCAGGTCAAAATCAATGGTGCTGGTTCTAATGCAAGGGTACTCAACAGTCTCTGCACCTAACTCCCAAAGCATTTGAGAAAGTTTCCCTATTGTTTGCTTAGGTCTTGTAATTAATATTTTACAGCCCTTTAGCGGTAGATTGGAAAACCAGTCAAACCGATCAGAAAGTGCGCAAACCTCACCAACTATAATAGTAGCAGGGGAAATGACATTATTTTGTTCGATAACTAAAGCAATATTATCAAGCTGGCTAACGAACTTTCTTTGGTTGGGTCTTGTAGCATTTTCAATGACTGCTACTTTTGTGCCCCTTTCCATTCCAGCATTCATCAGTCCATCTGCGATTTCACCAACAGCAGCTACCGACATCATAAATACCAGTGTCCCTTTTAGCTTTACTAGAGAGGCATAATCAATACTTAAGTCTCCTGCTTTTTTAGCGCGCCCTGTAATAATATGTAACGATGAACAAAAATCGCGATGAGTTACAGGAATTCCTGCATAGGTAGCTGCTGATATAGCGGAGGTAATCCCTGGAATTACAACAAAAGGTACCTGATGCTGAGACAAAAGCTCTAATTCTTCTCCACCTCTACCAAATACAAATGGATCGCCACCCTTTAATCGAACCACCAGCTTTCCTTCTAAGGCTTTATTCAGAAGAATATGATTAATTTCTTCCTGAGGAACAGGATGATTGCCAACATTTTTTCCTACATTAATTTTTTCTGCAAAATCTGGAAGAATCGAAAGTATTCTCGGCCCTACCAGGCGATCATATACAACGACTTCCGCCTTTTCTAAAATCTGCTTTGCCTTTACAGTTAGTAGACCATCATCACCAGGTCCTGCGCCAACTAAATAAACAGTCCCTTTAGTCTTTTCCATGAACCTCATCTTCTCCCTTCATTTGTAGAGCTAAGTTGAATCCCATTTCTTCCCCTTGTTTTCTAGCTCCAGTTATGGTTTTTTTATGTACGCTATTACTACTATCAACATACAAACCTGTCAAGGTAAGGTAATTGTCTTTGATCTCGCCGTAAGCTGCCACAGGTGAGCTACATCCTCCATTTAAGGTTCTTACAAAACTTCTTTCTGCCATGGAAATATCCCATGCTTCTTTATCGTGAAAGTCCGATAGAAAAGAAACATCAAATCCCTTTCGAGCTTGAACAACGATGACTCCTTGACAGGCAGCAGGTAAAATTTCAGTAACTTCAAATATTCTACTGATCCGCTCTTCCAGCCCCAGCCGCTTTAGCCCTGCTAGCGCAAGGGTTATTGCTGAAAATTCACCTCTATCCAGTTTTTCAAGTCTGGTCAGTACATTACCTCTTATGGGTTCTACACTACAATGGGGATAAATCTCTTGAAGCTGAATTTTTCTTCTAAAACTAGAGCATCCAATAGGTTTGGAGAAATCTGGTTCTTTTACTGTTTTAGGCAATACTAAAACATCTCTCGGATCTTCTCTTTTTGAAACTGCAACAATCGGCAAATATTCATCGATAGCCATAGGCATGTCCTTAAAGCTGTGCACTGTGATGTCCACCCGATCGTCATATAGTGCTTGATCTAATTCTTTGATAAATAACCCTTTTCCACCTATTTTATCTAAGGTTTGGTCTAGTTTGATGTCTCCAGTTGTTTTCATTGTAACAAGCTCTATTTCAATATTGGGATCGTATTTTCTTATCGCCTCTATTACAATTTCTGACTGTTTTACTGCTAATTTACTCTCGCGACTACCTACTCTAATTTTCAAGGTAGCACCCCCTCTATTTTCTTTTTTGCTTCTTTCACTAATTTATGGGATTTTCCTTCACTTGTTATACCTATTACCATATCTGTCTGAGTTATTACAGCTGGGAAATAAAAGGTACATTCTTCTTTTACGTCAGCTACGCTTACATAGATCCCAAATTTTTTTGCCAGTCTTCCAACAAGCTGATTAACTCTTCTGTCATTTGTTGCAGCGACTACTAGGCTATAGCCCTCAATATCTTTTTCTGCAAATTCCCGTTCGATATACGCTATCTCATTATTTCGAGTCAGTATTTCTATTTCTTTGGTGATGGTGGGAGATACTACAGTGATCTCATATTTAAATTTTAAAAGGGTGAGAATTCTTCTTGTAGCAATTTTACCTCCACCTACTACCAAAGCACTTTTTCCTTTGGAGGATACAAATAAGGGGAAGTATTCTTTTTTTAGTGTTACATTGACCTTTCTTTCATCGAAGCCATACCTTTTTTCAATCAAATCTATGACTTCATTGAGGCAGTACCCAATTTCTTTAGGGGAGCGATCAATCAGCAATATTTTTGTACCTGTTTCTTGTGCTGCAGATAATTTCTCGTCAAAGTCCCCAACCTTTTTAGTGTTTTTTGTTACCAAATAGCTACAATTCAATTGCTTTAGCATAGCAACATTTAAATCATGGGAAAAAGGGCCCTGCATACCGATTAAATGCCTTCCTTTAAATCCTAGTTGATTACACTGCTCTAGAATTTCTGGACTGGGCAGAACTCTTACAAATAATCGATTTCTATAATCAGGAATACTACAATACATTGATAATTTTTTACTTCCAGTGGTTATCAGCACATTTCCTACGGTGTTTTTAAGATATTCTACAGCTGACATGATATCGTGCACTGTATCAATGTCCGAAGATTGATATTCATCTCGTAGCAGCCTGATATACTCTGTTTTAGCTTTATTGCAGGCTGATTGAATATTTTGTGTCACTTTTTTTGCATAGGGGTGCGTGGCATCTATGACTATATTAAAGCCTTTTTGTTGTAGTAAGTCTTCTATTGCAGCCCCATTTAATTGCTCACTATAAATCTGAATGTTTTTTACCTTCCATAGCAGATCTTTAGCATAATCAGTAGGGACACATGCCGATAGCTTCACATCCTTTTGATTTAGATATTCGCATAGTTTTCTCCCCTCATAGGTTCCTGCAAATACAAGTATTTTGTTATTCATCATATCCCTCTATATCCCCTTGGTCCCACAAGCTTATCGTCAATGATGGCAATTTGACTATTCCCAATAATTACAGTAGTAAGCATATCTATGTCTTGATTCTTTAGCTTTTGTAAAGTAGGTACCTTTACAATTTTCTCTCGTTCTGCAATCTCTACAGAAGCTTTACATCTTTGTACGTCCCCCTTCATAGGATTTAAAACACCCTCTCTTTCCCCTAGTAAATATTTTATTAAGTCAATATATAAATTATAAATGAAAATAATACCTCTCTCTAAATAGCTTCCTTGCCCTGATAGTAATATATTTTCCATCACCTAGACCTATGTCTACTAGCATATTTTCATATGCACCCTAACCCTTCCTTAAATAAACACCATTTATGATAATCGCAAATATATTTTTCAATAATTCTCTCGATTCCCTTGAGTTGTTGTGCATGATTTTTACTAATTTCATCTGCACCAATACCATCCACATCATATAGCTCTATGTTTGGTAGGTTTTTTATAGAAGGATCAATGTCTCTCGGAACTGCAAGATCAATAAAGAGCTTAGGAATTTTATCTATTTTTTTGAGATTTTCCATTTCTACGGTGTAATGTGGACTGAGGGTAGCACTAATAACCACATCACAATCTTTCATTTTTTCGTATCGATTGCTATAATCCACCGTATTTGCATTGAGGGGAATGACATTAGCATGGTAACGGTATTGCCTAAGGGTCATTGTAGCTCTATAACCATTCTCTATTAAAACATTTGTCATAAGCCTACCCATCTCACCATTCCCAATAACAAGGATTTCTCTTATATTCATCGTTTCTTGATCTTTTATTATTTTTAAGGCTTTATGTACTATAGAATTTTCTCTGCTGTTTAGAATTAATGTGGATTTTACCTTTTTTGCAGCGGCAATTGCGTTTCTAAACATAACTTCAAGATAGCTGTCAGCAGCTCTCATTTCTCTAGAAACAGCTATAGCATTTTTTACCTGAGTAATAATTTGATCTTCTCCCCAAATTTGGGATTTCACCCCACAAGCCAGCTGACACAGATGCTTGATTACTTCATCACCTTCTTTTACCCTATGTACTTTTTCATAAGGAGTAAAATCTATTCCTGCTGCATTGCATAAAACCTCAAATGGGTTGACACAGAAATCTTCTTCGCAAGAAATATAGATTTCTGTTCTGTTACAGGTTGATATAATAACTGTTCCATAAATCATAGTATCTTTTAATATGTTGCTATATACCTGTTTCATCATGGCCTTTGTAAACGAAAAGCCTTCTCTAACATCAATAGGTGCTAATTTATAATCAATTCCAGCCATTATTATATTCAAAATTGTTCCTCCAATCAGACATTGCAATAGCCAAAGCCATATCTTTTTTAACTACTGGCAAATATTTTAATACCGTCTGTAACATCAGGATTATTCGGTACCTCCTTCGTAACTGAAGGGGATACCATCCTCTATCATAAAGGCAAGTTTTTATACACTTAGCAATAGAACTTTAACTGTTGAAAGTGAACATCCAGCCAAAACCAGTTCGTTGCCGCTGTAACCACTGCAGTTGGTAGCTGTCGGTTGTAAATCTTCACCGCAGTACTTTACTACCTTTTACTATATTTCTATTTTCCATCATGTTCACTGCTGATGTTTAAGTGAAAATATTAAGTTTGAATTTAGGAGAATTGAAAAACTTAATGGTACTTTTATTAATCTTTATATAGAGGACCCTCCTTAAATAGATTTTTAGAATTAAAAGTAAAAAAACTCCTTAATATCAGTAATAGATACTGCGTTAAGAAGTTATGTTTAGATGTATTTCATCCCATAAGACCAGTATATAACCCATTATACTAGAGTGAAGATATGAATATAATAGGTCCTATTCAAACACAAACAGTGATTAAAATGTATAGTCTTCTACAAATAAACGCATTCTGTATCCTCGCAGAATCGTAGATCGTTTATCAAGGCAGGTTTTCTGGCTTATGGACCGACGTAACCCTTCGCCTTCCCAATATTTAGAAATATCAGTGACATTTTTGAAGGTTTCCTACTCAATTACAACAGTGGGACTGCGTGGGATTTAGACCCAATTCCCTTTCAAGTTGTTAATCTAATAGATAAACAACACCTTGGAGTATTTATTAAATTTTTATTTTGACTTCATTCATATCGATACCAAGTAATAGGTTTTAAATAGCATTTCCTCTTTTCTTTTTAAAATAGGATATAAATAAAAAAATCCAACCTGGAGGGTTAGATTTTCTTGAGCTGCTTACATTCTACAATAAAACCTTCCCCTCCGAAAGTTTATTGTAATTTCATGAATATAGGCAGGTCTCCTGGCTCACACATCAATCTACTTCCTCTCTCCCAAACAAATGGTGGATACTGAAGTTTTGTCCATGCACACAGTAGCGGGGGCTGCGACGGATTTTAACCGTACTTCCCTATTATCCTCTGTAAAAGAGGCACCTAAATTCTTATTTTGTTTTCTAATTTTTATATAGTATTATTTCACACATATTACTCTAATCAATTCTCTGTTAAAAGTCAAGTAGTTGAGTCAAGTTATTTACGTAAGAAGTGATGGCAATCATCATTCAAATAATTAATAAGTTCATTCAATTTTCAAAGTTTATATGCATATTCATGTTAAACTTAATGTGTAGGTTTTCTCCTGATTTTTAGTCTCTAGTGCTACAAAGTCACGCCTAAATCAATGTATACACAGATGCAGAAAAATTTATTGAAATATTGATTTGAAATTTTTTAGTGACAAAAAAAATCCAACAAAGAATGTTGAATTTTAAGTATAAGAGTAGATCTATAAGCCGAGTTCTGTATTGCTAAAAATGACTATTTTTCAATACTTTGCTGTGTCTTAATGTATTTTAATGTATTGAAAAATACAATTTTATAAGCATAGTAGTATTTTATCAAAACCAAGCATATTTTTATAAAACTTGTGGCACGGTGGCAAAATGGTGGCAAGTATTTAAGTTTTTAAATAAGATTATTTTAGTAAAAAACTCCACACCCTCTTCTTGAATAAACTGTAACTTAAAAGATATTCAAGAAGAGGATTTTTAAATGATTTCTTATCTATGTTTTATCAATTAAAAATCTATTCAAGTTTACTCCAATCTCTAAAGCTTCATTGAATACATCCTTATTTGATTTTGTTATTATTGAATAATTTTTATAATTTTTCTTAGTTTATTTGACACTGATGCTTTGTTATTTGCTGCTATATGTTCAGGGGTACCACAATCAATAATTTTACCACCATTTGGTCCTCCAACAGGCCCAATATCTATAATATAATCTGCGCATTTAATTAACTCCATATTATGTTCTACAACTACTATACTATTACCTCTATCTACTATTTCATTTAATAAGGCTATAAGCTTATTTATGTCATGTAAATGAAGTCCTACTGTAGGTTCATCTAGTATATACAAGTTTCCAGTAGCAGAATCGTTACTTAAATATTTTGCTAACTTAATTCTCTGCGCTTCTCCTCCTGATATTGTAGTTGCTGGTTGTCCTAGCTTAATGTATTCTAATCCAACATCGATTAAACACTTTAAAATACTAGATATACTTTTATTTTCGATAAAAAACTCATGCGCTTCTAAAACTGTCATATTTAAAACGTCTGAAATATTTTTCCCATTATAGTTTATTTCTAATATCTTTTTTTCATATCTCTTGCCTTTACATTCGTCACAGACAACATACGTATCTGCCATAAAGCTCATGTCAATTTTTACTTGACCGTCACCCTTACAACTTTCACATCTACCACCAGGAGTATTAAAACTAAATTCAGACTTTGAATACTTCCTTTTCCTAGCTAATTCAGTCTTTGAATATAAATCTCTAATAAAGTCGAACATTCCTGTAAAAGTTGCTACATTTGACTTTGGACTTCTTCCGATAGGTGTTTGATCAACTTTTATTACTTTGTTTATATTTTGTATACCTATAATCTCTTCACAATTAATATTTTTTTTGCGAGTTAATGAAGGCTCTAAAATATTATCAGTTAACGTACTTTTGCCAGCTCCTGAAACCCCAGTTACTACCACTAGATTATTTAGTGGTATAAAAAAATCCTCGCCTTTTATATTATTATATTTTGCCTTTTTAACTAATATAGATGCATTGCTATCTCTTTTTCTATGTGGAATGTTGATTTTTAGTTCTCCAGACAAGTATTTGCCAGTTAAAGATTCATCATGATTTTTAATTTCATCAGGAGATCCCTTGCCTACTATTTCACCACCATATATCCCACCGCCTGGTCCCATATCTATAAGATAATCAGCACTTAACATAATATCAAGGTTGTGTTCAACTAGTAAAATTGTGTTACCCATTTGTTTTAAATCCTTTAAGATGATTTCTATATTCTCTATATCATTGCTATGTAGCCCCATTGTTGGTTCATCTAGCACATAAAGCAAAGAAGACAAATTGCAAGCCAATTGATTTGCCAATCTTATTCTCTGTGACTCACCACCAGATAATGAAGGTATACTCCTATTTAATGATAAATATCCAAGTTGTAGCTTTTCTAAATTGGTTATTCTTTTTATTACTTCTTCACATATATCATAAATTATCTTCTTACATGTATTATCTGTAATTTGAATCAAATTAACTAACCACTGTTTTAAATCAGTTACTGTTTTGCTTTCTAAACTTGAGATATTCTCCCCATTTATTTTTACCTCTAGCATTTCATCCTTAAGCCTATCTCCATTACATCCATCGCACTTATCTTTTTTAATATATTTGTGTATGCTTTTCAACGTAGAAGGAGTATCAATATCCTCTAATTTCTCATTTAGTTCTCTAATTACTCCTTTAAACTCTACTTCCTTAGTTCTATAATTTTTTTTATAGTTTTTATATCTTACTTTAAATTTAGAGTCACTTTTACCATTTAGTAAAAATTCTAACTTATCATCGCTTAAATCTTTTATTGGGGTATTCATATCGATGTCATAATGCATACAAACCTTCTCTAATAATTTATCATAAAAATTATCAGATCCTTGATTCCAATATGATATAGCTCCTTCTTTTAATGTTCTATTTTTATTATCTATTATCTTATCATAATCTAAAACATACTTTTCTCCAGTACCACGACACATTTCACACCATACTTTAGGATTGTTATATGAGAAATCACCTTCTGTATAAAATTTATTTCTCTTACCAACTCCAACTCTAGAGAAAAGTAATCTTAAAAACCTTGAAATATCTGTTACTGTTCCAACATATGAACGTGGATTTCTATTAGTTTTTTTCTGTGAAATTGCTATTGCAGGTAATAAGTTACTTATCTTATATACATCTGGTTTAGGCAGTTTAGACGTTATACTCTCTAAGTTTATTGAAATACTTTCTAGAAACATCCTTTCACTCTCAGCATATATTGTATCAAAAACTAGTGAGGACTTTCCAGAACCAGATACTCCAGTAACTACAGTTATCTTGTTCACTGGTATTTCAACTTCAATATCTTTCAAATTATTCTCACGCGCTCTTATTATTTTTATATTATCCATATCAACTGTTCATCCCCTATGCGTATATACCTTCTTTTCCACACCAACTGCATTCTTCGTCCTTGCTAACATAATGATAATTTATATCCATGTTATAAATGCTAAATTCACCTCTTCTGTTTAGATTTGCTGGAGTAATCTTTTTAGTTAACAACTTAATTCCCTCCATTGCTGTCATACTTGCAATAATAGAACACATGGGTCCAAAACTTCCTATTTTTCTGTTTTTAACAGTTAATTTTTTAATGTTACTTTCATCTATATTATTCAGTCGACTTAACTCTTTCTCAAAGCACTTGACACAAGCACTTTCAAAAGGAATTATAGTTTGTCCCATCAAAGATATATGTAAGTTATATCCGCCCCCTATTATATGAGGTATATTATATTTCATACAGTACTCCCCCACCCAAGTTGAGGTTACATCTACACTTGGCTTATCTGCACAGTTAATTATTAAATCAACCTTATAGTCTAATATTTTCTCTAAATTATCTTCTTCCAAAAACTCATTGACTGTATTTATTCTTACATCTGATGAAAATTCTCTCAATCTTTTTTCAAGCGCATCAGTTTTTAATAATCCAACGTCATCCTCACCATAGCCAAATTGTCGATGAAGATTTGATATCTCAACTAAATCATTATCTATTAATGTAATATTTCCAACTCCATTCTGCACTAAAAGTGCACTTACCCAAGTACCTACAGCTCCTAGTCCAATAACTACTACTTTTGAATCTCTAATGTTGTTCCACATTTCCAATACGTCTTCCTTATTAGAAGAAAAATCTTCAATAAAGTTAATTATTCTTCTAAACTTGAAATAATCATCTAGTAAAACATCCGTGTTATCTTTTACTATTCCCTTACTCTCTAAGAAATTAATAAAGCTTATAAAATACTTACTAGTTTCTTCATCCATTTTGTAATTTTCAATTATTTCGTCTATGCTTTTTGTGCCATCTAATCCTAAAATCAACTCTAGTACTTTATCGCTATTAACTTTAACTCTAACCTGTTGTCTAGTATTTGTAAGAAAAAACTCTATTAATCTATCATCCAACTTAACAACTGATACTGATGATCTTAACTTAGGCTTATTCATAAGCTATCTCCCCGCATATTTTACAATTTTGATCTCTAACTAAATCTAAATAACTTATTTCCATACTTTTAAAAAGAAATTCTCCTCTAGTATTAGAGTACGATTTTATATCTATCAGTTCACAAATATATTTAACTATTTCGATTACAGCATAGCTAGAAGAAAATAAAGACATACTTGATAAGCCCCCTATTTCTAAATATCTATCTTTAATTGGATGCTCTTTAGGTTTCCAACCTTTAAGTACTTCTTTAAAATGATTTGCATAACAATCTACACAAGGGGTAATTCCAGGTATTATTAATTCTCCTGTACTTGCCAAATGAGCATCAAATCCTCCTGCAATAAAGTGAGCCTTTTTGTTTTTTGTACAGTATCTTGATATCTTCATAGAAGTGTATCCTATATATGGCTCATCTGCAGAGTTTATTACGAAGCTTGCCCTATCAAGCAAGTTGCTAATATCATTTTCTGGTGTCAATATATTATTAATTTTCTCTACTTTCACCTTAGAATTTATAGTTAATAAATAGTCTTCTAGTGCATCAGTCTTATTCAAGCCTATATACTTTTCTTTAAAGAACATATGTCTACTCACATCAGATTCTTCAACTGTATCGTAATCATATAAAATAAAGTTTTCTACTCCACACATTGCTAATTGTATTGCAATATCCCCACCTATTGCACCACAGCCAAATATTAAAATAGTAGAATTCTTTAACTTTACCTGTGCATCTACATAAGAATTATCGCCAATCAAGAAATCTGAGAAAAAATTTATTTGTCTATTATATCTTTCGCTTAATCCCTCTTCAATTTCATATCTATCATTATTTTTTACAATAATATTTAAATTGTAAAATTTACTAATAATTTCTTTCAAACCACTTATATCAATTTTTTTATTAAATTCTTTTTCTAATAACTTGTGAATTTCTCCGATGCTCTTAATTCCATCAATATTTTCGATCAATTTAATAATCAATGGTGAAACGTTAAATTGTTTTCTTAATCTTGTGCTCATGAAGTATACTGTGAGTAATTCATCATTAACGAGATATAAATCTACACCATTTCTTATTTTATATACATTATCAATAGCTATCATTTTTCTCACCTGCCTTTTTAAGTTCATTCCTCATTGAGAAATATTCACCATTATATCCCATAATCATGGAATCAATGAGTTTAATTCCTAGCAAATAACCAATTCTACCTATTTTTTTAGTAACTTCAATATCATATTGACTTGGCTCTAATAATCCGGAAGGATGATTGTGGCAAATTATAATTGAAGTAGCATTTGAAAGTAGAGCTATTTTAAAAATCTCACTTGGAACTACCTCTACGTTCTTATTGTTTCCTATATTTAATATAGCTACATTTATTGCATAGTTACTTGAATCTATACATAGTAGTGCTAATCTTTCTAAAGTAGCCCCGCCTATAAAGTCTTCAAATATAGGTCCAGCTTCATCTGCACTGTAAACATTTCTATCGGAAATTTTCAGATCATATTCTTTTATTATCTTCAATCGAACAACCGGTATCTCAGTAAATTCCATTTTAACATACTCCTTTTAAACCACAATATTACAAAAATATCTTCTGAATATATTCAGAAGATATTTTTATTTCAATTAATATTGGATGACACCTGCATTAATTTTTAAAAACTTTCCCCATTCTTCTTCTGTAGCCATTTTACAATCTCTTGTACAAACTCTAGTGCAACAATCTGACCTTGAGCCTGAACAACCTTCAGAATACTCTGCAAACATTTCTGAATCTTTTATTTCTTCAAATAAAAAATCGTCTTTATTCAACATTAAAACCTCCAATTAGTTAATTATTTCTTTCATTATACAATTTTTCCAGTTTTATATCAACCATTATTGATACTATGCCTACACTAAAATAGACTTCAGTATTGATCAGAAACAGTATTTTTCAATATTTCACTGTATGATAGAATAGCTTGTAACATTGAAAAATACAACTTTATAGAAATCATAATATTTTTTTCAGAACTAAGCATATTTTTATAAAACTTGTGAATCGGTGACAAGTGGTGACAGAAAATTTTATATTTAAAACTTATTATCTAGAGCAGGAGGAATAGTTTTCTCCTGCTTTATTAATTTTTATAGTCCTCTATAGATTTAGGATAAAATAATATCATTTTCCCAAATTTTTAACAGCCTCTCTTATCACTATTTCTACTCATCTTTTGTTTTCTCTTAATTAATTTCTCCACGAATAATTCTTTTCCAGTATTATTCACTGGTTTATCGAAAGGTGTTATCCCACTTATTAAAAATGCATCTTTTTCATTAATTTCAGATACATCTTTAATAATAATACTTTCACTTTTTTTTATAAATGCCAACTCATTTCTTAGTCTTTGAAACTTTAAATCTTCTTTTAAAATAGGAATAAATTTAAAAGTTTTATGTTTTGTTATAGCTTGCTTTAATAAACTCATATTAAAATCATTTTTTGCTTCCATCGTATGCAGACGATTTATATGATTTATAATAGTGGGTTTGCTTTCTTCATTAGGGTTCATACCAATAATATTTTCTCCTATAATTACTCTATACCAATAAGGATTATTCTTATCTATTCCTGTAATAATTCCAATGGTAATTTTGTTGGTTTTAGATTCAGCTTTCCATTTTCTGAAAATATCTAACCCCTCTTTTTTCCCAAATACTAACCCTACAATAGGTGGATGTTCAAATTCTCCGTCTGTCCAAACGCAAAGACCTTCCCATTTTGCCTCATCCCATAATGGTAGATAGATGATATCACTTATCTTAATTTTATCATGATGAACTTTAGAAAAATCTATTCCTTCAGGCAATTCCTCATACTTCACTTCCTTAATAGACTCTACATTTTCATGTTCCTCTTGATTTTCTAATTTATCATCCTGAAAAATACTTTTTTCTCTAATATTTTTGTATACCTTCATCCCTGTCGTTACTTTGTTCATAAAGAAAATATCTCCTTCATGAACAACAAATGTATCTAAAGTATTAGAGCAATTAATCGACCTGAACATAGCATTTTCTTCTTCAATAGATTTTTTTATTTTTTCTAACTCGGTTGATAGAGGCACTATCTGCGTAGTAAAAATGGCCAAAACAATATTTAGTTTTTCTAAAATCAAACCTCTATTTTTATGCTCTATCAATTCTTTAATATTTGAAATAGCCATCCTAATAGTGTTATCTTGTTTTGTAACTTGAATATCAAATTGATTTGCCTTAACTTCTACGATATTGATAACAAATTCCGAAAGCATAGGAATTATTTGATCTGAAATAGATGTTGCAAACATATTCTCCAACATAGCTAACAAAGTTGCTCCTAATTCTTGATGGAGATTATCTCTTCTAGTATTTACAATTACATCACAACCAATTATCTTTGTCTTTAACGTTACCTCATCAGATAAAAAATTTGTATCTAATAATTTCTGAAATTCATCTGAAGGCGGTTGTTCAAATAGCTTTTTCATAAATGCATCTAATGCTTCTTTTGATCCCATTGCTTGAACACAATCTTCATCATAATATCCCAGCATATATTTTAATGCAGCAGATGACATTATCAGTTCATTTTTACTTAAATGATCAGGTAACATTTCCAATTGTTCAATAGCACTTTGTTTCAAATTTAATAGTGCAATTGCTAATAATCCATCATATTGAAGATATCTTTCACTTTCCTTTTCATCATCGGTTTCATATGGATACAAATTCAATCCAATTAATTCTAATTCGTTGAACTGAAGTGAATGGTTAATTCGTCCTAAACGCAACTCTAAATATTTAAGTGATCTCATTGATAAAAACAAACCAGGAATAACATTCCCCTCATTAAAGTATAAATTAATCGACTCCATAAATGCTCTTACATAGTAACTTCTAGCACCCCACAACAATCCAATTTGCTGAAATGCTGCCCCTAGCTTTATTAAAGTTTTTATTAAGTCAACTTTAGAGCTTTCATGAAATAATTTAGTTAACGCTCTACTATAAAACTTAATAGCCTTATAAATATCACCATCTAGGTAGTCATCACCTCTGTTTAATAGTAATTGTGATGATTCGATATTTTGAGATTGTTTACCTAATAAATTAATTAGAAGCTCAAATAGTTCATCATATTTGGCATATCCTTTCAAAACAGGAAGTTCCAATATCTTTTTTAATTGGAATAGATCAATATCATTATTAAAATTTATGTCTTTAAGTATTTCAATATATTTTTCAACTACATTAGACCACATTTCTGGGTTTTGTAGTCGTACCATTTGATAATCATATTTAGCTAATTTTGCTCTTTTGGGGTTTTCCCTATCACTAATAAATTTATCAAACGAATCTACTAATAATTGTGTATGACTTTCCATATTTAAAATTGTCTTTTTTTCTTTACTATGATTACTAAATAAAGTAATCCATAAAGTGCTTAATTCTTTTAAGATAAAATAGTTTTCAATATTTTCCTTGTAAAGATTTTCAAGTTCAACATACTTATCATAATATACATCACGTTCCTCATACCACCAAAGCATTGTCCAACAATAATCATACAAAGCATTTGCATGATCATTCACACCGCCATACTTTTTAGCAAATCTAAGGTTTCTTTCCAAAACATTAATGATTGTTGTTTTATCAGTTTCTAGTTCCCTAAATATTTCAACAGATTCTTTTGATAATTTTATAATTCTTGCAGGTTTTAGCTGTTCGAGATTTTGTAGTTCTTTTTCTATTTCATCTAAATATCTTTTACGTTCTATATCTCTAGTACCTTCCTCTATTACATCATTTAATTCATCTGACATATTAAAAGCGGAGATTGCAAATTTTTGATTATCATTTTTAAATGTATTTTCTAATAACCATGTCCTATCTAAAATGCGTATATCTAATTGATGCTCTTTTCTTAATTCATCTTCCGCCTCTGCCCTTTTTTTATCAGATACAAATTGGTTTGTAATAAAAAATATTTTTGTATATCCTCTATCTTGTTCTTCATTTGTTCCAATAATTTTTTTTACATCAGATTTTAATTTTGGTTTCCAATCTTTTTTTGCACTAATGGCAAAAGCCCATCTTTCACTATGTGCCGAACTATTATATCCGTATAACCAAGTCTCTGCAATAGATTCAGAAACTGGGTAGGTTTCTGAATCAACTTTGCTATCTCCTCCTCCAGTTGGTCCTGTTTGAGGAAGCAAATTAGGACAAATAGTTGCTTCAATTATCTTACGGCAAAAATCTTCAAATTCTTTTTCCTTACTTTGACTTGTCAATGACTCTAAAAAATACGAAAAGAATTCCTTTGAAAGTTTTCCAACTTTTATAGTTTTTGAATCCGAGAATAAATCGGGATGAATTTTTTTATAAAATGCCTTCTCATTCATATAGGGTTTGTACCTCCTTGAATAGATTCGAATACTCATTTCTTATAGTTAAGATTATAAACAATGAAACCCTCAATTACTACTTTGACTTTAGTACTTATTTCATCCATTTATTTTTAATCTAATACTAAAGCAAATTCTATTTTTATACTTTAACTTGATAACAACTCATCAATAATACTCTTCATCTTCTTACTCTTAAGCTGGGTTTCAAACTTTACTTCATATCCATCAAGCTTAAGCTGTTCAAAGAATACTTTAGCACTATTGATTTTATCCTCTTCTATCCCTCTAAGTACATTTTCATTTTCTACATCCTTGGTTTCTACTACAACATTTAATTCTTTACTACCATCTTTCTTTTTTACCACATACATAAAGTCCGGACTGTAGGTTCCTCCGTTAATAGTAGGAATTCGAATGCTATTTCTTGGAATTTTACCAAATACAACAACCTCATCAATTTGACTTTGTATATTATCTTTTTCTAGTTCCGAATCGTAAGCAATTGCATCATATAAGTATTTATCCATAGCTTCACCTGGTACTATTTTTGTACCTATTCGACCCTGAGAAATAACATCTTTAGGTGTACCGTCTTTATTAGTTAAAGGGGTAGGATGTATAGGTAAGCTCGTCTTTTTATAACTGAATCTTCCTTGTAAATTTTGAGTCTTCCATACCTCAAAACTATTAATCAAATTTGCTGCAGAATATTCATTAAAATATTTATCTTCTATTGAGTGCTCCTTAGAAAATTTAACTATAGCTTTATGAATAGCTGTAATAGGAAGATTTGTTCCCTCGTTTACTCTTCGTAAAAATTCAAAGTAAGGTAATGGTTTTTCTAAGGTATAATAAACCCCTGCACTTTCACCTATAACCATACCATTCTCACTGCCTCGTACAATGTCTCTTTTACTTGCAATTATTACATCTGTAAAGACATCCTTTTTTAATAATTCTACTAGCTGCTCTTCAATAAATTCTTCTTCTAGCTTTTCATAGTATATAAAATATTTTTGATTTAAAATTTCCCATAGCTCTTTTAATTCAGCATAATTACTTTTTCTAATTTTCACAGGCTGAGGTTTATTTTTATTACTGTCCTTAACTTTACCTTTGTTTAGACCTCCTACAAAATCAAGATATTCTTCTATAAACTCATCTTTCTTCTCTACGTTAACCTTTTTATTTCTATCTATATATTTTTTAGTTAAAAGCTCTAAGAATAAATCGTCAGGATCAATGCGTAGTTTTTTGGCAACCTTTTCTATATCCTCATCCGTAAGCACAAGAATTTCAGGTAATTCACTATTAATTTGTCTTACTAATTCTTCTGCAAAGTCTCTTTCAGTAAAGTCCACAATATAATTTAGAAAGAATTCTTCATTAGAGATTCGATTACCAAATTCATCTACCGGAAGTCTTAATCCTCTACCAACCTCTTGAAGTTTACTGTTTTCACTACCACTAGATCGTAGCTTAGTAATGGTAAAGATATTAGGATTATCCCAGCCTTCCTTTAATGTCCATTTAGAAAATAAAAACCTTCTCGTATTATAGCTTCCATCTTCATTTTTAATGGATAGTAATTTTTCCTTTTGAAATAGTATTTCATTTACTTCTTGAGCTATAGCCTCATCTGAATCACTATTATCCTGTGCAAAATATCCAGCATGAGTAGCGTCAATATCCTTCTTAGAAGCCAAGAGGTAGTTTTTATACTCCTCACTATCAATTTCAGTAAGGCTGGATAGTTCCATATCTATTTTTTCTTTTAATAATCTTTCAAAGGTGTTTTTTAAGTATGTTTCCTTGCCAGTTTTCTCATCTTTCCTATAGGAGTAAATATCATCTATAAAGAATAAAGCTAGGGTTTTAATCTTAAATTTTCTATTAAAGTTTTCTTTCTCCGTTTCGAAATGGCGTTCTAAAGCGAGCTTAATCATTTGCTCTTGATAGGAAGAAGAATAAATATCAGTAGTAAATTCTTCTCCTTGATATTTAATCTGGCCATTAGATAACTCAATAAAATTTTTACCAATACCAGTAATATAAACGCCTTCGAATGATGAAGTAATAATAGACAAAGGTTCATCCTTTGCTAAAGTATGAGTAATGGTTTTTTCGCCTTCTTTAATGTATTGAATATTAACAGAAGTCTTATTATTAACAGATACAATTTTTACCTTATCTTGTTTTTTGGATATTGGCTCAAAATGCTCTTTACTTACTCCTTTGATCAGATTTTGATTAAAGGCATCGCAGGAGCTTAGATTATATAGTAAATTATAATAATCTTTTACAGTTTGTTTCTTCCTTCCTACTTTAACTTCTCTATCTGGGAAAGTAGCCCCAAATCGAATAATCATTTGAGGTTTAACATTATTTTCAATAAACTCAAAGGTCTTCTGATCCCTAGCAAATCTGTGAGGCTCGTCTATAATTACAACTGGTTTAGTAGCTTTCATAGCATCACTTGGTTTATAAAAACCTTCTACACCATAATCATAATCGTCCCGAACTAACATAGACCCTTTTCTATCTTGCAATAGGTGCATATTCGTAAGAAGTACATGGATTTTGTTAGTAACTTGATTGGAACCACTAACAAATTCTCTTACAGGTGAGGGGAAAAAGTTTTTTCCTTTCTTTGTTTTCTTCGACTCTAAAACATGTAAATCAATTTCCGAATAATATCTTTGAGTTTCTCTAAAGTGATGTTTTACATATGGGGAATTAATAAACTTCTGAGTACCAGCTTTAATTGCCAATGAAGGTACAACAATAATAAATTTATTAAAACCATACCTTTTATGAAGCTCAAATATAGTTTGGGTATATACATAGGTTTTACCTGTTCCAGTCTCCATTTTAATATCTAGGTTAAGATAATCTTCTATCTCATTACTTCCCCTCATGGAAGGATGTATTTCTTTCTGAACTTCTTTAATATTTTCTTTAACAATACCACTGTTAATATCAAAGGAAGGATTCATATAGGATAGACTAGGCTTTGTAATTTTTACACCTTTAAAAACTGTATTGATGGCATCGATAGCCTTTTGCTGATGGGGCAAGTCCCCCTTTAGTATTAAGTCCATTTCCTCACCTCCATTAATATCGTGTAATGACGTTAACTTTTAGATTTTTCTCACTGTTATTTAATTGCTTAATATTGTTTTCTAGCATTTGAGTTAGCGACCAGCTAATAAAACTGTATCCAAATAACACTATATTTTCAGGGTTAAAGTCTCCTTCTTCCTCAAACTTTTCTATTAGTTTGGTAATAGAAGCATCCTTAATATCAGGGTTAACCATATATAAATGTTTTTTACATAGATATGCTGTATACCCTTCTAAATCAATAACTTCCATAGGAGGATTGAATCCATATCCATCCTTTACTGCCCAGGTACTTAAGATAGTTGCACTACCAAATTCATCTAATATGGTTTTATCTGCTATAAAAGCATTAGGGTCAAAACTTTCTAATTTATCTAATGTATTTTGATTGGGTTCTATAAGCTCATAGTGTTTAAATCCGTAATCAATATCTACCTTTGTTTCTTCTTTTATTTTCTTTGCAGCACGTTTAATTCTTTCAATTCCAATCTGATTTATTGTCCGATATCCTGCCTTATATGCCTCACTTTTTTCTTTAACTTCTTCTGGCAGCTGCACCATGATATATTTTCTATTACCACCATCTTCAGCATTTAACTGCATAACTGCATGGGCTGTGGTGGCGGATCCTGAGAAGAAGTCTACAATGATAGAATCTTTGTCCACTCCAACAGCTTTAAATATAGTGTTTAGTAAATCTACATCTTTAGGATTGGTAAAATGCTTTCCACCCATTAATTCATTTAGTTGTTTTGAAGCTACCCTTCCATCTTTATACTTAATACTTGTCAAACTTTGATATTGAGTATTTTTAAGATACGTTTTGTTGTTTGGAATTGTTGTTTCGTCTTTTCCAAAATGAACTAATTTTTCTTTTATTCTTTGCTTCATAGTTTCCTCTGGGAATCTCCATCCACTAGCAGGTTCTTTGCAAACTTTTCCTGTAACTGGATGAATTACATCATATCTATATTGTCCAAAATTAGGACCTGAAATATTATCTGGGAAGTATACTCCGTTCTCATCCATCCAAGTATAATGCTTGCTAGCATATATAGGATTTGATTCAGGGAATTGCTTAAACCAATTAAGGGCTTCTTTATGTATTTCTTCCCAGTTATCGCCATGCTTCTTTTTAAATTCGTCAAAAGCCTTGAAAATTTCTTCTAAGCCCTCTTTTTTCTCATTCCATTCTCCACTATTTAAATCTTTATTTTTAACGAAACTAATTATATATTCATGTTGAATAGAAATAAATGCTTGATCATTTTTACTGCTATTCTTCCAAATAATTTCACCTGAATAGTTTTCCTCACCAAATACCTCATCACATAATAATCGTAAATTACTATGTTCATTTTCATCTATAGATATAAATATAACTCCATCTTCTTTCAATAAATCTTTTGCAAGTAATAATCTAGGATACATAAAAGTAAGCCAAGCTGAGTGAGAGGCAGAACCCCTATTGGTCATATCAATAATTCTTTGAGCTTGTCCCTCATCTAAACTTAATCTTTCCATTAATTGCTCTACTGTAAAGTTAAACTTATCGTTATAAACAAATCCATCGCTTCCAGTATTATAAGGCGGGTCTAGGTAAATGCATTTCACCATCCCACTATAGGATTTTAGCAAATGCTTTAGTGCATCTAAATTGTCTCCACTAATATATCCATTCTCACTATTTTTATTTTCTTCTTTTTCATTATGTTCTAAGTCTGGTTTAATAACTGTAGTAGTATCAATAGAGGCTAGAAGTTTTGCATAGCTTTTTCCTAAAAAGTTTAGCTCGTAACCTTCGCTTGTAACGTCTACTTTATCCTTTAATTGCTTTGAAAATTTTTCAATATCAAAACTACCATCTTTTTTAAAGCAACTTGGGAAATGTTCTTTTAGTACAGCTATTTCTTTATCATTTATATTAATCTTCTCATTAGACTCTAATGTTTGTTTAATCACTTCAATTGCCCCCTATAAAATTCTTAGTTGTTATTAATTATCTCTTTCGATTTTACCCTTTTGTTTTCTTTAATTTACTGTGCTATTCTTACTTTATCAAAATTTTAAAATGGTATCAATCAATTTAAAGTTATATTACTAGCTGCAGCATAATAAAACTTGAGAATTTATATATCTTAACATTAATTACTTTCATTTTTTAATTGGTTCTGTCGAGACTGGAACAGTCTGTAGCTACCCTAAAGGAATGCTACAAAAAGCTACAGTATGTGGGAAGGAGCGGTGGGCAAAGTAGAATATATAGTTTTGAGTACAGAAACTATTACTGATACAAATAAAGGACCCGAAAGAACAATCTTCTGTATGAATGGAGTAAAAAATATGTAAACAGAGCTATGTTTACATACTTTTTATGGAATGAACTAGGAAGTTTGTTGACCCTAAAGGAGGGGCTAATATAGCCTACCCTAATAAAGACCCTAGAGGAATACAAAGATAAAGACCCAGTAAATAGGCCACGTAATGCATGTGGGCAACTTGCTACGGGACTTGCTATTATAAGTTGTCCATCATGCACAACCCTCGGAGCTGCACCCTAATTATTAGTAGCAGTAGTAGTAAACTTTGTGGGTATGTGGGTAGCCTCTATAGAAACCACTCTGACTGGCTGTCCATCATATCCACAATGTAGGTGGGATGCATGGCATCCTTACATTTTGGACCATAGCGTTAGACAGTAAACCTAAAGACCCTAAGGTAATTCTATAAAACATTATAAAAAGCTAACTTTTCTATCACCTCATATACCCTAACTATTCACTAAATGTTCGTTTAAAGAAAGCGGAGCGGTAGTTGCGATTTTTGCAACTATTTTTTAAACAAGACATTTAGGGAAAGCGTAGCGTTAGTTGGGATTACGAAGGTAGAGCATTATGGATCATGATTTCCCCAAAGATAGACCTAGCGACTGGAACAATCTGTTTTAGCCCTAGAAACTGGCCCCATATAAAAACAGTTTGTGGAAGGAGCGGCAGCAAAGACCCGAAAGTTGGCAGGGAAACTTACGCAGTCGGCTGTAAGACTATCTAGAACCACCCTATATGCAGCTGACTGCGGAAGTAAAAGACCCTCAGAGAATGACTAAAATAAAGCTAACAGAGACGATCTTAAATTAAGACCTACAAAGACTAGCTCAGCGACTGGAACAGTCTGTATCGCCCCGTCTAACATAGCTTTGATTTGAATAAAAAGGTGGCTTTTATGAACGTATGGTAATAACAAGCCACATATCTTATGCACTAAATATATTATTTTTTAAATACCCGATACAGTCTGTGGAAGGAGCGGGTAAGCAATTTACCCTAAAGATAGACCCAGCGACCGTAGTAATCTGTTTTTCATCTATAATATCTAATACATCTATAAAAATAGAAAAACAGTTTGCAAAGGGAGCGATAGCAAGGACCGGTCAGATGGCAGTAAAACTTACACAGTCGGCTGCATGACCACATAGAACTACCCCAAAGGCAGCGGACTGTGTTAGTAATTAAACATATCTTACTTAACTTATTTATGAAATGTATAAATCAGCATATCAACTGAACTGTTTATTTACTATATACTCAATTTCATCTATCTCCATTGTAATGAATTCCATAAATCTATTATTAATCGGAGTATCTAGAACCTCATCTTCTATGGTACTGTACTTTCTTATAAGATCCAGTCTTTTAGCTCGAGTTTCCTTATCTAAGTTTAGTAAAATATTTAATGCCTCTAGTATTTTATTAGAATAGTGTTGGACTGACTTGTTATCTCTAAAAATACTGATAATAAGTTTAATTTCATCAGTTATTTTAATACAAAGTTCATAATTCCAGCATTCAAAAATACAATTTAAATAACTATAAAGCCTAACAAATGCATATTTTCTAATAAGAGCCAAGCTAGATCTTTCAGAGAAAATTTTAAAGTACTCCCATTGTTGTAACTTAGATAGATCTCTTAGGTCACATTGAAAATATTTTGGTTCAGGTATTAATTGTCCACCTCTATAATTTGATAATTTTTTAAATATTTTTTCCTCATTGGCGAGAGGAATTATAAATGAATTTTCAGATAAAATAGTCTTTAGTTTCTCTTCAGTTTCTTTTTTGCTAACCTCTGCCTTACTAAATTT
The DNA here is from genome assembly GCF_000018325.1 of Alkaliphilus oremlandii OhILAs. Classification (GTDB taxonomy): domain Bacteria; phylum Bacillota; class Clostridia; order Peptostreptococcales; family Natronincolaceae; genus Alkaliphilus_B; species Alkaliphilus_B oremlandii. Next base: position 1,412,593 of record NC_009922.1, on the reverse strand, counting down.
ACTAATATACTGATTATATTTTTGTTTGGATATAATTCCTAATCTAGCTGCATTATCAGCTTGAATTATATGGTTAATTACAACTCTTGTTTTTTTATTATTTTCTAAGTTATCTATTAATTTATTGATACTCTTTATATAATAATCTTTGATTCTACTTTCTATATTTTCAACAAGTGTTTGACTGTACTCCAATAGCTCAAAGGCCTGATCTTTAAAGTTGATATCAGGAAGCATTCCGCATATACTAATAGCCAAAGAACATTCATAGTAATTATATGGATCTTTAAACGTTTCATTAAATATATCGTTTTCAATAGCTTCTTTCATACAGTAGTAAGCACCATCTATATTCCAACTATCTAATAATATATTAATTAAATCAATGTAAGCGTAATAAACATAATCTTTTGCATACCTTATCCTCTTTTGATTATCTCTACTTTCTATTTTAAATGCTATTAATTTGTGAAATTGTGTGTAGGCTTCATTGATTATTTGCATATCCTGAGTATTTCCCCCTATATCAGGATGATGCAACTTTACAGCCGTTAAATACGATTTTTTCAACGTATCAAAATTCAAAGGATCTTTGATTTTCATCAAATCAAAACCCTTTTTATTTATTCGTTTAGCTTGATTTATTAATTCTTCATTTACATTTAATTTAACATCATTTATTTCTTTAAAAATATACTTATCTAATGATTTTAGGTTGCCTTCATCTTTTGACAATTCTATAAAGGATGTTAAACATGGAATCATTTCAAAGTAAAAGTTTCTTTTATCATTCATTATCTTTAAAGATTTTAAGTAACTCGTTTTCTCTTCAAGATCAAAGTATTTTGAGATTATTGGATTATCTAAAAATCCATATTGATTTTCAGCTAGAATTTCTCTACTCATATATACACCGCCAATATTTATTTAGATAATTTCTTTCGTATTACTTTGACCTATACTTTCTACCAAGAGCATAGCAGAAAACATATTGTGTATTAGTCGATAAAAAATTTCATCTGCTTTATCTTGATTATACAAATCATCTATGTTTATTTTAGAAATAACTGCCCAATCTTTATTTTCATAATGTAATACCTCTTGTCCAAATTCTTCTATGAAGAAATCCCTTCTTCTCAACTTTTCACTACGATTACTCTTTAGTCCTCTATATAGCCTACAAATCGCACCAGGTCCAGCTAGATTAGTAACGTTTTTTAAAATGTATATATCTTTTTCATCTTTTACTGTTTGAGATAACTCAATCTGAAAACAAAAATCATGAAACTTACTAGACCCTAATGTAATATGAGAATTTTTTAACCTTGGGTTGGTGCCCCACTCCCCTACGTTTACAAATGCATTGTACTTTTTTTGGTTGCATTCTAATACATCAAATCCATTATCTTTATTTAATAAATAAAATTCACTCATTTCATAAGGATAATGGTGTTCTGTATCATTACTCTCACTTACCCCTGAAACTGATAATAAAAAATCTCCTACTTTCAACTCTATATTCTTGTATAGCCAAGTAGATTCTAATATCTCCTTTATTCTATCTGCTTCGTTTTGATTAATTAACTCGTACAAGTTTATACCCCCTAAGAATTATAGTCCCTGTTATTTAGTAGCATTACTTATATTAATATTTCCTGCTAAAATACTTTTAGCTTTATTACTTATGTTTACATTTCCATATAACTTGCTCTTAGAAAAAATATATCTATTAGTTTCAGAAGAAACTTTTTTCATATACCCCCTACCTCCTTCTTCTTTTAAATGTACATTGTTTGCTAATCTAAGTTCATATTCTATACTTCCTAGTTCATTATTAATAGGCATAAATAAGTAAATACTATCATAAATCTCATCTGAACTTATACCCCTACTACCTGCAATACGCACTTTAGAAACTGTAATTTTATCCATATTAAGTATTTCATCTATATCTTTATCTTTCCCTTCCGTAATTACATATGCATATTCATTAGTAATAGCAAATTTATACTCTAAGTCAGATTTCAAATTTTCCAAATTAATCCCTAACAAAACGCTGATTTTTAGCAGTTCGTCTGCCGACATAGTGTTTCTATCTAATTTAGTTGTAAAAGTCTTATAGTTAATCCCTAATTTTTCTGATACCCAAGATATTGTCCTTCCTTCTTCTTTAATACAATTTTTAATATAATCTCCTAATTTAATTATTAAAATCTCCTCCCTAATTCCCTTATTGTAATAGATTATATGAAATACTAACTATTCTGTCAAATTAGAATCTTTATACCAAAGAAAAAAATCTTAAATATGAAGACTTTCTTCACATTCAAGATTTCATTAATACTTATTAGATCGTTTATTATATTTAAGAATCTTTATTAAATTAAAATATCCAAGGCTCCTCATCAAACTCTACTAATTTAATTATTTGCCTTTCTATTTCCTCCCCATCCGGTGGAGGCTGAACAGTTCCTTTTATTACTCTAACCGATCTATCCGAATATCTTAGGTAACAATCCCAATAATACCCATCACAAACCTCTACGCTATAATTACTTTCCCACTCCCCTACGACCCTTTCAAGAAAAACAAATAAGTCTTCACATCTTCGTTTATCGGCTTTATAAACATTCTCATATAAAGGTGTTTTTTCTATTCTATTATATATTTGATGCTTAATTTTACCTGTTCTAAATACTGCTGTTACATGCTTTGTTGCTTCATCTTCACTACAAAGTCCTGAGGCTGTATTTATTATTTTAATTGATGTTAATTTATTCATTTTATCCCGCCTACTAAAATTATCTTACTCTGCCTACCACTAAGACCTAATTCTATTAGAGCATTTATTATTATAAATATAGATATTATTGTTGTTTTATAGATTTTCGTTTTCGCTTCCTTATAAACTTCACTATACAAAATATTATTAGCACTAATATAAATATTCTTGTAACATAATAAATAATAAGATATCTATTTCCGTTAGTAATTATCTTTTCATCTTTATTCATTCTCTCTGATGCTGTAGTTTCACTAACAAATATTAATCCATCATAGGATTCTATAGGAATTTCAGGAGCAAAAGAAGAAATATGCTCATTAACATATATAGCACCAATACTACGAATATATTGTTCTTGAGATAGCCAATCTGCAATTTCAGGATTTTTTGATGCTAATCTAAAATCCATAAAGCTTAAAGGTATTCCTGTTTTCTCAAAAACTGCTGCAAATGATCCAGAATATCCTTCTTTAATGGTAAATGATGCCATTTTATTACCTATGAAATTTCCAATAATGTTACCCGGATTAGAATTAAAGCTACCTTTGTAAAAATCAAAGCCAATTACATATAGCATGTCTCCATATATTTCTTTTAAATGCTCTCCCATTGATTTATAATTAATAAATTTCTTACTTACATGTCCATTATGTGCCCAAAGCATGATTTTATCATTATTAAAATTCTTTTCATAATCATAAATCCATTTTACATTCTCTGCCATATATTTATCTCTTTTATTTACAGCATCTAAGATATCTGTAACTTCTTTAAATTCAGCCCATTGATTTATTATTTCTAAGTGCTGGTAAATCATTTCATACTCAATATCTGATGTCTTCACAATATAAGTTCCTTTATTTTCATCAAAAATCGTTTTTAGCTCTCTTACTATATCTAGACTCACATTATCATTTCTTCTGATTAGAGCTAGATTAGATGCATATTTAGAATATATTTCTTTATCAACTCTTTCTAAATAGAATAATACAGCATCCACATCATTCTTTACTGGTTTCATATCAAAACCATAAAATCTAATTTTTTCTTTATTACTGGGATTCATGTTGTATTTGTACATCCATTCAACCATTTGAAGAACCTCTTCCGTATGCCAAACACTATATGTTAAAGCACGGACTGCATCATATGCACTACCAGTTCCACTAAGTATGTATTCATTTACCATTTGTACTTCTCCGAATTCTGCTTCAATAGCAAATGCTCTATACCCCATTTCCTCAACCAAAAATTCAAACATCCGATGTTTTATCTCGAAGAATTCCTTTGTACCGTGAGTAGCCTCTCCCATTGCAACTATTTTTTTATCCTTTAGCATCTCTTTTAATGGTTCTAAATCTTCAAATCCATTTCCAGCTTTCGTTGTTTCAAGAGAAATTATATTATTTTTTAAATCTAGATTTTCATATGTATCAGCATTAATCTCTAAAACGCCAAAATTCATAATCGTGATTCCTACAAAAAATAGAACTATAAACCTTAAACTACTGAACTTCTTCCTTTTTACTAATCCCCCTAATAAAACATCTTTTATATTTTTGCTTCCCATACTTTCCTCCTTTTAATTGTTATACACCATAATGTATAACATATTTATTTTCAGATATTGCTTTCCCTAGCAATACCATTAATTTAATCAATTCTTCTGATGACTTTAATCTTATATCTTTTAAAATAATATTATAAAAAGCTCCCAATGATTCCGGTGGTATAAGAGTAACTCCCCATCTTGCAAGTGCAAAATTTGGTCTACTATAGTTATGAAAATAAGTTTTAATTAAAGTCAACTCATTCCACCAATCATCTAAAATATCATCACCAATAGCTACACAGTTATATTTCTGAGGGGTATAATCAAACGAATAATCTTTACCTTCTTCAAATTTATCTATAATCCCGAACTCAGCAACACAAGGCATATAATCACCTACCTTCCTAATATAAATTTATTCTTACTAAAAGTTAATATCTTCGTTATTACCAATGATTTCTTTTATAGACTTCATACTTGCTATAAAATAATCCTGTATAGCCCCCACATGATCCCCATCATTTAAGAAGTCCAATAAAGATTTATCTATATTTAATCCGATCCAATCGCTGTATGTCTCCCTATCTATACTAAAATCATTTGATGCATCATTAGAATATTTATCAAATGCCTTTTCAATTTTGATATATTCTCCATGATCTCTATGTATCCATAAGGTAGTAGATGCCACTGGATAATCATCTTCAAGAATCCAAAATCCAACTTCTACAGAAGTATAGTCGCTAATATATGTTTGCCTTGTATATTTAAAATCACGTACTAATTGATTATATCTATCTCTTATTTTAATCTTTCCTGTAGATGTAAACTCCTTTAATACATCGTCCACCTCCCCAGCTAAACTTTCTTCTAATAGATCCAGTGGCTTTTGTATGTTTTGGATAACATGAATATCCTGTGGTGTAAAATTTCTTGATTTATTCAATTCGATTTCCTCCATATATGTTAATAAATTTTTTACTAATCTATCGTTATCAAATTCTTTTAGCCAATTATAAATCTGGTACCATCTTATCTGTATAAACTTTGTGTCTACATTAGTATCTAGTATATCTTCTTCCTTTTTAACATCATGATATTCAGTTAAATAAATTAAATAGGTGGCACCTCCTCTATCTTCCAATAGCTTTAAATGGTCTGCATATCTTTTTAATTGCTGATTGCCTTCTGCAGCATTAAGTTTACATTCTATAAATAGAACATTTTCACGTTTACTTTGATTATCAAAAAATCTGATCACAATATCAGGCCTACTATCACATATATGCCAATCTAGTTTATTAAAGGTTTGCTGAGTATTTATCTTAAGTCCACTAGGCTCAATATTCTTGCTCATAAATATTTTCATAAAACTTTTTACTAGCTGATTTTCATTAATTGTTTCTGCAAAGATTTCAGTTAAATAGTCTTCTCTGGGTTCATTACTAGCATTTTTTAATAAATAGAATATATTACTGAACATTTTAAGCTCCATTCTTTTAATAATTATTTTGATCCTCAAAACTTCAAATCTCTAATTTAATTCTAAATTTATAATTTTTATTGGATTTTATTTTTACTCCGCAAATATCAATCTTAATATAAACAATTCTATATATATCCATAAAACACCTTCTAATATTTCATAGAATCAAACAATTGATATTTATGATAATTTAATAGGTAATCATTAGCATGGTTTATATAATACTGAATTTTTCAGCACTGCCTTGTATAATATATTGAATTTCAAAGGAAAGGAGAATTCTATGAACAACATCCAAATATCTAAAAACTTTAAACTTAAAGAATTTGACTGTAGCCATGGAGATTCTGTAGTAAAGCTTGATAGTAGGTTATTAGAAAAGCTTCAATTGTTAAGAGACAAGCTAAATAACCCTATTAACGTAACTTCAGGATATCGGACTCCAGAATGCAATAAACGTGTAGGTGGATCATCTAACAGTTACCATATGAAAGGAATGGCTGCAGATATTTATTCTCCAGGTTATACCCCTGCTCAAATTGCTAAGGCTGCAGAGGAAGTAGGTTTTACTGGGATAGGTATATACTCTACATTTGTTCATGTGGATGTTAGACCTAACAAATATCATTTTAAAGGTAAATATTAAATGATATTTGTGAAATTCCCACTCAAAGTATATCATTATAAATTTCATCGCTAATACTCATTGATTATAGTAAAAAATAAGCCTATCTCTACTTTTTTTTATTTAGAGGTGGGCTTATATTGAGTTTCTATTTGATTATTCAAGATCTTATTTAAATGCAGATTATAAAAATTTATTCTAAAGGCTTTAATAGTAGAAATGTATACTCTCCAATTTCTTTCCAATTGAATTTATACTGTTTATTTAAAAGTATATCTACAGGCTTACCACCAATTGGTGTAGTTATTCGTAGGTTTCCAACCTTTGTTCCTTGGGATATATCGTAATCCCAGCATTTAGCTTCTTTTTTCTTAGGATATACAAAAGACTTATAATCATTCATTACTAATGCAATACCTACATCAGCCTGATTATTTTCACAATAACGCTCTAACAAATGCATATCCTGATATATATCCTTCATGAAAATATCTGTTGCCCCTCTATTTCCTCCTGAAGATGATTTTGTTCTATAACATTTCAACTCTAATGCTATTTTAAATACATCATCACCTTTATAAACTATAACCATTATGTCTACTTCTCTATTACTTGTACCGTCATTTACAGCTGTTTCTAATTCAAGTTCGATTTCTTCATCATCTTGAAATATTATGAGCGGTAACATATGCTTCAGTATATATGCATATTGAAGCTGCATTGATGCTTCTTTATTTATAGAAATTAAACCATTACCTACTTTCATAGAAAATATTTCCCATGCAGATATAACTACATTAATTGCTCGGTTATTAATATCACTTGAATCATATACAGCTCTAGGAATTATATTACTCAGTTTACTATCTTTACTTTCATCGTAATGTTTTTGTACTTCTATATTCTCTTTTAAATCAACGTTCTCAGTACTAATATTATGGTGATTGACTTTAGCAGGTTCTACTTCATCAAACTGAATTTTGCAGTATACAGATTTATGCCATTCTAAGATATTCATTAATGTAATATCTTTATCTTCAAAAATTACAGTGTTAATAGGTAATTCCCTAGGCTGCTCTTTATTCCCTGAAAACTCCCCTTGTTTGGTGAGCCTTCTTAAAGGTCCTTTAGCTCTTAAATAGTTATATGTATTGTTAGGGTGATCCCCATTACACCATTGACTGATCCTAGCATTGTCTATATTTTTAGGGCATAATAACCGAGCAATTTCCTGTATATCTTTCTGCCCAATCCAATAATTATCCTTGCCTTCAAATACAAAATTTTCATAAGTCTTTATTAATGTGGCTATCCAAACTGCTGTTGGAACACTGCTCGTTATATTCCTTGCAATCATCATACTCCCACTCCAAAATTATTTATTTATTGATGCACTCCTGATATATAACCTTTCTACAGACAAACCAAAAATCCTTTTAAACTCAATATAACTAAGGATATAGCTTTTACTGAATATTTAAGAATCATCTTATATAATAAATAAAACTATTAAAGGAGGTATTTTATGCCCTGCACAATGATTATTGCAAAGGTTAAAAAGATAGATATTACAAATAAAGTAGCTGCCGAAAATTGGACTCAAACTATTACGATTACTTTAAGTGATATAGAACTTAACGATGAGAATTTAATTGCTATTCGTAAGTTTAGACCTAATGAAGAAGTGAAGGTACATCTAGAGTCTTTACAATTATCTATAGAGGAGATTTCAGAAAGGGAAAATTTAAGAAAACTTTATCCCACAAGTGGACAAATATGCCCTGCTAATCATTCTTTGGAGAATACGAATATAAAAGATGAGGATATAGAAGAGGTTAATATTGATGATGAAGAGGGCGGGGATTTATTCGATCTAGACTATGATGAAAATCTTCCTGATACAGATAAAATCCTTAAAACTTTTGATTTTTCAAAAATGTAGTCTTATAATATACTGCCTGTAAGCTATATAGTTTGCATGGCAACTCTTTAGGAAAGGAGGAAATTCTATGGCTATTATGAAGTTTAACGAAACAAGAAGTGCTTCATGTAGATTCATCACAGGTCTTGATGGTGAAGGTAGGGAAAAGATTATGACAAGAACTATTGCTAACTTTAAAATTGATTCTACTTTAGATGATGTTTATGAAGTTGCTCTTGCTATAGCTAGTCTTTACCCATACTCTGTAAAAACTGTCAACATGGCAGAAAGATGTGAACTAATGGAGTAGTTTATTATGAAGCCTATTAAACAGGGAAGGAGGATAACCTATGGAAAAATATCTACAAATGGTATTTAAAACGGATCAAGATAGAAAGGTAAGTCTTAGAGTAGGCGTACCTAGAGATGATCTAGATGCAATGGAAGTAAAAACAGTAATGGATCTTATTATAGCTAAAAATATTATTTATTCTAATGCTGGAGATTTAATTGCTGTTGACAGTGCCTATCTAGTAGAAACATCTACTACAGATCTTGAAGTAGCAGGGTTATAGTTTTAAGTTCTTGATCCCAAGGGGTATAGCATTTTGCTATACCCCTTTTAAAAACATAGAAAGGAGAATGGATATATGAAAAATAAAGTTACTATTAGTAAAAGCATAGCCTTAGTTTTATGTATTATTACTATGATTATCACATTTAATATATATTTGTCCTATAAAGATTTGTATGTTTCTGATAATCTACCTCGTGATTCTATTATCTATATTGCTGCTGCTAAAGCTTCATTAAAAAATTTAGGTGCATCAGATGATGATAAGGAAATAACCTTAACAAAAACAAAAGAAATAGGCAGAAATAAATCATCAATCAACTTAAATAAAGAGAATATATATAGTGACATATTTACTAATATATTAATGCTACTTTTATCCTTTATTAGCTTAGCTTCAGTTCATAATGCTATTATTAATACAAAAGAAGATAAAAAGTATAACTCTAAAAATCTGCTCCATAAAAAAATTAGTAAAAATCCTAATAAAAAGTCATCTTCTTCCCTTCTATCTAAAGAAGGTGCAAAGTAATGTTAATTACAATAGCAGATATTCTCCTGTTTTTTTACATTTATGTGTTTTGCTTTCTAGGAGCTTTTTCTAAGGATATGCTAGATATTTTTTTAGATAAGATCCCTAAAGTTTTGATATTTAAGGTTCTTATATCCTCTTTGGCTGTAACCACTCTTCTATATGGTGCATCAGAATATTTACTTAATAAAATATCCTATAGACCTTTTACGGCTATTTGTTATACCTTAGGTTTAGTTAGTTTTGAAGTAACCGTAAGGTATAGTGATGCTAAGGAAATATTAGATCTAATTCAAGAGTTTAAAGCATGGAGAAAAAATAAGGACAGGGGATGATAGGTTTTTATCGGTCACCTTTGTCCCTTACTTTTTTACTTCAAAAAAGTAAAAAAACCTCTATAATAAATATAGAGGATCTAATCATTCGTAAAAATAAGAAAGGGGTTGAATACAGCTCCGAAAACTTTCAAAACTAGGTTTTTCAAGTTTTCCATGAAATTAATCATGTGTAAAATACATCGCCTCGCAATCCCTTACACTTATATTATATCCTATTCAGTTATAAAATCAACTAATTTTGAAAATAAATTTTATCTTTTATATTATGGCATGATTTTAAAACCAAATCTATCATGCTTAGATAAGCCACCATCGTATCTAGCTTTCCTCAAATTATTGCTTATATTAAACCTATTTTTATTATTGCTGCTGGTTTTTTTAGATAATACTTTTCTGGCAAGATCATTTGGAACAAAATCTGCTATTTGAAGACCAGGAACATTACAAGTCTTTGATGGAAATGTTATTCCAGTTAGATGCTTTTGCATTGCGTATGGATTTATATACATAGATCCCATTGCCATTAAATGATTAAACCTCATTCTTATTTCTCTATCATGATGTTCCTGCCTAGATTCATAAAAAACATGGCCACAGCTATTATTTTTTTTTAGAAAATGACAGTAATTCTCAAATATTATCTGCATGCATATTAGATATTTATCTGATAGTATGTCTTCATCAAAATATGTATCTAAATCATCTAAAACAACGGATGCGCCGATAACTGTAATATCTGCTAAATCATATAATTTACCTAATTCCTCATATAACATTCTTGTATTTTTATTTTCTTGGAATCTATGAAATTCAGACTTAATTTTATTTAAGCCATTTCTATTGCTTCGATTATTAGCAAATCTAACATCTTTTTCATGTAGAATTACATCTTCAGGATTAGGCAGATCACTCCATATTAATTTTTTTATATTATTAAATGCAGGGATAACAGTATTGTTATATGCTTCTTCTTCTATAATGACCCCAGCAATACAAAATATTCTATTATTGCCCGAATGATGGGTTTCGCTTTCATCTAAATAAAGATTGTACTTTTTCACCTAAATTCCCCCAAAACCTTCAATTTACTACAAATTATATCAAATAAATATGCATCCTACAAATCTATTTCAAAAATTAGTTAAAAGTTAGCTATTTATTTTAATAATATATCCAAAGGATCTGCTCCTTTTCAAATAGATTTTATTGAAGTTGTTGTTAACTGTCCTAGCTATCCCTTACTTCATTAATCACCTTCTACCACTCCCTTCACAAACTGTTTTCTCTTACGTAGATCCTATAGGGTCAAAACAGATTGTTCCAGTCGCTAGGTCTATCTTTAGGGAGGAAATAATCAGGGTCAGCAAACTTTTAAAGTACCTATAATCGATCGTTTCTACAGCTGGTACTTTAAAAGATTGCTCTCACGGGTCCATCGCTACCGTTCCTTCCATAAACTTTTTCCATGAAAGTGATACTATAGGGTTGAAAAAGACTATTCCAGTCACTGGGCCTGCCTTTCGGGTAATGCCTCTCCGACTGCCTACCTAGGGTCTAGCTCTATGGTGGCAGACCGAGAGGCTAAATCAGTCCGTCTCTGTGGGCCTTTCCCAACTACCGTTTCGTAGAGGTAGTTTTTTATTTAAGGTCTATCTTCTAAGCAAACTACCACTACTCCACTTTCCCTAAATGTACATAATTTCAGAAATAGTTGCTCCTATAGGGTCAGGGCCTTTGAGGTCAGCAACTACCGGTTCCCTTTCCTGAAATCGACATTTAGTGAATAGTTGGGAAAGGTTCGAGTCTATCTCCAGGGTCTTTAGGTTTACTGTCTATCTCTGTGGTCCAATCGGTAGGGATGCCATGCATCCCCTCTACATTGTGGATATATGGACAGCCATTTACAGTAGTTTCTATAGAGGCTGCCCACATACCCACAAAATTTTCTACTACTGCTACTACTAGTTAGGGTATAGCTTTAGGGTTGTGCATGATGGACAACTTATTAGGTCTATCTTTAGAGATAGTTGCCCACATGCATTATGGGGTCTATCTAGTGGGTCTTTATTATAGTGGATCCCTGTAGCTTTAGTCTTTCGGGTCATGCAACGCTATTACCTACGTTCATAGGTTGCATCTTTCAGGTCCTTTCTTCTAGTTATGCTTTAGGGTTCATTTTAGGTGATGGCTTTGGAGTTTCTTCTATGGGGTCATGGCCACGTTATTTCCATACGTTCATAAGTGGCCACTTTAGGGTCTTTGCCTTAGTATTCCTCTAGGGCTTTTGATAGGGTGGGACGCTGTAGTCCCTCCTTTTGGGTCAACAAACTTCCTAGTTCATTCCATAAAAAATATGTAACCATAATTCTGGTTACATATTTTTTACTCCATTCATAGGTCAGATTGTTCTTTCGGGTCCTTTATTTGCATTAGCAATAATTTCTGTACCATTTACTATAATTTCTACTTCCTCAACCGCTCCTTCCCACAGACTGTAGCCTCTGGTGGTCTATCTTTGAAGCTGCTACAGACTGTTTCAGTCTCGGGAAAGTTACTCGTTCAAACTACTGGCAATTTCTTTTAGAGCCTGGTCTTCTATCTTATTTATTTCATTTTTATGTACTAAAGGTATTAGACTTTCATCTACATGATCTTTAATTGTTTCGTAATAATCCATTAACACTTCCGAGCTCCCTATAATAAGCTCATTAAATTTCTCTTTTCCTACTTCTTTTCTTAGTATCAAACTAACATCTTGCATTTTTTTGATATCCAGTTCATTTCCTTTAAGCAATGTCATCGGTCGGGATTTTACTGTGCTTGTAAATCCTAATGTACATTCTTCATCTGTAGTTGCAAAGCCACAAATTATTCTATTTTTAACAAATGCTTCTTCTACTTTAATATCTTTATTATAAAATAATTTCACAATACTAGGTAAAACCTCTATTTTTCTTCTAACAGAACCCTTCACGGCTTTCTCGGATTGTCCACGTTTATTAAAATCAAAATCTGTTTCTTGCAATGTTCCATTATAGCATTTATCAAAAAAGTCTTGTGCTGAAATTAAAGAATTAACTCCTGTTAAATGCTGATAATTATCTTCTTTAGCACCTATAATATAGTAGTCCTTCATTACAAAGGCCCTTGAACAGACTAGATACTCATAATCAATGAAAATTTCTTTAAAGTTTTTAGACTCATCAATTACTGTATTTTTCACACGTTCCTTAAAAGAAACCTTTTTCATATGTTTCCCCCTAAAAATAAGAGGATGACATCGTCATCCTCTTATCGATTTTTCACAGTTTACTCTGCAATGGATATGGGTTTTAGGTCTCCATTCCGACCACTGGATATGAGTTTTAAGTCTTCATACCGACTTGCATTTACATGCTAATTTAAAAACTAAACTTTTATTTATAAAGAACTTTTACTTAAAGTTCCTTATTAAAAATCAATTTTATGCTTTATTAGGCAAATCCCTAATTAAATTTAAGTACTATTTATACTATTATTATAATATTTTATCCTAAAAATTACAATATAAACATAGAAACATTTTGATTTTTTATTGATTTCTTTTTCAAATAGATTCTTTAGATATTGCTTTCTTGTCCTTAGTTACTGGTTGGATTAAATCATATTCCTTTTTTATTTCTCCATAAGCTTTTGCAAATTCCTGATCTGTTTCAATTTTTTCGTTAACCATTTTCTTTGTATCTATTTTTCTAAAGGGCATATGTACTACCTCTTTCTCTATATAATAAATATCTTCATTTCATTATATATCATTTTCATTTATTTGTAATGTTTTACCTTATTTACACTACTATTCTATATGGATGGTTTTGTTAACTTAAAAATACATTGTAGTGTATAAAATAGATACTGCGACTTAAACCTTATTTTAAATCCTTCTTATTTTATAAGTACCATGTATTTTTACCACTAAATATTTAATAATATATTTGAAATTTCCTCAAATCTTTCATCAGTTATACCAAGTTTTTTCTTAAATCTTTCATCTTCCATTCTTGTAATAATTATCTTGTTAGGAGATATTTCCTTAATAATATTTTTTATCTTCTCAATTGATTCTTCATCATCGTTATATCCCCTGATAATAGTAATTTCAAATATAAATTTACCTTTATATTGTTTATTAAAAGAAACCATGTTTGAAATATATTCTTCTATTGTATATCCTTCAATTGGCCTTTGGACTTTTTGAAAATCCTCTTCTGTTATTACCTTTATCTCCCCAATAACCTCATCACATTTATTAGCAATTTTTATATATTCATCTCTACCTAGTAAATATCCATTAGAAAGCAGTCTTACAGATAACCCTTTGTCTTTAATTAGACTAATAACATCATCAATTTTATCATTGACTAAGGCTTCTCCACTTGAGTTAATAAAGATTAATTCTGCTTTTGTATTTTCTATCATACTCCCTAGTTCAGTCAATGAACTATCTATTTTATTAAATGATTTTTGAGTATCTACTTTGTTTTGTGACCTTCCTATTGGACAAAATATGCAGTCAAAGTTACAATGCTTCTCTGGAAGTATGTTAACTTCCAGTACCCTTCTTCCATCTTCAATATAAATATCTTTATAACTAAAATCCCCCATAACTTTATCCTCCTCGAATTACTTTATTGTTATTTCTTTATTGTTAATGTCAAGAATTGAAACCTCACATGTTCCGCCTAAATTATCTTGTACCAATTTTGCTAAATCTTTTAAAGCATCCTCAAACTCTTCTACTCTTTTCTCATCAACTAATTCAATACATAAAAAAGCATTCTTTGTATTTTCAGTAAGCATCGTTCTTACTGATTCACGCCAATTCCAGCATCTACAAATTGCGCCCTCGTTATCTTTATATACTATTTCGCCTTCATATGGTGGTTCACTTCTATCCGTCCCTAATGTTATAAAATTTTCATTCCCAACTGCTTTAGTTAACCTTATATCTCCATCAAATGTATCAATATCCTCACCACCGCAAGGCAGTGCATATCTTAAGGAAATACAATTATAAATGTCAACTAGTGGATTAATCGTTCCTAAAGGGTTTCCTTTATGTACTCGCTTTAGTAATGCCTCAATTGATGATCTTGCACCTTTTTTCGTTTTAAATTTTTGAAAAGCCTCTCTCCACACTTTTATGACATTATTACTGCTAAATTCTTCATTCTTCAGGTACTTTAAGGCTTCTTTTTCTGAATCATGAATCATATCCTTATATTTGTTTTCATCTTTTATCATATTATCTATGCCCTGACAAACAACAACACCAATTCTTGCATTAGGAAATAGGCTCCAAAAATCATCTTCAATAACAAATTTTTTCATTAAAATATACCTCCTGAACAATAAAATATAAAATAAAAAAAGCCATAGGAATATTATTAAATATCTCCCAGGCTTTTATCCTTCCGTGTACACAATTAGCTGTGTGTTTTCTCTCGGACCTGCCAGTTATAAGCTGCGGAACCCTAGAAAACTTAAATATATGATTAAATTAGCATTTACAATTTCTAAACTATAAACTAATTTTAGCATAATATTAAGATGCAATCAAGCATATGCCTTACTTTGCAAAATTCATCTGACCTGCTACTATACCTTTCTATAAAAATAACTAAAATCATCTAAATTCTTAACACGAACAAGTCAGATATCACATCCAGCTTTTTATCTATCTTTTCAAACATGTTAAATATTATATATCATTTTCATTCTAATAGTATTATTTTTCCTTATACTCTTTCTCCCCATACTTCACCTTCCTCGGTTTCTTCCTCATCCTCTGCTCCTTCAAATACCCTAAATACTCACCTTCTCTTTTTATAGCTCTTTCTTTTTTTAGTCTTAATATAGTCTGATAAAATTCTTCTTTAGAAGGAAATTTATCTTTTTTCATAGCCACCTCTTTATTCTCCTATAGACTCCACTATCACTCATGTTAAAGCGTTTCCCGATTTCTCTTAATGTCATTTTCTCTATATAATATAGCCTTCGCATTTCCAGAGCTTCAAGCCTTCTTATTTCTCTTGGAGTAAACTCCATTAGTCCATACTTTTGAAGGATTATATCTGGTAGGACTTCTTTCTCCGAGAAAATTGCCTCTAGTAAGGCCATGTAGTTGTAGATTAAATCATCCATAGGTATCACCCCTCTTTAGTGAGAGTATCAAGTACTGATTTCACATCTAATAAACTATGTACTACTACAGAAATACCTCCTGCCTCTTGAATATCTTTTAAAACTTTTTCCTGCAGCTTTGTAGGCTTCTCTCCTGGTCTTTTAATTTCTAATGCTACAAAGTGGCCCATATAACAAAGTATAAGATCTGGAATACCTGCTACTTGATACATTCCACCATGAGTTTTAAAAAACCAAGTGTTAGGCTGCTGTTTTAAGTACTGAACTATTTTATTTTGAATGGCTTTCTCCTTCATTAATAGCCCCCTTCCACATTTTTGAAGATTCTTTCCTGTCCTGCCTTCATTGACTTATTTATATTTTTCTTTCTCCTACTGTCTGAGCTTCCTAAGATCCCAATAGCCTTTAATGATTTATCTGGACTATATTTTTTAGTGATTGATAAGTATAAAGCTAGATAATTATCCATTAATGGATGCATCCTGTGTCCCCCTTTACTCTTCTACCCCCAAGGGGTAGGCTCGTTTGTTTTAATAAATTCTAATTGCTTGTTTCCCTCATTTATTTTTTCTATGTGGTTTTGATATATAGTATCTAGTAGAACATTGGTTACTGCCTTTGATTTCTCTAAATGCTCAATGTCATTTGTTTTAAAATAGTCATAAATTCCAGCTAGAATCTCATTTATAAATTCCTCTATAACTGCGGTATTTTCAGCAATATAACTTTCATATAAATATAGGGCTGCTGCTTTATTAAGAGAAAATATATCTAGAATAATCTTTTCTTCTTCCGTAAGCTGCTCTCTTTCTAGCTCTAGCTTTAAAGCCTTTATTTCCTGTTCTATTTTGATAATCTCATTTTTCCACCTTAGTTTTTCCTTAGGTGTAAGACCATCGGCCTTTTCTTTTCGTTTTAAGAGTAGCTTTAGTTTTTCTTCTTTACCCATAATCTCCTCCAAATCTTCTCAGTTACCCAAAGTAAGGGGCAACCTTTTACACTTTTAAATCATTGAAATTACTTCGTTGTAGATTTTAATTACCGGTTACCACCAAGTTTTAAAACATACCTTTTATATTTTTGTTATGTTGAAACTTAGGATTTATCAGTTTACATTTCCTATATATACTATATATAGTGGTAACTAGGGTAATAGTGGTAACAGTATATTAAGACTATTGAAAATGCTATATTCTTTAGTTACACAATGGGTTACTCCTAAAAAATTAAGGGGTAGCTTTTTATGTAAATGCCATAGCATCAGAGGAATCTTAAAAGGGTGGTGTTTCATCCATGCTTGCTGCCTCACTTAAATCAAAACTTATCATTCTACAAGCCCTACCTTCTATTTTCTTTACAACACTGTTTCGCTTTTTACCATCACTCTCATAAGAGATCCCAATATAACCTCTATCCGCAAAGCCTCTAATGATCTTTCTATAGGATAGACCTTGTTTTTCTAAAGCTTCCTGGAGGATCTGAGGAAAGACATAGAAACTATCCCCATCAATAATTCCAAACCTTTGGCCTTTACTACTTTCCTTAAACTGATCTATATTAGAAATCATCCATCCCTTAACAAACTCATAAGCCTTTTCTACGATATCCGTATCCATAACATCCTCTAAGCTAGATAAAATCTCTACTCCCATTTTTAAGGATGCATCTGGATCATCATTAAATAACCAACGGCTAATAAGTTCATCCGCTAGAGTAACTACTGCCACAGATGAAATATGACTCATCAGCTTTTTATGGTTTGAATTTGCTTTCATCAGCTTATCCTGTATTATTTTATGTCTTTCCTGTAGTTCATGGATTTTCATAGTATCCATAAGCTTATTGATAAAAAACGGTCCTGCTTGTCCATAATTTAAACTAGATATTTTATGGATTTTACTTGCATCTTCTTCACTTTTAAATGGACTGCCATGTATTTCTAAAGCCCTTGTATGTACTCCCGTTTGGGACTCCATAGTCGTTAATGGTTCTTCCCCTGTAGTTAGAATTATACTTCTCCAAGATTTTTGACTTTGAAGTCCCCCCGTTTTAGCCCCTCTTACTTTGCTATAGCCCATAGCCAGCATATATACTAAAGTTTCTATATACTCCTGCTTTCCTCCAGCAACCTGTCTTTCGTCAATTCCAAGGGGCAAGTCGTTAAAGAAACAGGCTAATCTTTCAAGTCCTACATTTGTCGCATTAAAACTTGTCATAAGCTCCTCTGGATTTCCCCACACTGTAAGAGCTGCCTTTAGAGCTGCAGTTTTCCCACTTCTAGAATCTCCCCAGTTGTGTACAAAGAAAATCCTATGATTTAGTAGCTTTAGTAGTGGAGCTGCAAAGCTACTGGCTAATATAAATCTAAAAATAGTGTTATGTCTAAAATCCTTCATATACTTAATCCAACTATCTAAAGTGCCTATTTTCCTATATGCATTAATCCATTTTCTTTCGTTTGTATCAACGTCAATTACTAACTCTCCTTCTCTCCCAGGTAGAAAATTATCATTATGCCACCCCAGCTGATCTACAGATTGTAGGGTCTGAATCATATCAAAGTTCTCTGCCTCTAGCTTTTCTAGGAATTTCACTAAAAACTTTGCATTTTCAGATGTTACAGTAACTCCTACATCTGCAAGCTTTATAATAGTTCTTGCTTGAAAAATTACGGATCGTTGCTCTGTCACTCTATGCCATTTTTTATCTCTATAAAAAGTAATTTCTATTTTCTCATCATAGCTATCAAGGCTTTTAAGCCTATTTGAAATAAGTATTGGAGTTCTGCATATTAGCTGAGGTATACCTGTTTTATAATTAATCATTTCAATTCCATTTTCCGATACCCTAAAGCCTTCAGGCTGTTTAAGCCTTACTGGAGCATTTGGAATTAAATTATCTATTTCTAATGAAAAGCTTTTAATGTCTATTTCTTCAGCTTCATTTAGAATGACTTTCCATTTCTCACTAAATGAATCTGGATCTAAAATATGAAGCTCTGATGGGTCCTTTGCTCCTAAACTGCTGCAGCTAATTTTATAAATCCTACCTTTAAAATCTTTCTTTACTAGGGCATTACATATTTTATCTACGAAGGCATCTGCTCCTGCATCTCCTTCATGGTGAATATAAATATGAGGAAAAGTAGAACCTTCTTCCGAGCTAAACTTAAATTTATCTACCCAATCTAGATGAAATGTAATAGCTCCTGGAACTCCTAAGGCTTCTTCTATTCCATGACACCATAAAGTGTGGCAGTCACTTTCACCCTCTACTAAAATTACTCTATTAACTTCCCTAACCTTATTCAACTTCCATAGCCCATAGAGATTTACCTTACTTCCTCTTGCCCAGGAAAACCTTGTTGGATGATCTTTCTGGTATCTCTGTCTATTGGATATTACCTTTCCAGCTTCATCCATGTAGGGAATTGTAATGCCTAGTCTACCGTTTCTTATGCCTAGAGATCTTATAAAGCCTACATCTAGCCTTTTCTCTTTGCAGTAATCTTCTACAGTATATTTAGTAGGCTTAGTATACTTATTAGAATTAGTCAATTTAATAAGTTTCGTAGAATCAACAGGATTAGTAGAATTAATAGGATTAATGGAATTAGTTGAATAAGTAGAGTTTTGAGTTTTGGAATTAGTTTTATCTTCATATAGCCCTGCTTCTTTTAGTAGAATTTTATAAGCCTCTTTATTACTTATATTTTGTGTTTTAGATAAAAAGGTAATTGCATTTCCCTTCTCCCCACAGGCTAAGCAGTTGTATACTCCAGTTTTTAAGTTAGCTCCAAAACTAGGCTTTTTATCATTATGAAAAGGGCACAGACCTACTAAGTTGTCACCGCTGATTTTTCCTTTTTTTATATGACCTTCATAGATTTTTTTATAATCAACCTTACCATCTAAATTTACTTCATCCATTCTTAGCCCCCTTTCCATTTCCTAGAGGGGATAGCTCCCCTCCTATTAGGTTAGAGCTGGATTTTTATTGTCTTCCTCAATGGTATAATCCTCTATCGTATCTACCTTTCTTGTGGTAGCTTTTAGGCTCCTTGAAAGCTCTTCCATGTTCTTAGCTGTTTCTTTATCTAATACATCTACTACATTAAACTGTGCCTGACTATAGGCGATGCCACCTTGACTTTGGGCCTTTTTAAGGGTAATCCTTGTAATGACTCCAAAGGATCTTAGGCCCTTTGTTATAATTTTTTTAGCTATGTAGCTACTAAAATTTTTAATACTTGTTGGTGGCAGAGTTATTAATATTGGAAGCACTTCCCCACTTCTAAGAAGATAAATTCTATGCATATTCTTACAGGCCTTACTTTTTCCATCTTCATGGCTACCAAATTGATTAAGAGGACAAATCTTGCAATCTCCTCCTGGACTGCCTTCTCCAAACTTCCCATCTATACTGCCACAATCTGGTGGTATGCTTCCTCCAGTGTATTTCTCCTTCCAATATCCATTAACGTGATGATGATCTAAAATAACTCCTTCAATTTCCTTTACTGTTTGAAGCTCATCTAAATTCTCACTAGGTATTTCGAATAGTAATCCTCCACCAGCTAATATCTTAGCTCTATCAAAGGCTACTTCTAGACCTTCCATTTCCTCTGCCATAGCCTTTTTAATCTCTGGATTTAACATTGGCGCCTCAAATATTGGTTTTATATTTTTAACAGCTGCTTTTTTAGCCATATTAAAATTCCTCCTTTTCTTTTTCTTCCTTAAAATAGATATATAGCTTGTCCTCATCCTCGTCATACTTTATAGAGCTGATATAAAATTCCGGGTTCTCCCAATCATATAATCTATGTAGATTTGAATAACTTTCCAAAGACTTTATTATTTCATCAATTGTCATGATCTTCTCTCCTACTTTCCCTTCTTCATTCCAATACTGATTTTTTCATAGGTGCTAACTAAGCCCTTTAACCATCCTGGCAGCTCCTCGTTATTTTCCTCTATTTGCTCCCTTACGAATGCTGCTAAGCTGTTGGCATTTACCGTTTCATAGACTAAATCCCCATACCCCTCTTCTTTTAAGGCTTTAAATAGATTTTCTTTTCTATTAGGAATTGCACTGGCATAGAACTTTGTATTTAGGTAAAACATCATTCCTGCTCTATTAAAGCTTTGCATTTCCTCCTCTATCATTAGCTGAGATAGATCATTTTTTAATGCTTCAATCTGACTATTTACAGTCTTTCTCTCCTCATCTAGCTGCTTTTTCCAATCCTTTAGGTTTTTTAGCTCATCTGCTAGTTTAAAAATTTGACTCATGTTCTTCCCCTCTTTCTTTAATTTTCTTCTTTAAAATAGTCCCTCCAGTGATCTACAATCTGCTTTGCAATATTTTCTTTTTTCTCTAATGCCTTTAGAATTTTTTCATCTACAGTGCCTGGTGCAATAAGATGAATATATGTACAAGTGTTTTTCTGTCCAATTCTATGGATTCTTGCTCTTGCCTGAGAATAATTAGCATAGTTAAAATCTAGGCTATAAAATACTACTGTATCTGCTGCATGTAGGGTTATTCCAAGTCCTGCAGTTTGTATCTGTGCGATAAAAACTCTTACGCCATCTTCCTCTTGAAATTTTCTTACTTCCTCGCCCCTATCTTTAACCTCTCCAGTTATATAGCTATAGCTAATTTCCATTTCATCTAGCATATTTTTAATAGCATTAATCTCTGGAAGGAATCTAGCAAATACAACAAGCTTTTTCCCTGCATCCTTCATATCTTCAATAATCTCTTTTAGAGCATCTAGCTTAGCCTTTGAAATCTGCTTTATGGTCCCATCATCTGCACCTATAAATCCTCCAGTTAATTGGCTAAGTCTTAATAGCTTAGTTAACAAGTTCTGTGCTGTAACCTCTCCCTTTTCAAGCTGTACATAGCTATCTTTTAATATCCTTTTATATAGCTTTGCTGAATCAGGCTCTAGGCTGCAGTATCTTATTTCATCTGTTGTTTCCGGTAGATCTAATGCTTCTTCCTTTGTTACTCTAAGTGCCACACTATGAGTTTTCTGAATCAGCTCATCCATGTTCTTGTAACCAATAACCTGATACTTTCCATAGCCACCCATAATTGCATGTCTAGCTCTAAAGCTATAGTAGCTCGTCCCAAATATTCTTTTATCTAAAAATCGATATTGGCTCCAGAGGTCTAAGGGCGCATTTTGTACTGGTGTTCCAGATAAAATCAGCTTATACCTTACACTATCCCCTAGTTTATGAAGTGCTTTAGATTGCTTTGCCGTAGGAGATTTAATCCGTTGGGATTCATCTGCAATTATTAAATCTGCTTTCCATTGGATTAGCTCATCTAAAATCCGCCATGTGCTTTCGTAGTTTATTACTGCGATTTTTAAGACCTTATCCTTAGTAAAGCTATGTAATTCCTTTACCTTCTGTTTACTGCTACCATCTAATACCCTTACTTCACAGTCAAAGGCTGCATATTCCTGAATCTCCTTTGGCCATACAGAAACTACGGAGGTTGGTGCTACTATTAATACCTTTCTTGCTTTCCCTTCTAAATAGATCCGACCCATGATTGAAATTGCTGTTAGTGTTTTACTCAACCACAGCCCATTTCAAAAAGGAGTCCAAAGCCTTCTGTTAGAGCTATCATTATTTAATCACCCCCATTGCCTGAAGTGCCATATTATATGCCCTTATCTGATGCTGGAATGGATTTGCCTTAATTGGCATTGGAGCTATTGGAATCACATTTTTAGTAGCCTTTTCTTTATGTAACCTTCTGTTTAGGTTAAATTCTTCTTGATATAACTTTTCTATTTCAGCATCCACTTTAATTACTGACTTTAGCATCTTAATATTCTCCATAGTCGCTGGCACAGTCCAAATCTTATCTATTTCATTCCATCTTCGTCCCTGCATTTCTTTAATCAGGTCCTTATATGGATAGCTGTTTATTAAAATTATTGTTTTATCTTTTAATATTGCTTTCATAGTATTTCAACTCCTACAGTTAGGATTTTTCCGTCATTTACTGCAATAAAGAATCTACTGTCCTTTGTAAAATTTAATACCTGCCCAATCGTTACTCTAGCTGCTGCATCCGTCCATGTTACTTCAACAGTATCTCTTTTCATCTCTTCCTCCTATTCATTTTCTTGTTTTTATCTTTTTGCCTTTCCCCTGGGGCTGACTGTATTTTTTCTTTCTAAAAAAACCTATGTATTAAGCTCTCTAATATTGTTTAAATCAGATAAATCCTTACCGTTATGCTCTTTCAGAAATCTTAGAAGTTCAAATTTTGTAATCTTAAGCCTACCGAGCTTTAATGCCTTTATTACCTTTGCATTGATCAGGTCATATACAGCATTTTTATTTACCTTCAATATTTGTGCTACTTCATCTACGGTGTAAAGGTACTCTCTATCGCTCATTTTCGCATCCTCCCTTCCCCTATTCGTATTGTACTTAAACCCTTATTAAGCTCTATTCATTTTTCTCTGCCCTAGCTTCTGGAAAAAGTTCGTCTAAGGGAACTTCCATTACCTTGGCAATTTTTCTAGCATTTACTAGACTTGGAATTGTTTTTCCTTTCATAACATCATAAAAATAAGACTTTGAAACTCCTGTACTTGAGAGTATAAAAGAGGTTTTCAGCCCCTTTCTTTTAATGAAGTGTTTTATTTTGTTCTCCATTCCCTCACCTCCTAGATAGATTTTACCACTTAAGCGAACAATTCACGAAAGATCATATTCCGTCTTTATCGAACTTTAATTACCACTATTCCGAATTTATATAGTTTTTTCTAAAAATTCCTTACTTTTTTAAAATTTACTGTTTACTTTACCGAACTATTTGGTATAATTAAAGTATGGTATACCATACATAAGGAGGAATTAAATTGACACTAGGTGAAAAGATTCGAGCATTAAGAAAAGAAAAAAGATATTCCATAATGAACATTCGAGAATTAACTGGTTTATCTAAGTCTACTATTAGCGAGATAGAGAATGATAAAAGCAGTCCAACTGCTGAAACTCTACAAAAAATTGCGAATGCTCTTGAGGTTACAGTAGATACTTTTTTTAAAGACGATGATCATGATGAAAGCTTAAGCCAACAAAATATTGAGTTTACAACGCCACAGGAGGCTATGGAGTTCATATTAAAGCAGCCATCTATTATGGGATATGGTGGATTTGATATTAGTAAAATGAGTGATGAAGAAATTGTAGAGTTCGCTAACGAGCTATTAAGGCAGCTTCAATTAATATCTTATAAATACAAAAAATAGTTCTTAGGGGTGAGACTATGGTATGGATAGATGAAATTATCGATGAAATTATTACAGGGATAAAGGATATTCATTGTACTGATAATATTTACGAGCTTTATAATGCTTTAGAGATTATTATTAGATATTTAGATAAAGACAATATTTTACTTCAGGGAAATGATGCACTCTATAACAGATGTTATTTCGATCAAGAAGTTGTATTTATTAGGAATGATTTGGACCATGGATATGAAAAGTTTATTTTAGCCCACGAACTGGGACATGCTCTATTACATACTAGCCTAAAGACAAGTCCATTTAATCCATTAATGAATATCAATAAATTAGAAAAACAAGCGAATTACTTTGCAGTAAAAATTTTAAATGTAGATTTAGACAGTATTGCCCTAGAAGGCTTTACTATAGATCAAATTGCAAGTACCCTAGAGCTTCCAGTGGCGTATGTTACTACTGTTAGGGAAATTGAAACAGAATATATGATGGGATTTGAAGGGAGGTGTAATGGCGCATAGAGTGTTTTTTAGATGGATGAAAATTTAATACGGAAAGGTGATGAAAATGGAAGGCGGCGTAAGAAAAAGAGGTAGCTCTTGGTATTACTATTATGATGCTGGATCAGTGGATGGCAAGAGAAATAAGATTGAAAGAAAAGGTGGCAAGACAAAAAAAGAAGCCTTGAATGCTTTAAATGAAGCATTAACAAAGCTAGGAAGTGGCTATGTGGAGCCTAAAAAAATAACAGTCCATGAGTATATGACTGATTGGGTGGAAAATTATATTAAGGAAAATAGGAAGTTAAATACCTATAACCGATACAAAGAGATTTACAATAGGCATTTAAAGCCCTATATCGGTCACTTAGGATTAAGTGAGGTTAAGCCTATTCATCTTGATCAAATGCTACTAGGTGAGAAGAAAAAAGGCTTAAGTGGATCTACCCTTCAGAATATATATGGTACTTTAAACTCAGCCTTTAATAGAGCTGTTAAGCTTCAAATTATGTATGACAATCCCCTTAGATTCATCGATCGACCTAAAAGAGATAAGTTTGTTGCTAGTACTCTAGCTGTAGAGGAAATCGGTCAGCTATTTGATGCCTTAGATACTAGTAAATATAATGACTATATAATGTCCTTAGGTCTGAAAATTGTTCTTGAGTTGGGTCTTCGTAGAGGTGAGCTGGCTGGTCTAGAATGGAAGTATATTGACTTTAATAAGCAGATTATTACAATAGCCAATAACTTAGTCGATACGTATACTGAAGTATCCTTAACTACTCCTAAAACCGATGAAAGACGAGATCTATATGTATCTAAGGGATTAATGCAGCTACTAAAGCAGCATAAGGTATTACAGACTAAAAACCGTATGAAATACAGACCTCATTATAAGGAAAATGAATTTAATGGCAATGTTTGTGATTTTGTAATGACTTGGGAAGATGGGACCTATGTTCATCCAAACTATTATACTGTTAAATTCAATAAGCTTTTAAAGAAAGTAAATTTTGATAGAAATATAAGGTTCCACGACCTACGCCATACAAACGCCACCCTACTTCTTCAGCAAGGAATTGACTTTAAAGTTATTCAAACTCGCTTAGGCCATTCTGATATTAATACTACTCTGAATATTTACTCCCATGTAAATGTTGAAATGCAGAAAAAAGCTACGGAAAAGCTTATTGAAATATTGGGTTAAAATCTTCCGGTGGCAAACCGGTGGCAAAAACTAAAAAATCCCAACAAGAATGTTGGAATTTCAATAAGTGAGCAAATCTATAAGCCGAGTTCTGTATTCGACGATCATCTATCTAGGCCGGCTGTTACCAGACGGCTCAAGCAACCTACCACGGGACACGACGGGTCGCCGCTTTTTCAGTCCCTACTTGGTCTTGCTCCAGACGGGGTTTACATAGCAGACTAGTCACCTAGCCCCTGGTGAGCCCTTACCTCACCTTTCCATCCTTACCAGATAGCTGTCAAAAGCTATTCTCACCCAAGTAACAGCATTGCTACTGAACAAGGGATCTGGCGGTATCTCTCTGTTGCACTTTCCTTGGGGTCGCCCCCACTGGGTGTTACCCAGCGCCCTACCCTATGGAGCTCGGACTTTCCTCGTCCATGGAAAACCATGTCCGCGATCATCTGATCTACTCATATATTCTGTTTTATTGCCTAGATGCCTATCATATCACGATTTTAATCATATGTCAAAATGTAAAATTTTCTATATCTATTTTTTATTGATCCATAGCTTCGTTGGCAAGCTGATCTGCCCTTTTGTTCAGCTCCCTGCGCACATGATTAATAGAAAAACTTTTAAATTCCTTCACTAATGGCATCACCATATTATACATTGGAATCATACGCTCATTTTTGACCTTATATTCACCCTTGATTTGCTTTACAACCAATTCGCTGTCTAAATAACATGTAATTTTTTCGATCCCTAAATCCAACGCAACCTCTAAACCACGGCTAAGAGCCTTGTATTCCGCCACATTGTTTGTTTGCTCTCCAATATACTGACTAATTTCTCTGATTATATTTCCATCTTTATCCTGTATCGAAACACCGATACCTGCAATACCTGGGTTCCCCCTAGAGCCCCCATCGGAATACATCACTGCCTCTTTCATATCCATAAAATCACCTTTTTCTATATACTTTTTAAAAATAGTTCTAAGGAATCTTTAAAACCACCACTTCCATTTAAATTAATTGAAAAGGATTGATATCTACAGAAGATTGAATTATTTCAACATTCAAATCCTTTTCTTCTACCTTTTTGCTTAAATAGTCTATTAAAAGTTTCGGAAATACCTTTTCACTATGATAATGTCCCATATCGATTACATTCATTCCTTGGGATATTGCATCTTGCGCATCGTGGTACTTTACGTCACCTGTAATCACACACTGGCAGCCCCTGTGCATCGCCAGTTTGATATATTCTGCGCCACTACCATTGATGATAGCCACTTTATTAATATGTGCTTTTAAATCACCTGCAATCTTAATATGTTCTATATTAAAGATGTCCTTTATTTTATTTGCTAAATCTGCTATGGATACGGCATGAGGTAAATATCCCATCCTTCCAATGCCCAGTACTGGACCCTCATTTTCAAGAGGATAAATATCATATGCCACTTCTTCATAAGGATGTACCTTGAGCATTGCTTTCACAACGCTTTTTAAATTTCCTTGTGGGACTATGGTTTCTATCTTGATCTCTTCTACCTTCTCGCCTTGACCTTGAGCTCCTATAAAGGGATTTGTTCCTTCTAGTGGAAGAAAGGTACCCGTACCGTTGACTCTAAAGGTACAGTTGCTATAATTTCCAATATGACCTGCACCAGCTGAGCAGATAGCTTCTGCCACTTTTTCTTCATGCCCTACTGGAGTAAAAACAGCCAGCTTATAATATGTCGATTTTTCTGTAACATCTAAAACTTCCATATCCTTTAAGCCTAATAGATTTGCAACGTAATCATTTAATCCATTTGGGGCAATATCCATGTTGGTATGGGTTGAGTATACAGATATATTGTTTCGTATTGCCTTATATAGCAACTTCCCTTTGAGATCTTCTTTTATAATCTTTTTCAATGGGGAAAATATCAGCGGATGATGGGAAATGATCATATCCACATTATTTTTAACTGCTTCCTCTAAAACCTCATCCGTTACTTCTAATGCAATTAAAATACGTTGAACTTCATCACTTCTACTTCCTATTTGAAGCCCTACATTATCCCACTGGTATGCGTACCTTAAAGGCGCTAGATTTTCTATAATATTTATGATTTCATCTACTTTTGTAGACATAGCAATACCTCCTCCAATTTTTTTAATTTTCTCTCCATCTCTTTTAGCTTTTCTACTGGAGTCTCCGAGGCGTTTTGTGATATATTTTCAATGACCTGTTTCGTCGCTCTTATTTTTCCAAGAATAAATTCCTCTGCCAAATCCTTAGCATTGCTCTGAATATGGAAGCCAGTTTCATAATAAATGGTATTTTCTACTTCCTGTTGACCGTGCTCTGCTACAAAAATTTCGTAGATATGGTGATCTTCCTTAACTAAGATATCCTTTTTGATGGTGAACCCATTTTGGATTAGATATTTTCTAAGTTCCATTTGTGCTTGCATGGGCTGCAATATGAAGGTTTTTATTTTTTTAACTATATTTTTAGAACTCTCCAATAAATCACTGATTAATAATCCACCCATCCCTGCAATAATGACAGTATCTACCTCGCCTTCTTTCAGCACTGAAAGACCACTACCTAACCTTGTTTCAGCCTTATTAGAAAATCCATATCGCTGAAGATTTGCTTCCGCACTTTCTAGCGGCTTCATATTAATATCTCCTGCAATCACATATTCACTGATCTTATTTTCTAGCAAATAGATTGGAATGTATCCATGATCCGTACCAATATCTGCTACGACGCTTCCTTGCTCAACCTGATCCGCTATTTTCTGCAATCTACGAGTGAGTTTTACTCTCATTGAAATCACTTCCTTTACTACCCATTGATATTTTACAAAAGGTACCATTATAAATTTATGAATCTTCCTAAAACTATAGTTAAAGGAGGTTTTGCTCATGCCAAACAATGGCCCAAATACTGAAAAAAGACCTAAAAAGATTATTCGTCCAGAAGAAATGATAAAATTTAGCTGGGGAGGCAATACGCAAGAATGGGAAGAAGAAGCCGACCAAGTCATGCACGTTCTTCAAGATCAATTAGATAATCAGATTTCCGATGAAGAGCTTCAAAATCAAATTGATTATGCTCTTCGTTGGAACTATTGGCATTAAATTGACCCGAGCATTAAATCTACCTTAATCACCAACTATCAAAAATAGATTCGCAAAATGCGAATCTATTTTTATTTATTTTACTCTAAATAATCTTTTAATTTTTTACTTCTACTAGGATGTCTTAGCTTTCTCAGTGCCTTCGCTTCGATCTGTCTAATTCGCTCTCTCGTAACATCAAATTTTTTCCCTACTTCTTCTAATGTTCTCGCTCTACCATCATCTAGTCCGAAACGTAGTCTTAGCACTTTCTGCTCTCTAGGCGTTAAGGTGTCTAAAACTTCTACCAATTGTTCCTTTAACAACGAAAAAGCTGCCGCTTCTGCTGGAGCTGGTGCATCTTCATCTGGAATAAAGTCCCCTAAATGACTATCTTCTTCTTCTCCAATGGGCGTTTCTAAGGAAACTGGCTCTTGGGCAATCTTTAGTATTTCTCGAACTTTTTCTTCGGAAAGATCCATTTCAGCTGCAATTTCCTCTGGCTTTGGATCCCTGCCTAATTCTTGTAAAAGCTGTCTCGATACTCTGATAAGCTTATTGATTGTCTCAACCATATGAACAGGTATCCGAATAGTACGTGCTTGGTCTGCGATGGCTCTAGTAATTGCCTGTCTTATCCACCAAGTAGCATAGGTACTAAATTTAAATCCTTTTTTATAATCAAATTTTTCAACAGCCTTAATTAGCCCTAGGTTTCCTTCTTGAATTAAGTCTAAAAATAGCATGCCTCTCCCTACGTATCTCTTAGCAATACTTACCACCAGTCTTAGGTTTGCCTCCACTAGTCTCTTTTTCGCTTCTTCATCTCCTGCATCCATTCGCTTCGCTAATTCTATTTCTTCTTCTGCTGATAAAAGAGGCACCTTACCGATTTCCTTTAAATACATCCTTACAGGGTCATCTATATTTACACCTTTTAAAAGAGACGCATCATCTTCTATGATTTCTTCAGCTTCAACTTCTGGCTCCAATACAGATTCATCCATCATATCTAGGTCCTCAACCATATCTCTTTTATCTCCAACAATGTCAATGCCCATGCTGGAAAAATGATCGTAGATCTCATCAATTTGTTCTTTATCTAAATCTACATCCTCCAAAGCATCCATAACTTCAGAATAGGTAATCATACCTCGTTTTTTACCTTTTTCAATCAGGTTTTTCACCGTTTCTTTTTTTGAATTTTTTGTGTTGTCCAATGCTGCACCCTCCCCTCTTAAGCTCTTAGCTTTTGTAATTGTACATTTTTTTTCATTATTTCCATGCCTATGGTTAGCAACTTACTCTCAACCTCTTCCTTGGTTAAATTAGAATCTTTAATTATAGCGTTCTGTTCTTTTTCCAATTTTTTTATATCATAAAGTAATTTATATTTTTTTAGATTGATTACGTATTTATTTAATGTGCTGTTTAAATCAATATGATCTATATTCGTTTCAAATATTTTATTTATATCTTCTTTAAAATCAGAAAATAATTCTTCTATTTGATTCTCCGCTATATTCTTATGAACAGATAAATAATTTACGATTTCTCTATGGGCCAAAACAGAAAAATCATCTATAGAAATACTATCCAATATATATTTGATCGTTGTATTGTCTGTCAACATAAACTTGATTAATTGTTGTTCTGCAACAATATGTCCTTTTTGTTCTACTAACGGAACTAATTCTATATACTTATTATCTCTTTTGTAGTTTGAACTATACTTCGTGTTCGTTATATTGTTCGATAATTTCGGATTTTGTCCATATATTTCTTTTTTGATCGCTTCTTTGGATATTCCTGTTTCTGCAGAAGCTTTTTCTATATAAGCTTCTTGCTCTATGGGACTTTTAATATCTCTGATAATCTCCGACAGCCTTTTTGCCAATTTCATATTGTCATAGATGGTGTTATTGGCATGTTCATTTTTTGCTAAAAGGATTTTATAGTCGGTTAGACTCATAGCCTTGTTGATTTGCTCTCTAAACTTATCACTACCATGGAGCTTGATAAAATCGTCCGGATCTTTTCCCTGTGGTAGCATCATGATTCTAAATTGGCATTTTTCTTCTGTAAGGATGTCCACACTTCGCATGGTGGCTTTTATTCCTGCGGTATCTCCATCGAAACATAGGATGATTTCATCGCAGTATTTTTTTAGGAGCTGTCCATGATATTTTGTCAGTGATGTTCCTAGGGATGCTACTGCATTTTTAAAGCCCGCTTGATGCAGTGCTATTACATCCATATATCCTTCTACCAATATGATCTGACCATTGGAAATGTTTTTGCGAGCAAAGTTTAGACCATATAAGGTATTGCTTTTATTAAATATTTTTGTTTCCGGCGAATTTAAATATTTTGGAAGAGCATCATCGAGAACTCGGCCACCAAAACCGACAACCTCTCCTCTAATATTAAATATTGGAAACATTATTCTATTGCGGAAATAATCATAATATCCATTCTGTTTATTCGCACGTATCAATCCGCATTTTTGAATATCTTCTAACTGGTAACCCTCCTTCTGTAGATATAAAACAAGATCATCCCAACTATTATTCGCATACCCTAGCCCAAAGCTTGCTAAGGTTTTAGGTGTGATGCCTCTATTCGTTAAATACTCTAAAGCAGGGTTCGGTATTTTAGTTAAATTATGATAAAAATACAACCCTACTTTTCGATTAATTTCATAAAATAGATTTTTTTCTTTTATCTGTGCTTTAAATTCCTCGGATGATTCTGTACTTTTGATTTCAATATTCGCTCGTTTTGCTAATAATTTTACAGACTCAATAAAATCTAAGTTTTCAATCTTCATAATAAAGCGGACTACATCGCCACCTTCTCCACAACCAAAGCATTTATAAATTTGCTTTTCACGATTTATAACAAAGGAAGGTGTGTTTTCACTATGAAAAGGACATAGGGCTTTATGAGAAGATCCAGATGACTTAACTTGTATATACTCAGAGATTACGTCTATAATTTCATTGTTATCCTTTACTTCATTAATTAGTTCCTCAGGAAAAAAATTTTCCATTTTTAATCACCTATAGATATTAATAATATATATTTCTGCTTATTTTTACAATATCCTTCTAGCAGCATATATTTTCTTACTGGTTTAGAATAATTTTTCTCCACTATCATATGCCTTTATTCGACATAGAACTTCTTAAATCCTTCTTTATATCCTTGTAAAAATTATTCTAAATTTTCTTTATTCTGCATCAAAATAAATTGGATTGTTAAGGGAGAAATTTTTCTTTGAATAGTTCGATG
Organism: Alkaliphilus oremlandii OhILAs; assembly: GCF_000018325.1. Classification (GTDB taxonomy): domain Bacteria; phylum Bacillota; class Clostridia; order Peptostreptococcales; family Natronincolaceae; genus Alkaliphilus_B; species Alkaliphilus_B oremlandii. The sequence goes on along the minus strand of NC_009922.1, from coordinate 1,380,199 downwards.
GCATAGGAATCTGTACAAGTTGCGATAAAATCTGTTACGCTTCGGTTCAAGTCTTCTTGCTCTATATTCCTATAAAAATTTGGAGGCATTTCCTCTGGATGGTTTAAAAAATATTCGTAAAGTGACCCTACGATGAATTCCGCTTTCTTTTTCTCCTCTTGACATATTTCCCCATAATAAACATTCTCAAACATAAACTTTCGCAGTATATTCATGGCATCAAAAATTTCATCACTTTGATAAATATTAATTTCCTTATCGTTTTCAATATTTCTCTTTGTTTCTTTAATGAGATCGATTACAAACTTGTTTACTCTCTCACTATGACTTTTACCCAATATATCCGTTACTACCCTAGGCAAATCTTCTATTTTAAAAATACCTGCATTGATGCTGTCTTGAACATCATGGCATAAATAGGTGATGCGATCCACTCTCTTTACTAACTTCCCCTCTAAGGTCAAAGGAACACCAGCACCTGTATGGTTTACGATGCCATCCCTAACCTCAAAGGTTAAATTCAATCCCTTTCCATCCCTCTCTAAAATATCTACCACTCTTAAGCTCTGCTCATTATGTTTAAAATTACCGTTCAATCGATTGAGTACATCTTCCCCTCTGTGTCCAAAGCAGGTATGACCTAAATCGTGTCCAAGGGCAATTGCTTCCACTAAATCTTCATTTAGTCTGAGGGCTCTTGCTATGGTCCTGCCTATTTGATTTACCTCTAATGTATGGGTCAGTCTCGTTCTAAAGAAATCATTTTTAGCAATAAAAACCTGCGTCTTTTCTTTTAAGCTTCTAAAAGATTTACAATGAATGATTCGATCCCGATCTCTTTGGTACACAGTTCTGATATCGCATTCTTCCTCGTCTACTATTCGGCCCATGCTTCTTTTACTCAATTGGGCATACGGAGAAAATAAATCTTCTTCTATTTGTTCCGTAGTATGTCTAATGGATAGATTCATAGACTTCAACCTTTCTTCTGCTTTTATATTATATAATTACTTGTGAAAAAATCTTCTATAGAAACATTATAAGGAAGTTTTTTTGAAACTCATTTACAGTAACGTTCTCCTTTTTAAATATGTTACAAGTAAAAGTTTCCTATTGGTTATAACATACAATTCTTCATACCCTTATATATACGTTTTAAATTCAAAAATTCCTCTTATTAATGAAAGAAATATTTCTCTACTGCTCCAATTCTATAGATATCGAGCAATAATTTTAACCAGTTTTCCTGGAAGCTCCTCTAGATTTGTAATATCTAAGAATCGATCTTCTTTATAAATCTGGCTGATTACTTCTTTATCCTGCCCGATTGCTGCTGCTAAGAATGTAATCCCCTTTCGTTCATATTCAGCGATGGTCTTTTTCATATCTTCCATTGCGATCTTTCCTGTATAATCTTCCATAGCTTTGGGCTGTCCGTCACTGATGCTAATCAATAGCTTCGTTTGTTGAGGAGAGGACATTAGCTTTTCTGCAAGAATTCGAAGAGCCATTCCATCACGGTTATTACTTCGTCCACGAATTCCCATCAGTCTGTATCTGTTATTATAATCATCTTTTTCAAAATCTGAATAGGCAAAGATGGACATCTGCTCTATTTTAGAGGTATCCGCTGTATCCCCGTAGACTAAAATTGGTATATTACATAGATGGCAAAACTCATATACTGCTATTACTGCAGATTTGGCTGCTTCCAATCTTCCAAAGGAAGACATCGATGCAGATTCATCCACTCGCAAGCCCACCGCAAGGGATGGTGATTCATTGGGTGGTAATTTTTTAGAAAAATATCTAAAATCTTTATAGGCAATATGGTCTGCCTGAAATTGATTCCCGTAATAATGAGTTTTTGCAAATTCTGTAGAAATCTCGTGTTCTAAAAGTGGTGTCGTTTTTTTTGCTATCTGCATTATAATCGGCAATAAATCCTTACTAAACCTTAGATACTCTTCTTTATTTTCTAAATCCCATTCCGGTCTATGAACGATTGTTTTTACTGATCTATGGATTGAATTGGACACCGCTTTTCTGGCTTCCTTATTCAGCTTCTTCCTAAATTCGCTTTCTTCTTTCTGCTCCTCTGACAACTCTTCTGTATTGAGCTGATGGTATTTGGGAGTTCCATCAGCTCCTAGGTTAGCACTCTTTGTTTCACCCATTTCATCAGAAGTTTCGTAGGCATTGTCTTCGCTGTCTGGTGCTTTCCTGAGAGCGATGGTATCCTCTTCTGTATGTTTATGGATACAATTTGGAGTTTCCTCTTCCTCAATTTTTCCCCAAGTTTTAATCTCCGCTACTTCTGAAGTCTTTTTTTTTACGTTGTTCTCTATATCCCACAATTTTTCCAAAACATTTTGTGCCTTTAAAGCTTCTTCTAATATTTTAATTTCATCGGAATCCGTGGTTATTTTATATAGGACTTTATGATATAAAGATTCCTCTACTGCTGCACCACTTGCGATAGCATCTACCCAGTAAAAAAATGAACGCATTCCAGCAACACCTTTAATGGAATTGGCTTTAGCAGTCTGATCCAAAATAATAATTGTATCTGCTAGTATTTCTAATAAAGGCAGATTTTCATATCCCGTCTTTGCAATAGCCCGTTCTATCATGATATCTTTGCTTGGTAAATCCATTTTTTCTGTATGTTGGATTCGATCACGCAAAGATTCATTTAAAGGTCTACATCCTAAGTAATTGCGATTGGTAGTGATGATGACGATACAGTCAGGATGGCGATGAACTATTTCCGTGGGAAGATTGATGCTTCCGTCCAATTCTAAGGCAGAGTTTAAAGCCATTAGAACTGCAGCATCTCTAATGACTGTAGGCTCCTGTATTTCTAATAGATAGCCATTACGATAGGCCCGCACAATTTCAGATGGATAAAATCTGTATTCCACGATATCATGCTTCGAATACCCTCCCGCCAATTCCATTAAATATTTTATTTTACCTGCCGCTTCTTCATGGGGAATACGGAGGGCGTGAACTAAAACCTCTGTAGCACTGTGGAGTCCGTCGCTTTCATATAGAGCCTCTAAAGCAGCTTTGTCCTCACGACCCATTTTATCTAGTTTTTCCTCAGAAATTACAGGTAGAATGGCACCAATAATATCTGATTTATCCATATCAGCAAAACATGTAACTTTCGTATATGGTATACCAAAATCTGCGGATAACGCTTTCGCAAGCTGAGTTTTTCCAGAGCCAGCATCTCCTTCTAAAAGTATATTAGCAATTTTCATCTCTCCTCTATGCCAATTGCGCTTTACTTCCTTACAGATGCGAATCTCTTCCTCACTGGTCTTATGGGACATAGGTTTTTCCCATATTAATCTCTGCTCTTCCTCTGTAAACTTTCTATTGGATGATAAAAAATATTCTTGCTCCATTTATGAACCTCCTTGATTCAAATTATTTTTTTATTTTCTATGATTTAAAAATTGTATCGAACTAAAAATATTTAATAAAATTGATCCTTCGCTGTTTTAACGACCAATTCATCGTTATATGATTTCATTTCATTTTACTAAATTAGTAATTTACTGACTTAGTAAAATTATTTTAATAAATTTTATAGCATTTGTCAATATAACTGATGATTTTAAAACCTTCTATCTATTTTCTCCCACTAAAATTTCCTGATGCACCTAAGATTGAACACAAAATTGCCTCTGAAGGTAAGCACCCTCAGAGGCAATTTTGTTGCTGTCATTTATTTAATGCTTTGCAAGCCAGATTTCATCGCTAGTTTTCTAACGAATGGCTGATACATGGCCGGTGACTTTAAGTTTTTCATGAATAAATTCACCTTGATATTTCTCACCTTTTTTTGGTATCGTTCTACAAATCCATCCATACCTTTCTCTAAGCTCTCCGCTAAGTATAAGGAGCTTTTTAGTGCATAGCTGATTCCCTCCGCTGAACTGGGGCTAATAGCACCCGCTGCCTCTCCAATGAAAGCGATACGACCCCTTCCCACATAAAATTGAGAAACCTCTCTGGGTCTATATATATGTGCGCTTTCGGTTTTCACTTTGTGCTCAAAATTAAACCCTAGATTTATCAGCTTTGATTTCAGACATTCATATTTTTCTCTCGTATTTTCCTTAGGTCTTAGAGCGGACCCTAATAATAGATAATTTTCTTTTGGTATGATCCAAGAATAAAAATCTGTGATCTCCTCATCAAAAATTGCAGTGAAATAGGGAATCTTATCCGCACATTCAAACCATTCTTGGATCGCAATATATCTTTCCGGAAAATTCCCCTCTTTATTCATAAGGTTCCTTACCTTAGAAAATCCGCCATCCGCACCGATAAGAATCTTTGTTTTTACAGATAGAGATTCACCATTACAAAGGTATTGAACCTCATATCCCTCCGGTATTTCAATAAAGCTTTTAAACATCGCATTAAACTTTTTCTCAACCTCTGGCGGAATGATGGATACCAGCCATTTATCGAACTTATCTCGATCCATATTCCAATAAAATCGTTGATATAATCGTTCCAAATTATTGGTTAAATCTATGGTTCTCACAGCAAAAAGCTGAGGATCGACCAAAATATCCTTGGGCATACCCAAGCCTAGTTTTGCAATCATTTTTTGAGCATCAGGAGCTAATAGTCCGCCGCAACATTTACTTAAGTGGTTTCCCGGACTTTCATTCTCCATATCCCTTTTATCAATTATTAAAACCTTTAATTTCTTACCAATTAATCGGGCAAGATTAGACCCAGCAGGGCCTGCTCCAATAATCACAACATCATACATTCATATACCCCCTGCACAATAATAGATCGGATTTACCACGCTATTCTTTCGTTTCTATATCACTTCTATACTCCAAAAGATCACCGGGCTGACATTCTAGTGCTTTACATATCGCCTCTAATGTTGTGAGTCGAATTGCTTTTGCTTTCCCATTTTTAAGTATGGAAAGATTCGCCATGGTTATGCCAACCTTTTCAGAAAGCTCTGTCACACTCATCTTTCGTTTAGCTAGCATCACGTCAATGTTGATTATAATGGCCATGTTCATCACCTCATATCGTTAAATCGTTATCTAATTTTATATCAATGGCATTCTGCAATAATTTTTGAAGAACAGCGGCAAAAACAGCTACTACAATTGGCGCAAATGTAAATAGTAACCCAATTAATATCAGACCTGGTGCATCATCTTTTTCACCAATGATATAGAAGAGTGGCATAAATGCTCCATAAGTTACACCGATTGCCGTTGCACAATATTTTATATACTTTAAAGAAGTTACAGATGCTTCTGAGAAGGCCTTATTCTTATCAATATAATTTAACAGCTTGAAAGCCTGATACAAAGCAAAGTAGAACGGTATTGCCGTTAGATAAATACCGATGATCACTGGTAAATAAATGATCTTTGGATAATATACTGCTGCTTCTTTCGCTATCATGGGTAATATAAACAGAGCTAATGCAAGAATTGGAATCCCAATAAGAAAAATAGCGATCTTTAAAAAGATTGTTTCTCGTTTCATAAAGGCACCTCACTTAATTATTATTAATTTGATTTTAACACTATTTTTATCGTTTATCAATAAATTTTTATTAATATTTATTATATCTTTATCGATATGTTTTATGCAAGCAATAAAATAAGGCATTATTTCCTAAATTACTAAGAAATAACACCCTATTCCATTTAACTATAAAAACCTGTGCCAGCTTATTTTCATCTCATTTGTAGGTACAAAGTAATCAAAACACTTTCCGTGACAATCATTTTGTAATGAGTGCCCTGAAATAAGTATAAAGAAAACCTAGGGGTATCGAAATGATGTCCGCCTTAATACTATCAATGTTGTTTTATCATCTAAAAAATCTCCTTGTTAATGGAAATTACCCTCTTTTATCAATTTCATCCCTTATTAAGGACTTTGAAATATCCATCGCTGCTATTATATTCTTAAAGCGCGTATGGTGAGCTGTGCCCTCCACAAATTTTAGCTGTGCCTTTTCACATTTGCTAATTATGGAAGATACGGGACGAAGTGCTTCTACTAACTCTTCTTTTGTATATCTGTCTCCGATGGGTTCCTCTATTATTAGAAATTTTGAAATATACATCGCTTTTATCCGATTCTTAAGGAGGGTGTGCTGAGCGGTACCTTCCACAAATTTCGGTTGTATTTTTTCACATTTACTGATAGTTGAAGATACTACCCCCAGGGCTTCTTCCAACTCTTCTTTTGTATATGTATCCATATCCTTTCACCTCAATCCTGTAAAGTTGTTCTATTCTTCTGATTATTGTCTTACATTTTCTTACGGTTCTATTCTTTATGATTCAAAGGCCCACAAGCTATAGTTACCCAAATGGACTCATCACTAAATTTTTCTATTATGGAATCTTAAGCAACGAATCCTGCAACGAGCGTTAATAATACGATTAATGGTGCTGGTACCTTTTTAGACAATAATAATATCATAACAACAAGTGTAACAATGATATTATCAATTGCAAATCCACTGTTTTGCATCAAGATTATTCCAGCTATAGCGATTAAACCACCAGCAACAGCAGTAATACCCTTCAAAGAAACTTTTATGCCTTTAATCTTCTTTAGATTTTCCCATATTGGATATATGAAATAAATTAAAAGAAGTCCCGGTAAAAATATCCCAACGCCTCCTGCAATAGCACCTAAAACTTGAGTTAAAACACTACCGCCACGAGCCGCCATTCCACCGGCATATGCACTGAAGCTAAACATTGGCCCTGGTAGCCCTTGTACAAGTCCAAATCCAGTCAAAAATTCTTGATTTGTCATAAACCGATTCACTTCTACTAACTCACTGTACATAAGTGGTACTACTACTTGGCCACCACCAATAACTAAATAACCATATCGGTAAAAACTTTCGAATAAATGAACAATTCGACTATCTGATAGCTGGGCAAGAAGAATACTGCCTACAGTAAAGGTTCCAAAAGCAATCAAATATGGCCAAGGAGGGTTTACTTTCACATGATTCCATAGATTCTTCTCTTTGGAAGTAATAACACTCACTATTCCACCTGTGATTAGAACTAATGGAAAAATCCAAGGTTCACGAATGAAATAAGTAGTTATTGCCCCAAATAGCAGTAATAACATGGTAACCTTATCTGTTACCACTTTACGCCCAATACGATAAGCAGCTACAATAATGAATGCAACAGCCATAGGCCCAATATAACGGAAGTTATCTTGAGATATATTGATGCTACTTAAAAATTGGCTTGAAAATGAAAGTAACGTCATCAGTGCAAGCACTGGAAAAGCCCATACTAACATAGTTAAAAGTGCTAATAGTGGCCCCCCCATCTTATAACCAATTGCGACGATTGTTTGCGTACTACTCGGTCCAGGTAAAATACCCGTTAAAGCTATCAATTCAATCAGTTCTTCTTCCTCTAGGTAGTGTTTCTTTATTACCATTTGATCTGTAAAAACACCATAATGTGCTTCAGGACCTCCATATGAACCCAAAGAACAAATAAATACATCTTTTAGAAACCCTCTCCAACTTACTCTTTTTTTGTTTTCTAAATCTCTTTCTATTTTCATTATTTATTTTTAGTGAGAAAGGGTATTATAAGTACCAAACTCGCACTAAAACTCACCTCTTTTCTTTTGCTACTGTTTTAAAGTAATCTTCCTCGTTTTAAAATACTTTTACTTCCCTATTACTTGATTAAACTTTTCCATAGTTTTTTGGTTTTTTTACGTCTTTTACGCCTTTTGTATTTCTATTGATTTCTTTACTATTGTTGACTTAAATTCAATTTGTAAAGAGTATTGGTACTTCATAAATAGAAATATTTACTTGAAATGAAAAAGATTAGATGGTATATTAATATCATATTTCGATATCGACTTTAGATAATACCATTATATATTAGAGGTGATTCTAAGTGCAAGAGCAAATTTTAAGAAAACTTTTTCTAGGCTTTATACAAATTCATATTCTTCATCATGCAAAGAAAGAACCTTTCTACGGTGTTTGGATGATTGAGGAACTTAGTGAACATGGGTACGATATGAGCCCCGGAACACTGTACCCTCTTCTTCACAACATGGAATCAAATAAACTTTTAGAAAAAGAAGAAAGAAACGTGGACGGGAAGATCAGAAAATACTATAAGATCACAAATCTAGGAAGTGAAGTTTTAGAAGAAGCTAGAAATAAAGCTTATGAACTTTTTAAAGAAATTAAAGATTAGGGTGAAAAGATAGACTTAAGTCAATGATCTACGCACACAAAGTTTAACTTTTTTTGATCTATTTAGGCAGTGCTCTATGTTGTTTCTGGGGTTAAATGATTTACCGAACCATAAATCCATTGGCTGCATGTCTAAGCGTTTTTATCATTTAATTTAGTAGACTTCTCGTAATCCAAAATATTACATTAAAAACAGGTCCACCGCCTTTAGACGTTGGACCTGTTTTTAATGTTGAGAGGGAACTTCTTATTTCAAGCCATTGCCTATCACATATTTCTATTTTCCAAATTATTTTTATTTAATTTTTACTAAGACTTGGATAGTGCCCAGCATTTAGTTTTCAAACACACTCCGTTGTTTTTTCATTGATTGGTAATTGCTAATGATTACTGAAATATACATCTGCAGTATAGCCTGGCTTTAACAGATGATCGGGGTCGTTGGGTTTGATAAGCACATAAATGATGCGTCTACCATTCTTTTCTACTGCCATGGCAGGAATCTGTACAACGGTGCCTGTGAGCGAGCTATCTGGAACAGAAGTCGGTACAATTTCCACAACTTCTCCTACGTGCACATTTCTAATAAACTCTTCGTCCACTTCTGCACTGATCATGATAGAGTCCGCATCTATAATCTGCAAGACTCTAGTCGCTGAACCCTGCACACCCAGGTGGCTCCCCTCATGAACTGCAATATTCTGTACAATGCCATTTTTTATGTCAGAGACAATTTGGTTTCCTTGAAGATATTCCTTTTCAGTTTTCACTCTCATAGCATCTAGATCAACCTGTGCAGAGGAAATACTACCTTGCTGCTTTGTTACATTTACTGTGTTTCCACGCTGCTGTTGAGAAAGTTGCTCCTGCTTAGATTTGAGCAAAACATTGAGTTTATCCAACTCCTCCTTTAGAGCACTTTTTGTTTTTTGAAGGTTCGTTTCAATATCTTCCACAGCTTTTTGACGCCCATCCACCATAGTTTTATACTGGTCAACCATCGCCTTTGAGACTGCTCCAGCTTCGTATAGGGTTTGATAATTCTGCAAATCTTCTTTTGCAGACACCAGTTCATCGTAAGCAAGATTCAAGGAATTCTGGAGTAAAACCATCTCTGCATTGGTGTTGCTATCGTACTCTTTAAATTTGCGAGCAATCTGACCCTGTGTCTGTTCAATATCCGCCTGTAGAGCCGAAATATCTTGCTCTGCTATCAGCAGCGCTGACTGATTTGCAGATAGTTGATGCTCTAATTTTTTGACATTCCCATTATATTCAGAAAGATCCAGCAGCACTAGTGGCTGACGTAAGGTAACTTGATCTCCTTCTTGCACCATTACTTGGGTCACTGTAGAAGGAAAATCTACGTTGATTTCTTTCATTCGGGCATATTTTACCTCTCCCCATGCTACAATCTCTGTACTTTGTTCCTTATCGGATACAGAATATTCTGTATGTGGAACAACATTTTTATTTTTTGGGTAAAATAAAATACCAAGCGTTGTTGCAAGCAAAACAAGTAAACTTATTCCTATTATCACTATTCTTTTATGAGATAAAACCCAACCCTTCATAAAGCACTCCTCCATCTATTATTATTCAACACTTTTCAGTGCTTCCAGCATATCAATTTGTTTCATCTTTTGGGCTACAACATGGTTAATTAACCAGGCAAAACCTAAAGTAGTTACTCCTGTAATGAGCACATCTGGCAATATAACATTGCCCATCAGATCCATTCCCTCATCCAGACTGCTGGCAATGATCCAAGAAATGAAACGTCCTACTGGGATACCAAGTATCACCCCTAAAAGCACAGCAAAGTAATTTTCAATCAGCACCAAATTCCAAATTTCCTCATGGTGGAAGCCTAAAACCCGCAGAGTCGCTAGGTCTCTTATACGCTCTACAAAATTAAGAATACTCGTATTATACAGTACTACAAAGGCCAACGATGCACCCATAATGATCAGTGCCACTACGGCAAAGTTTATTACCTGCATACTGGATGCTAAACCTAATTGTTGGCTTTCGCGTGTAGCTGAATCCACTACCACATCACTTTCTAGAAACCTTTGATTCGGAGTGCCATTCCATTGGATGAGTAGGGCTGTCGGTGAAAATGTTTCACCTAAGGATTTCCAGAATACATCTGTCATATAAATTCCTTGATTCGAAGCCATGTATGCAACTTCAAGAATCGGTACAGATACATAGCCTTTATCTGTACGCTTGATTTGGATACTATCCCCTTGCTTCACTCCTAGTGTTTTGCACAGCTTTCGAGTCATTAGAATCCCGTTATCAGGCAAAGAAATAGGAACACCATCAGGGTCTTTCATATGAATCAGCGGACTGTCTTGGGTCGTAATTGTGATTGGCTCCATTTTATGCTCACCGCTGGGAAGAACCATCTCAATAGCAGATTCCTGGATTTGCTGTGTGACACCATTAAGTTCTAAGTTGTTGAGATAGTAGGAATTAACCTTAACAGGATCTAGGAGTATCTTCTGATCGTAAGTGAACGTATTGCCGTACAACTGATCTGTAATTCCCACCAACGTAGTTCTAAGAGTTAGAGCAGCAAGAATTACACCGACACACCCCATGACACCAATAACGCTCATAATAAGGCGTACCTTGTTTTTCATGGTATTCCGAGCAATAAGCTTGCTGCTAAACTTCAGCCTTCCCCAGAGAGATGGGATAAATTCCATGAAAATATGCTTTCCTTTTTCAGGATTCTTCTCTCGAAGGAGAACGGCAGGAGTATCCCCTTGAAGCTTCCAGCAAGCATGGAATGAAACACCTCCTGTACAAATAAGAATCAGAAATGATGCCAATAGGAAATTCCAGAAATTAATATGGAGTCTAAAGCTACTAAGAGTTAACCTTAGTTGGGGGACTAAAATACGGCCAAACAGATTCGTACCAATCAAAAGACCAAATACCGATCCCATCACGCCAAGCATGATGCCGTAAGAAGTATAATGCCATAGAATACTCCGTTTACTATAACCCAGCGCTTTTAATATCCCAATTTGCATGCGTTGACTTTCAATTAGACGTACCATTGTACTTTGCGTAATCAGTGCTGTTACAAGGAAAAATAATAGCGGAAATACCAAGGAAAGTGTTCTAAACTGCTGTATACGACCATTCACACTATTTACACTAACACTATCCTTCTGCAATGTAATACCAATCAATTTACGCCCAATAATATGGTCCACCTTTTGTGCTACATACACAAGATTGGCTTCCGGCTTTGTTTTGACACCAATCTGATTGTATATTTTCTGGCCGTATGCTCTTTCCAATACACTGGTATGAATCATTACAAAACCGTAGGTTGATGGGTCTGGAAAGATGGACGCCGTATTCTTCACAGCATAGACCTGCTCACTATTTAGGGCGAACCCTTCTATTGGCAGACGAATCCATACATTGTTCAATTTAATAGAAATAGGGTCGCCAATTTTCAAGTTATGTACTTTTGCAAATGAGCTATCCAGTACGACACCTCTACCACTTTTACTAAATTTCCCCTCCTGAAGTTCAGGCTGGTCCAAGGTACTGTGCTCATCTAGAGCGTAGATACGCAGCGTGGGTTTCCCAGGTAAATTTGTATCAGCATCGGTTATAAAACGTTTTTCAACATGTGTAACCCCATCGATTCGTTGTATGGCCCAAAGTTGCTGTTCTGAGGGATTCATCACAGTCACCCAAAGATCAGAGAGATTAGTTGACTGATACATGGCATTTGCATTGTTATGAACAGTAAACCAAACGCTATCGAGGCCTGTCATGATGGATATGGCCAAAGTTGCCATAAGAAATATAGAAACAAACTGTGCTTTCGATTTTTTCATGTCTCTTAGTAATTTTTTGAATAGCGCCCCCTTTACCATGCAATTTCCTCCACATCTTTAGGGTGCTCATTAAACTTCATTGCGGCGATTTTACCATCCCTCATATGCAGCACCGTTTGGGCCATTTCCGCGATCGGTGCGTTGTGTGTCACTATAATTACCGTTTTTCCTAGATCTCTCCCTACATCTCGTATGAGGCGTAATACCTTTCTTCCTGTTTCCGAGTCCAATGCACCCGTCGGCTCATCACACAATATAATCTGTGGATTCTTGGCCAGTGCCCTTGCTATGGAAACACGCTGCTGTTCCCCACCGGACATTTGGCTAGGAAAATTGTTCATTCTCTTTTCTAATCCGACGCGTTTAAGTATTTCTTTTGCATCCAGTGGATCAGCGCAAATTTCCTCAGCAAGTTGCACATTCTCCAATGCTGTTAGATTTGGTACAAGATTATAAAATTGGAATACAAAACCGATTTGTGTTCGACGATAATCGGTGAGTTCTCTTTCTGACATACCAGAGATCTCGTGTCCATTGACAACAATCCGCCCAGAGGTTGGCAAGTCCATACCACCCAATAGGTTGAGTACTGTAGTTTTCCCTGCTCCACTCTGCCCAAGCACTACGTTGAAAGTACCTCGCTTCAGTCCAAAGCTAATACCATCTACTGCCTTAATGGTGACATCGCCAACATGATATTTTCTTTCCACGTTTTCAAATGTGATAAAGTCCATAAGGAACCTCCTTTACTAGACAACCGGTTTTAAAATATTTGAGTAATTTTTTACACTTTAACTTTTACTCCACCCCTACATAATTTCAATAATTGATAATTCTATCTTTAGGTGCCTTGCCTATATGATTTACTTTGACGAAATATATCTTATCAATAGAACTTTAAGGCAATTTGATACTTGTCATGGTTTATATAGATCCTATCCATTTTCTTGACATTTCACCACAAATTTATTATAGTGACATTGTGTATGTTTTGCAACCATCGGATGTTTATAAAGTGTAATGTTTACAACAATTTGCTGGATAAATGTTGTCTTTAAAACAAAATCTTTTACGGTTGTTTTGTTTGAAAGGAGAATGTACCTGATGAGGAAAATAAAAGAAAGTAGAAAAACACGTTATACTCGAATGGCTTTACAAAACAGCCTGCTTGAATTAATGGAGAAAAAACCAATTGCAAAGATAACCATCAAGGAACTATGCGAAAATGCGGATATTAATCGTACAACCTTTTATGCCCATTATGCCGATCAGTATGACCTTCTTCAGAAAATCGAGGACGAAACCTTTTCTTGGGTAAAAGAATCCCTGACTAATCTTATTGATAAAGCAGATCAATACGAATCAATGGAAATTCTTGAAGGAATCTTCCAACACTTTGTAGAAAATAGAAACCATCTTCAAATTTTAATGAGTGAAAAAGGCAATATTAATTTTCAGAAAGAGTTAATCTCTCTGATTTATCAGCAATGTATGATATCTCCCTCAACTACAGCATATACAAATATGAATTTTCTAGAAGATTATTTTGTATTCGTTGTAAGTGGGAGCATAGGCTTAATACAGCATTGGTTTAAGAGTGGTTTAAATAAATCTGCAAAAGAAATGTCCGAAATCATTTATAAAATGGCTTCCTCCCCTATGAATCTAGTTGAACTTCAGCGTAAATTCTAAATAACGAAATAATATAAGTTATAAAAACCAACAATGACCAAACACGATTTTCTCCAAAGGGGCGATACTACGAAGCTATGCTCATCCAGTGCTTCCACCGCTCATATTATTTACAACCATTACTACCATGGTTAACCCATATATTCCAAATATAGCGCCTCTTACGCTGTCACTATGGTTATATGCTCCAATAGTTGTATAGTTGGGTTTTCCTTTAACATTTGCCCCTGCTAAAACTGTAATATATGGACCAAATGGAATATTTGCGATCTTCGTCTTAGTCATAATTATTCTCCTCTCAAAATTTTAACTTGCCGCGACAATAGAAATTATAAAGGATACACAATTAAATTAATAGCCTTTTTCTTTGCTATGAGTTATCATATAAATAAGGTATGCCCCTAACGAGGCATACCTTAGTATTTTATAAGTCTGTTATATATTCTTTCTTAGAAATTATTACTTAAAACACCTCTTCTTTCTGCATAAAATCATGTCGAAACCTCAACCTTAGCAGCACCTTATAGAACATCTCATGTGATCCCATGCAGGATTTCACCGCTTTATAGTGGGGCCCTTATGGCATAAAATCATGGACTAAAAAAACTTTACGTTTTAAATTTAAGCGAGCTGTCCCTATATCTTCAATACCTGTATATTACCACCATTATTTAGGATCATTTATATGATACTCTTATTGATTAGTGCGCATATAATGTATCGACTAAAAATAAAGGAGTCTGATGTATATGGAAAATTATTGTTTCTCAAACTTTACAGCGCATCAAAATAATCATTGCGGGTGTAGATACTATAATCCCTGTAGATTTCCAAATCCCTCAATATATTCATCCTCTATGGAATATACCGTATCAGTACCAATAAACTTAGCAAAATCTTTAGAGGGAAAGTACTTTGTTGGTTATGCCGATAATCTTACCTTTGGAAAAGGAACTAGTGCATGGGCAAGACTTTATAACCCACCTAATTCTGGTGTGAATTTGCATGTAACCGTTTGGACAGTTGCAGACATATCAGAAAGTCCCTTCAGAGCTCAAATATGGTTTAATGCAGTTCCACCAGGAACACCGCAGGATTCCCAGTTAGTAACCCCTGCCAACCTTGCTTTTTGTCCAATACCGACACCGAAAGTTAGACTTCAGTATGCCTCTACGGTAACTGGTGAACCAACTGAAGGAGTGAAAGCCTTTGTGCGTCGTGGTCAACCCGAAACCACATTAGTTGATGATGAGCAAGGCAAATTTATCTTCCCTCCAGGTGGCTCTTTTCTAGTTTTCTTATCTAATCCTGAGACACCTGATATTTCAGCTGGAGGAAGAATCGCCTTTGGCTGGTGGGAAGAACCTATTGTTTGCAAAAGATAATGCCAGTAGATTAAGAGAAGAGATCTATACAAAAGAAAAGCTGATGTAGGTTACCAAAACATTCTCCTTCCTAAGCTTAATACATCTTTCTCTCATTGTTATTTTTGAAAGAAAAGTCATTAAATGCACCGGTACCGATATATCATTGGAGCAATCAAAGCACTTCCAGTTGGCTGAAAAATTGGATTTGATATAAATCTAAACTTACTTTGGCTATTTTTTAGTTCCATACTAATTTTCTTTTCAATATCCTTTATTGTTTCAAAATGATCTACTTAACTACATCATTTTGAATTTTAAAATTATCTCTTAGATTATTTACTCCTTTTGTTCGTTCCACAATCATAACCGCAATGTTTAGAATACAAAACAGAGTGTGCCGCCAAGCTTTCGCCTGAATTGCAGCACACCCTGTTTATTTTTTAATGACGAATGGAATGGTTTTATTGGTGCATTATGTGTTTCCTTTTCTACTAAAGGAATGAACCATTCCTTTGATTATAAGTAGCTTTCGAAAGCGCTACTGGTATATTGTACTCCTAAATCTAATATCCTAATTTCTATTAAAGTATTCCTTTTGAAGAATTGACATATGAATTATATCATGCCACTTTCCTTCCCTGAAAAAACTTTCTCTTGATCTCCCTTCCTGTTGGAAACCTAGTTTTTCGTATAGCTTTATAGCCCTGCTATTAAAGGAAAAAACTCTTAGAAATATTCTATGTAAGTTCATCTCTAAAAATCCAAAATCAAGAATTAATTTCATTGCCTCTGTTCCATATCCCTTACCCCATGTCTCTTTATCTCCAATATCAATAATACATTCAGCATTACGATTTTTATAATCAATATTGATTAATGAAGTAATCCCTATTGCTTTATTAGATTCTTTTTCAACTATGATATAACTTTTTGAAAATTGAGAGCCTAGAATAATTTGATTAACGAATTCTTCTGTTTCTCTAATATTATAAACATCTAAAAATGGAGCAGTGGTCTGCATGACTTCTAGGTCATTTCGCCATTCATGGTAGATCTCTGTATCTTGTGCTGTCATTTTCCGTAAAATTATTCTTGTAGATTCAAATAACATATTAATCCTCCTAATATAATATAAAATAATTTGAGTTATAATAGTTGTTACAGTTTAGGACTTCCTTTCATCTTTCCACGTATAATTTTATTTTTGAACCTTTATTTAATTGGGCAAAGCATTTTTTCTAATGTAAAAAGAAATACTTCAATTTGCGCATCCACATTTGTAACTTCTGAAGTTAGTTGAAATGTATTTAACATCAATCCATCTAAAAAAGAAATAAAATACAGTGCAATGGATTCAATTGACAACTGGGGATGAAACTCTCCTTTAGCTATTCCACTTTGAATAAACATCTTAATTGATTCTATCAGATTAAGATAGCGCTGCCTTACATATGAGTAGCGTTCCTTGTCTCTAATATAGTTAGATGAAAGAAAAAATTCTGCTCTAGCGAATAAAAGTGATTGATTGATTATTTGAATGTTTAACCTTTTTTTATGAATCCAGTTGACTAGCTGAACCCATAGAAAATCATCTTCATTTGGTTCAAAAAAATCTAAAACTGATTGATCATCAAATTTTAATACCTCCATAAAGGCATTATCAATATTGCTGAAATAGGAATATAGGGCTCCTCTTGATACATTTGCTTCGTCCATAATATCTTGCATTGTAGCCATTGTGTATCCTTTTTTAATAAAGATATTTTTTGCAGCTTCTAGTAACTCTAATTTTTTATTGTGTTTATATTCATTGCTAACTTTCGGCGACATTCTTATTCTCCTTATTTCTTTAATCGACATTCGTGTCACTTTTGATAGTATCAGTATAAACGACACCAATGTCGTTGTCAAATGATTTTTATTCTATAATGCAAAATAGGATGCTATTTCTTAAATCTTTTAAGAAATAACATCCTATTTTACGCTATGGTATATCTATTAAACCGCAACATATCCATTGAAACTCATACAATCTTTTTTAAATTCTATTTTAACTTCTCTTTATGGTTCAAAGCCTCATGAATTACAGCACATCCTGTTATCTTATACCACCGCCCTATAGAGCAATCATTTTAGGTTATACATCTAGGTTTATGTGCATCTGTCTCCAATTAAATCGGAGGATATTGTCAATTAATGAGAATGACGTAAGGATGCATGGGCGACAGCTCTTAAAATAGACCCATGACTATCTTTTCACATTGTGAAGCACTTTGTGTAATTCATAAATTGTATGGCTGCTCTGGCCAACTGCGCAAAATATAAAAGAAAGGGCTTAAGTTTATAAGTTATCACATTGATTTATTCTTTGTTTTTATTGTGATCCATCACTGCACATATGACTATTCCAAAAAGCATTCCAAATGCAGGTCCAAGAGCCATAACTATGGGAAATATACTATCTCCTATTAATCCAAATACAAGCCCAATAATTATGGCCAATAAACTACCTCCTAATAATCCAAATCCAACTCCAAAACCTACATAGGAATTCTCATCTTTATTAATATTATTTTTTCCAAACATATTTAATCAACTCCTTCAGACCTTATTTGCTACTGCACATAATTCTACTGTTACACAAAATATAAATTATACGAATTAGTCATAGATAAAGATTATGCTCATAATATTTGGTGTTAAATTATATTGGTTATAGAAAGAAATGCACAAACACACACAAAAATGCCAACGATTACAGACGCAGTCGCCAGCTTCTTTTGCTGATTATCATAGTATTCTTTTGCACTTAAGAACTCTTTTAGTCCAAAGCAAAACAGCAAAAGCTGCAAACCGCTTGTTAGCCCAAATATACTCGCTGCTGCAAAAAATATTATCAATAGCCAACTGGTTGATTTTAATATATTCATAATCACTACACCTCCGCCAAATATAAGCAATCTTTACTTCGCATTTATCTACATATGTGAAATAGATAAAAAATGTGTATTTTATAATGGCTTCCACTCATTACTTTTTATATCGTTCTTATCAGGTTTCCTTACATACTTAATCATTTCTTTTTCACACGCGCCAAATTTTAAAAAGTTTTTCTGACCTTGTTTTAATGAAACTCGGTTTGCTCCTCCTTCGTAATCAGGGTTATTAAACTGTAATCCATCGTCTTGCCAAAAACATATAGGACAAATATTATCAGTCCCTGGTGGTTCTTCATCTAAAGTTTTATATCCACAGCATGGACAAGTATATATTTTCATATTTTATCCTCACTTCTTGTATATTTGTTATAACGCAATAATTTACTGCTACGACACTAAATATAAAAACTGTGTCATAACTTATATCTTTATTAAAATTATCAAATATTAATTCTTTTTTATTCCTTAAAATTTACATCTTGTATTTAATTACTTTAGCATCATATGAAGTATAGGAAATGGATCCCCCTGATCATCTAAATCCGATCTTTTAAACACCTCAAAACCTATATGCTTGTAGAACCCTACACCCTGTATATTGTCTTCATTTACATCCACATATTTTACATTTAGCTTACTAATTGCATATTCTATAAGTATTTTACTAATCCCTTTACCCCTATGTTTGTTTCTCACAAATAGCATTTCAATTTTATTTTCATGTACACCCATAAAGGCCTGTATGATATCTTCTTCATCCCTTACACATACAAGTGTGCTAACATAGTTAACACCTTCTCTTACTTGTGGTTTTATTGATATTATTTAAAACCTCTATATTAATCATATTATCATATCCTTCCTAAAACTATCCATCTGTAGCATCCAACTACTAATGTTCATTATAACATATCTTTATATACTTTTGTTTTTTTAGTATATTGCCCAAATCACTACCAACTTTTACTTGATTAACTAATAAAACAAGGGTACTACCTCTTAAACTAGGAGATAGTACCCTTGTTTTATTTTATACCGCCGTTAGATAGAGTTAATCGTTTTGGTTATACGTCTAAATTCATGTGTATACGTCTCCAATTAAATCGGAGGACGTTATCAATTACTGAGGATGACGTAGTGATGCATGAGCCGCTGCAAGTCTTGCAATTGGCACACGGAATGGTGAGCATGAAACGTATGCTAACCCTAGCATATGGCAGAATTCAATTGAATTTGGCTCGCCACCGTGCTCTCCACATATTCCAAGCTTAATATCTGGTCTTGCTTGCTTTCCTAAGTCCACTGCCATTTGCATCAGTCTTCCAACACCTTTTCTATCGATTCTTTGGAAAGGGTCCTTTTCAAAGATATTCTTTTGAAGGTATTCGTTGATGAACTTACCTGCGTCATCTCTTGAGAATCCAAATGTCATTTGGCTTAAATCATTTGTTCCAAAGGAGAAGAATTCTGCTTCCGCTGCAATTTCATCGGCTGTAATACAAGCTCTTGGAATTTCAATCATTGTTCCAATTAAATATGGGATTTGGATATTATTTTCTTTAAACACACTTTCAATAACCTCTAAAATTACCTTCTTAACCTGAACAAACTCTTTAGTTTCCCCAACGAGAGGTACCATAATCTCTGGAATAACATTGTAGCCCTTCTCTTTATGAACCTGAATCGCCGCTTCCATAATTGCTCTTGTTTGCATTGCATATATTTCTGGATATGTGATCGCTAAGCGGCATCCCCTATGTCCTAGCATTGGGTTAAACTCTTTTAAGTCATTCACTACATCTAATAATTCTTCCTTTGATACGCCCATTTCATTGGCTAGTTTTATGATATCTTCTTCTTCATGAGGTAAGAATTCATGTAGTGGTGGATCTAGTAATCGAACCGTAACTGGCAATCCTTCAAGGGCTTCGAACAACGCAACAAAGTCTTCTCTTTGCATCGGCAATAGTTTTTCTAAAGCCTTTTCTCTACCTTCTAAAGTTGTGGATAGGATCATTTGTCTCACTGCAAAAATTCTGCTTTCTTCGAAGAACATATGCTCTGTTCTACAAAGGCCGATTCCTTCTGCTCCAAACTCTAATGCTTGTTTTGCATCCTTTGCAGTATCTGCATTGGTTCTGATTTTTAGCTTTCTAAATTCATCTGCCCATGCCATTAAAACTGCAAAGTTTCCTAAAAGCTCCGGTGTTTGCGTTTTAATTTCACCTTCATATACAATTCCTTCACTTCCATCTAATGAAATATATTCGCCTTCAGCAAATACCTTACTACCAACCTTCATTACTTTGTTTACTTCATCGATACGAATCTCGCCGGCTCCTGCAACACAGCATTTACCCATACCTCTTGCTACTACAGCAGCATGAGATGTCATGCCACCTCTTCCAGTTAAAATACCTACGGATGAGATCATTCCTTCAATATCTTCTGGTGATGTTTCGACACGAACTAGAATCGCTTTCTCGCCATTTTCCTTAGCTGCCACTACATCTTCCGGTGTAAAGTAAATTTTCCCTGAAGATGCTCCAGCAGATGCAGGAAGTCCTTTTGTTATAATAACAGCTTCCTTCATTGCCGCTTCATCAAAGGTAGGGTGCAATAATTGATCTAATTGCTGTGGTTCTACCCTAAGAACTGCTTCTTCCTTCGTGATTAGCCCTTCTTCAACCATTTCTACGGCAATATTAATTGCAGCCATTGCCGTTCTCTTACCGTTTCTTGTTTGAAGCATATAAAGCTTTTCATTTTCAATGGTGAATTCAATATCTTGCATATCTCTATAGTGTTTCTCTAGTAGAAGCGTAACATTTACAAACTGATCATATACTTTTGGCATTTTATCCTTTAAGCTTCCAATTTCCTCAGGTGTACGGATTCCAGCTACTACGTCCTCTCCCTGTGCATTTAGTAAGAACTCACCGAATAATTTTTTCTCTCCTGTAGATGGGTTTCTTGTAAATGCTACACCAGTTCCACAAGTATCGCCCATGTTACCAAATACCATAGATTGAATATTTACTGCTGTTCCTAGATCGTCTGGAATTTCATGCATTTTTCTATAGATTTTTGCTCTTTGATTGTTCCAAGACTTAAATACAGCTTCTACTGCCATTAGCAATTGTAACTCTGTATCTTGTGGAAAATCTTGACCCCA
This sequence comes from Alkaliphilus oremlandii OhILAs, assembly GCF_000018325.1. GTDB lineage: Bacteria > Bacillota > Clostridia > Peptostreptococcales > Natronincolaceae > Alkaliphilus_B > Alkaliphilus_B oremlandii. The sequence continues at coordinate 1,358,879 of NC_009922.1, read as the reverse complement.
TTCTTTTTTTACTACCTTCTTAAAGCTTTCTACAATTTCTTTTAAGTCTTCTGCCGTTAGCTGTGTATCTTCTTCAATGCCTCTATCATGCTTCTTTTTCTCTAAAATTGAATCAAATTTATATTTTTCTATGTTCAGAACAACATCACCGAACATTTGGATAAATCTTCTATAACTATCGTATGCAAATCTTTCATTATTTGTAGCTTTAGCAATCCCCACAACGGATTCATCATTTAATCCAAGATTTAGAATGGTGTCCATCATACCTGGCATAGAGAAAACTGCTCCAGATCGAACTGAAACTAATAGCGGATTTGAAACACTGCCAAATTCTTTATTTGTAGTTTGCTCTAAGTCTCTCAATTGAGATAATATTTCTTCTTTTAATTCACTCCAAATCTGGCTATTGTGCTCATAGTATTGATTACAGGCTTCCGTTGTTACAGTAAATCCTGCAGGTACTGGCAGCCCAATTCTAGTCATCTCTGCTAGATTTGCTCCCTTACCCCCTAATAGTGATTTCATTTCTAAAGTTCCCTCTTGAAATTTATAAACAAATTTTTTCACTAAAGACACCTCCGAATTTTATATAGAATTCTATCTTCTTATAAATTGATAAATTATATCCATTGCTATTTACCGTTTGAAAACTTGTGACCCATCTCTTTGAATATCTCTAATATGATACCTGCACTTTCCTCTATGGCTTTTGTAGAAACATCGATTACAGGGCAGCCCAATCTTTTCATGATGCCATCTGCATATTCTAACTCTTCAAAAATTCTTTCCATGCTAGCATAGTTGGCTTCATTTTTTAATCCTAAGGCCTTCAATCTTTCTTGACGAATTTCAATGAGCTTTACGGGATTTGTAGTGAGTCCAATAATTTTTTTAGGATTAATTTCAAATAATTCCCTTGGCGGTGCTACTTCTGGCACAAGTGGAACATTTGCAACCTTTAAATTTTTATGTGCTAGGTACATACTGAGTGGCGTTTTAGAAGTTCTGGAAATTCCAGTTAAAACGATATCTGCCTGCTTTAATCCTCTCGTATCTTTACCATCATCATATTTAACAGCAAATTCAATAGCCTCTACTTTTCTAAAGTATCTCTCATCTAATTTACGTATGAGTCCAGGTTCCTTCTTTGCTGGAATTTCTAAAACACTTTCCATGGCACTTAGAATAGGTGTTATTACATCGGCATATGGAATATTTAGATGCACTGCTTCCTCTATTAAAAATTCTCGAAGTTCAGATATGACGATAGTGAAGGCAATGACAGCATTTTCATTTTTTGCTTCTTCTAAAATTTCTAAAATCTGTCGTTTTTCATTGATATATGGGAATCTTCTGATCTCATAATCCTCTGTTTTAAACTGACTTACGGCTGCTTTAGCCACTTGCTCCGCTGTCTCACCGATAGAATCCGATATAACGTATATTACAAGATTTGCTTTACTCATATTTTCCCCCCTACTCTTTGCACAATTCTACAAACAATTTTGTAATATTACTTTTTGATATTCTTCCTATCACTTTCACAATTTCTTTGCCAGCTTCCTCGACCTTCTCCACCACTGGTAAGCTATCCACTTCATGCTCAATTATTTTAATTGCAGCAACGAGTGCGTTCTCTTCGGGGGATATGGTCACTACATTTGGTGTTCTGGTCATGATCATTCCGATCGGAACCTTATTCATGTCCGCACCACCCATAACACTTTTTAAGAAATCCTTTCTAGATACAATCCCTGTAAAGGACCCATTTGAAACAACGAAGATGGTCCCAACATCCTCTAAAAATAAGGTTACGATGCCATCATATACAGAACTCTCCTCTGTTACGATAATCGGTATGGACATCATATCCTTTACTTTAATATTTTTTACCTCTTGAGCGATGATATTAACAGCAGATTTACCAGAATAGAAGTATCCGACTTTAGGTCTTGCGTCTAAAACACCCATCATCGTTAGAATTGCTAAGTCAGGTCTAAGCGTAGCTCTAGTTACATTAAGATTTTTAGCGATTTGTTCACTTGTAATTGGCTCATTTTCTTGAACAATTTTGATGATTTTTTTTTGCCTATTTGAAAGTTCTATGTAAATCACCCCTTTATATGTTATGCTAATACCCAATGTGTTATATTATATGGTTATAATATAACACATTTAATATTACTTTGCTATAGTTTTCCTTACATTTCTTAAAAATATTATAATATATCCATAAAATAAAATTTGTTCGCTCTGGCTCACAAACTTTATGGCGCACTTAATTCTAAATAAACCTTAGAATTCAAGTGCTTAAAATAAAATTTGTCGCTCTGGCTCACAAACTTTATGGCGCACTTAATTCTAAATAAACCTTAGAATTCAAGTGCTTAAAATAAAATTTGTCGCTCTGGCTCACAAACTTTATGGCGCACTTAATTCTAAATAAAGCTTAGAATTCAAGTGCTTAAAATAAAATTTGTCGCTCTGGCTCACAAACTTTATGGCGCACTTAATTCTAAATAAAGCTTAGAATTCAAGTGCTTAAAATAAATTTTATCCAGCTACATTCATCAACTTTAGAATCTGCAAGATTCTAAGCTTTTCCCACAATTTTAAGCAGTTAAAAAAATTGCCTATACCAGAATAGTATAAGCAATTTGTCTACTAAAACTTTAGCTTTTCATTTAAATAAGTTGTTAGCTCTGAGATTTGAATTCGCTCTTGTTCCATACTGTCTCTGTGTCTGATGGTTACACACTGATCCTCTAGTGAGTCGTAGTCGAATGTGATACAGAATGGTGTTCCGATCTCATCATGTCTTCTGTACCGTTTTCCAATACTTCCTGCTTCATCATAGTCTACCATATAGTTCTCTGAAAGTGTTTCGTAAAGCTCTAAAGCCTGATCCTTTAACTTTTTAGTCAGTGGCAGCACAGCAGCTTTAAAGGGAGCTAAGGCAGGGTGTAATCTTAAAACCACTCTTGTATCTTTTTCATCAATAACTTCTTCGTCGTATGCATCTACTAAGAAAGCTAATGCAACACGATCTACACCAACAGATGGTTCGATACAATACGGTACATATTTTTCATTGGTGATAGGGTCTTGATATGTAAAGTCTTCACCGGAATGTTCACTGTGTTGCTTTAAATCAAAATCTGTTCTATCTGCAACACCCCAAAGCTCTCCCCATCCAAATGGGAATCTATATTCGAAGTCTGTTGTTGCCTTACTGTAGTGGGATAATTCCTCCTCCGCATGATCTCTAATACGAAGATTCTCTTCTGTTAGGTTTAAATTTAATAGCCAGTTTTTACAGAACTCTTTCCAGTAATTAAACCACTCTAAATCTTCACCAGGTTTACAGAAGAACTCTAGCTCCATTTGCTCGAACTCTCTCGTTCTAAATGTAAAGTTACCAGGCGTAATCTCATTTCTAAAGGATTTCCCAATTTGTCCGATTCCAAATGGCACTTTTTTTCTTGAGGTTCTTAGAACATTTTTAAAGTTTACAAAAATCCCTTGTGCTGTTTCAGGTCTTAAAAATATTTCTGTACTAGAGTCCTCCGTTACCCCTTGGAAGGTTTTAAACATTAAATTGAATTGGCGGATATCTGTAAAATCCTTTGCACCACATTCAGGACATACAATTTCTTTTTCCTCTATGTAGGTTTTCATTTGTTGATTGCTCCAACCATCTACAACGGTTTCTTCATTTTGGCTGTGCATATAGTCTTCGATTAATTTGTCCGCTCTAAAACGGGAGCGACATTTCTTGCAGTCCATCAATGGATCGCTGAAGCCTCCAATATGACCGGACGCTTCCCATGTTTTAGGGTTCATCAGAATCGCTGCATCTAATCCCACATTATATGGACTCTGTTGTATAAATTTTTTCCACCATGCTTTTTTTACGTTATTTTTCAATTCAACACCTAATGGACCATAATCCCATGTATTGGCAAGTCCTCCATAGATTTCTGATCCTGGAAAAATAAATCCTCTAGACTTGGCTAATGAAACAATTTTCTCCATTGTTTTTTCTGTTGCCATAACGATACCTCCTATTTACTATTTAAAATCTTGGACCTTCTTCGAAATTAGCTCCTGATTTTGTACCTTTGCCGCAGTCTCATTGCGCAATCTTATTCTCCCTCTGGTCCATAAAATTGGCATTGGTTGCGTTTGACCTACCATCAATTTATGGCTTCCTACGGTGGCATAAATTGGGTTAGACCATAAAAATAAGTCTTCCGTCTCTAACTATAAAAGTTAGGGACGAAAGACTGTTCTTCCGCGGTTCCACCCTAATTGGCAAAATGCCCATCTTGATCGTATTGCTCAAAAGTGCCCTTCATTGATAAACCATACCAGGCTCACACCATCCCTAGCTCGCTTATTTAGTCTTGTCAACTACTCCTCTTCATCATAGCAATATATTATTTAATTACCTATAAATTTAACAAATTCTGCCCGCTTTGTCAACACATAAATTGTTCCTTAGTGGTCCCACTCATCCTCATCAAAGGTCTCTTTATCTTCTTTTAAGTCCTCTGGATCTATGAAGATATCACTTTTCTTATGATCGAAATCAGGATGTTTTTTCCCTTTCACCATACTTTTAAATCCAGAAACCGTCCCCTCTGCCATTTCATTGATATCAACAACTTCGCCGTTATTTTTCACGATTTCTATGGTTGTTTTTGTAGCAATTGCAGCAGATACACCTAGTAAGGAAGCAACGGGTGCTAGTATTACGCCGATGGCTCCTGCAGTAACTGGAACGTTTAAGAGAACCTCCCCATCTCGTTTTAAAACGATGCGCGATACATTGCCTTTTTGGATGATATACTTTAAGCTTTCTATGATTTCATTTCCTGCTGATGACATAGAATCTACCCATGTATGACCTTCTTTTTCCTCGATTGATATTATTGCTTCTACAATGTCCCCATTATGATTTTCTAATGCATCCTTTGCTTCTTTATAGGATACACCCGTTCTTTCCCTAACGATATCTACTTTTTCTAAATTAATATCCATAAGTTTTCTCCTTCCTTTTAGAAGCTTTTTTAACGAATAGGAAAGTTCTGCTTATAATCTTTTCTAAAGAAGAACTTTACCGTAAATGAGTTTCAAAAAAAGCTTCCTTTCAACGCTTCTATAGAAGCTTTCTTTATAATTTTTCAGCTACTTCTAAACTCTTAAAATCATATTTATTCGTATGGGTCAATATATATTGCTTTAATATTTTTTTGAGTTCTTCATTTAAATGGTCACTGATCTTTAGCTTCTGGACTTCAGTAATATCCTTCATCAGTAGAAATATAGCCAATTTAACAGCCGTATTACTGATCTTCATTGCAAAGAGATCTGCACTATAGCAGGAAGAACAAAGCAGACCGCCTTCTGTGGCACTAAATTTCCAAGCAGTAGTTTCCTTGCTGTCGCAGTTTACGCAGCTCATAAGCTGAGGCTTATATCCTAGATAGTTCATCAGCTTTATTTCAAAGGCACGAACAATCGGATTGATTTCAATATCACTTTTTTTTAGTAAGAATAAAGTTTTGCCAAAAAGGTTAAATAATCGATGATTCGTTTGCCCTTCTGTGGTTACAGCTTCTACCAATTCAACTAAATAAGAAGCATAGGATAACCTTTTTAAATCTTCTCTCAATGGATAAAATATTTCCTTTGCTTCACATTGACTCACAGTATACATATTTTTACCCTTATACAGTACAAATTCACTGTAGCAAAAAGGCTGGATCCCAGCTAATAGATTGCTTTTAGGCCTTCTAGCACCCTTGGCAATGGCTGTAATTTTTCCAGCTTTTCTAGTGAAAATAGTAAGTATACTATCAGTCTCTCCAAATTTTCTATTTTTTAATATAAAACCTTCAGTTGTTATTAACATTTTATATTATTGTAGTCTCCTTCATTTCTAATGGTTGAATTTCAGCCCTTATTTCGCTTTTGTTTTTATTATATTCCTGTACATATAAGTACGCATAAATATTTCCTGTCTTTTCAAATATATTCCACATCACATTATTTAACTCATTAAACATAAGTGAATCCCCTTTCCAATTATACTTATTTACCATAGTTTTTGTATTTGGGGATTCACTATACATTGTAAATTTTACTAGATTAACATTTAATGGGATTTTAGTCGTATCCTAAAGTTCTTAATGTATTTTCGCTATTTCGCCAGTCCTCTTTTACTTTTACCCATAGTTCTAAATAAACCTTGGAACCTAAAAGCTTTTCGATATCTTCTCTTGCACTTTTTCCAATCCCTTTTAACTTTCTACCACCTTTGCCGATGATGATTCCCTTGTGGGATTTTTTCTCACAGTATATGGTGGCATTGATATCGATAATATCCTTGCCCTCTCTACGCTTCATCAAAGAAGTTTCCACTGCTACCCCATGAGGAATCTCTTGGTCTGTATAATGCAGAATCTTTTCTCTAATGAGTTCTGCCACAATTAAACGCTCTGGCTGGTCTGTGATCATATGCTCCGGGAAATACTTTGGTCCTTCTGGTAAATATTGAACAATCAGATTGATTAAGTTCCCTACGTTTGCTCCCTCTAAGGCAGATATACCGATGATATGTTTAAATATCCCTGTTTTTTCATATTGATCATATAGATGATTCAAGTTCTCTGCATTCATTTTATCAATCTTATTTAGTACTAAAATAATGGGGGTATCAATGCCTTGAAGCTGATCAATAATATATTGATCCCCTGGACCAATGGAATTACCTTCATCTACAACGAATAAAACCGCATCTACTTCTTTTAAAGTTTCTGTTGCAATTTTCACCATATATTGCCCCAGCTTATGCTTCGGTTTATGAATCCCTGGCGTATCTAAGAACACAATCTGGTAATCCTTCTGTGTGTATACACATTGGATTTTATTTCGAGTGGTCTGTGGTTTATCAGACATAATGGCTATTTTCTCACCGATTATTTTATTCATTAGCGTTGATTTTCCAACATTCGGTCTTCCTATAATGGTAACAAATCCTGATTTAAATGTCATTATTCTTTACTGCCTCCTTCTTCTCTAGATCTTCTGGTGTAAAAGAATTTGGAAGTAAATCGTTGATTGTATATACTTTAAACTCCTCTTCTGATTTTCCGATGATCAGTTTGATATCTCTTCCATACTCCACAATAACCTGTCGGCATATGCCGCAAGGATATGTATAATCATCTAAATCACTTACAACAGCAATGGCTTCTATATTTCTGTCTCCCTCTGAAACTGCTTTAAAAATTGCAGTTCTTTCTGCACAATTGGTTCCACCATAAGAAGCGCATTCAATATTACAACCTCTATATACCTTTCCTTCCTTCGTCAGCAATGCCGCACCTACAGGAAATTTTGAATACGGTACGTATGCATTCTTTTTTGCCTCGATTGCTTCTCTTACTAATTCTCTATCTGTCAAATGAATCCCCTCCGTTAATTGATCGTTACATTATTAAAATTCGGTACAACTTGCACCCATGTTTTCCCCGGATTTAAAGTAAGCTCTTTTCCATCTGTGTCAAAATATTTTGTAGCGCCTTCATAGCTACCTTTCTTCCAAGTAATATCCTTGACTTTTCCTGCCGATATGTATTTTCCGGAGCCTTCTCCCACTGTGTTCATGTCCAAGCGAAGTTTTTCATCGATTACTTTAGATTTTATTTCTTGTACGATGATATTGGTTGCGGTCAAATTTTCTCCCGTGGTTTCATCTTTATGGGCTGCACCATTATAATTTCTGTTATAAACCTTATTCTCTTCGTCATAGATATAGGATGGCTCGTAGCCTTTTGAGTATTTGATAAAGATCTCTTTAGCAATTTCTCCATCTTGGAATACTTCTACATCTGAGTGGAATTGAAAGCCTCTCAATGTAGGCTCTGTTCGATATTTACTTTTTTCAGTGGCTTTCTTCAATGCATCGTAGCTAGAATACATATTATGGGGCATCTTTTTATGATTTTTTCTCCAAAAAACATCATTTCCTCTGCTCATGGCATCGATATCAGAAACTTTTTTGTGTACGATATCGGCAAAGGCTTGATCACTGCCACCTACATGAACAAAATATGCATCAAACTCCAAAGCCTTTTCAATAAAGTAAGGTCTTGCACTTCTAATGGAACCGATGACCTCTGGTTCGTTAATTAAGAATATACCCAAATATCTCGTAATATTACCTTCCGCTAAAAATTCATAGGCAATTTCTGCATCGATCAATCCAGCTTGAGGACGAGCTCCTGTTTGATTGTCAAATATGATCGCCATCGGTCTTTTATTCAGTTTCTCTTCCGGTACGCGAATGCCACTGAGTGGCGATGGTACCCCTGTAATTTCAGGTTCTACAGGCTGTACTACTTCTTCAGTTTCTTCAATTTCCTCTATTTCTATACCGCCCTTATCATCACCCTCTGTTTTTTTACCACAAGCCACATTGGTTAATAAAAGTGAAGCCAATAAAAATAATATAATTCCTTTTTTCTTCCAGTCCTTCATCGTGTATTCTTCCTTTCTGCAAATGTCTTTGTTTATTCATATCTAAATCTATAGGAATAGTTGAAAGAAAATCGTCGTAACCAATATTCCTAAAATAGCACCCACTACAATTTCAAAAAAATTGTGGATTTTAGTTTCTAATCTACTTTGTGAAACCAACAGTGCCATCAGAGCAGATAATGTAGCGACAAACATGTTCTCTGAAATAAAAGTAATGGCCGTAGCTAAGGAAAAAGCTGCTGCTGCATGGCCACTGGGCATACCGCCTTGGAGCGGTGTTCCTTTACCAAAGTATGCTTTGACCACGATCACTAAAAATATCACAATGATTAAGGCGATAAAAGTGATATGGAGTGGCGATTGCTTTACATGGTGAAGCACCTGTATGGTAAAGGAATTCATTTTATTAAAAAAAAGCAAATAAGCTACAATGATGGAATTTATAGCAGCAATCAAAACCGCCCCTGCCGCTACGTTCTTAGCAATCTTAGCAAAAATATGATATTTATCCGTAATTAAGTCAATGGTAGATTCAATAGAGGTGTTGATCATCTCTGCAACTAAAACCATCGAGATGGTCAGTAGGAGTATCAGGATTTCTATCCGTGTTAGATCAAAAAATAAGCTGGATATCAATACAATAATAGCCACTGCAAAATGAATCTTCATATTCCTTTGGGTTTTCAGTGCATAAATAATTCCTTCAAATGCATAATTTAAGCTGTCTATGAGACGTCTAACCTTCATGATCTGCTCCTTTTTTCTTATCGAAGTAAATTGATCGCCGTCAAAACGGCCTCTTCTCTTTTTCGCATATCTGCTGTAGCTTCATCGTGATCGTGATCGTAACCCATTAAATGAAACATGCTATGAACCACCAGAAATCCCATTTCTCTCTCAAATGAATGGTTGTATTCCTTTGCCTGCTCTGCCGCCTTTTCTACAGATATAACGATATCTCCTAAAAGCTTTTCTTCAAGGTCGAGGCCTTGGTTTTCCTCTATGAGAGGAAAGGACAGAACATCCGTTGCATAATCCTTTCCTCTGTAAGTATGATTTAAAGCTTGAATCTCTTGATTATCTACAAAGGAAAGACTAACTTCATAATCTATTTCCCATCCCTCATATATTAAGCAAGCTTCAACTGCCTTGTTGATTAATTCAATTAATGCGTCTGTGATTTCATATCGATCCTGTCTATTGTCAATTAACAGCTCCATGAGGCTTTCCTCCATCTTCTTTCTTAATGTCCATATCTGGATACTCTATTCTTTCGTGGAATATACTCAATATGACCTTTAGGAATGTCTTTTTTATTGTGTTTAACTCTTTAAAAGTAATATTACATTCATCTAACTGACCGCTTCTTAGCTTTCCATCGATGATCTTTTCTATCAAAGCCTGGATATCATCTTGACTAGGAGAGGAAAGACTTCGAACTGCTGCTTCTATGGAATCCGCCATCATAACAATTGCAGTTTCCTTGCTCTGCGGTTTCGGTCCATCGTATTTGAAGTTCTTTTCATCTACCTGATCACCATTTTCACCGGTTTTAGCCTTATGATAAAAATATGCGACTAAAGTATCTCCATGATGTTCTGTGATAAAATTCCTAATTTCAACGGGCAGTTTATGCTTTTTAGCAAGCTCAATGCCATCACGAACGTGGTCTGTAATGATGCTGGCACTTAAAGCAGGTTTTAATTTATCATGGGGATTATCCGTTGTCAATTGGTTTTCCTTAAAAAAATACGGTCTCTTTGTTTTTCCAATATCATGATAAAAGGCTCCCGCTCGAACTAATAAGGAGTTTCCACCGATGGCATCTGCAGCGGACTCACTTAAGTTTCCTACAATAATACTATGTTGATAGGTACCGGGCGCTTCGATTAAAAGCTTTTTGAGCAGTGGTTGATTGGGATTGGATAGCTCCAGTAATTTTAAAGGTGTCACCACATCGAATGCGGATTCCCATAATGGCAATGAGCCCACGGCCAATATGGAGGAAAATAGTCCATTGAGTAGCCCATACAGGCCAAAGGTCAAGGTTTGACTCACTTCACTGCTGTTAATAAATCCAATACCAGCGATGGTACCCATATTAATCACGCTGATCGCAATTCCAGATACGAAAATATTGGATCTTTGTTGGCTATTGATCACGCTGAAAGCACCCACAGTACCGCCGATCAGTGCCATTGCCATAAAGCTAATGTTATTTCCTGTAATCAGGCTGATTACCACAGTGAGACATAGGTTGATTAGCACTGCCAGTCTGGAATCCACCAATATGGACATCAACATGGCAGCAGCTCCAATTGGAATCAAATAAATTGAAATTCCTTCAATTGCCTTGGAAATAATGACGACAGACATAAATATCAAGTAGATCATCAGTAGTATCTTTGGCTTTTCTAATAAGGTCTTATTAAACACCATCATATACGCAATGATGATAAACTCTATGACCAAAACAATAGAGGCGATTCCGATATATAGAATAAAATCTATTTTATTATCTTCCCGTAAAAGCCCCAAATCTCTTAATATCTCCAGTCGATCGTAGGTGACGATTTCGCCTTCTCTGATAATGCTGTCCCCTTTTCTTATGATGACCTTATCTACATTTTCTCTTGCGATATCAATTTTACCATTGGTAGCTTCTTCATCTAGAAATTTATTTGGCCTAATTGTAGCATTGATGACAGCGATTGCTAAATCCTTTAGCTCCTCACTAAATTCATTTAAATTCGTAATGTATTCTTTAATGCTATTTTTTTGTTTTTGAAGATCTTCAATATTGATTCCTAAATTCATATTTTGTGCAACGATTTCGTTGATATAGCTTTCAAGATATTTTAAATCTTCGACAGAGGATTTTATTGCAGTTTTGGAATTTTCCATTCCGATGTTGAGATCATTTTCCTGGTTCAATCGTTCAATTTTTTCTTTCTCAGAAAGCTTTACTGGGATCTCCTCCGTTACTTCCTCTGTTTCTTCTTCTGTTAATTTCTCAATCTTTTCTTCTGCATTCTGAAGCTTATAGACCAGATTAAAAAACTTTTCGATATCTTTATTTACTTCTACACGTACACCTGGATTTAGTTTATAGATGGGTTCTACATTCACCACAGCCTTTTCCCTCAATAGCTCTGTATTGAACTTGTCCTCTATGTCCTTTGGTGAGTTTATATCGACAGGCGCACTTTGACCAACCACTAAGTCAAATTTTTCTGGCTTTAAGCTGGTTGCTAATATTGAAAATAAGCTAGCAAAAAACAGTAAGGCTAACAATATTCTGCGAATCGGATCTCGTTGAAAAAAGCTTTTTGTAGCGTTATCCATAACTACACCTCCTAAACGATTCTTCCTGTGTAAAATACTTTTTTATTTTTCACTCTTTTTCTCGTTCTTGAGCTTTTTTTGTATTTTGGCTTCATGCTCATCATAAGCTTTTACGATCTTTTGAACAAGATTATGTCTTACAACGTCTTTCCCAGTCAAATAAGCAAATCCAATTTCATCTACATTTTTTAAAATCTCTTCCGCATGCTTTAGACCTGAAAACTTTCCTTTTGGCAGGTCAATTTGGGTAATATCTCCTGTTACAATAGCTTTAGAACCAAAACCGAAACGAGTTAAGAACATTTTCATCTGCTCTCTCGTCGTATTCTGTGCTTCATCTAATATGATAAAGCTGTTGTCCAGCGTTCTTCCTCTCATGTACGCCAAGGGTGCTACTTCTATCATACCACGCTCCATATATTTCTGAAATTTTTCAGAACCTAAAATATCAAAGAGTGCATCATATAAAGGTCTTAAATAAGGGTCTACCTTGTCCTTTAAATCGCCAGGCAGAAAGCCAAGGCTTTCACCAGCCTCTACTGCAGGTCTTGTTAAGATGATCCTGCTTACTTCCTCATTACGGAATGCTTTCACTGCCATGGCCACTGCTAGGTACGTTTTACCTGTACCTGCTGGACCAATGCCAAAGGTTAAATCTTTTCCTTGAATCAGTTCAATATATTTCTTCTGTCCGATGGTTTTCGGTTTAACCGGCTTTCCTCTATCTGTAACAAAGATCACATCATTTGTAATATCCTGTATCCTTTCGTTCTTTCCTTCCAATAGTAATCCTATGGCATAGGATATATTCTGAATTGTAAGGCTTTCATTATTGCCTACCAGCTCCATCAATTGCTTTATTAAGTTCTCTCCTAATAAGACATTATTTTCATCGCCAATAATTAAAATGTCGCCTTCTCTTTGTACAATATCAATATTTAAATTTTCTTGAATCAATTTTATATTTTTATCAAAATTACCGAATAATTCTTTTATAAATTTTTGATCCTGAATCTCTATTTTCTTTTGTAATTTGTTTTCCAACAATTAGTCAACTCCTATCTGTAATCTCTTTTGCTGTGCTATATTTTCTAAAACTTCTATAATAACTTTACCATATAAAATATCATCTTGGGTAGTAAAGTTAATTTTTGTATCTAAAATTTCAGCTTCTAGCGGTATTTCCTTTAGCAACTGATTGATAACCTTACTGTGGATCGCCTTCTCCGCTTCAGGTTCAGAAATCTTTTCTTCAATTTCTACAGCTTCATAATATTCTTCTATTATTATTTCCACAGGCAGCCCTATATTCCTCCATTGAAATGGTTTTTTTGATTCTTTTTCTAATATATAAGTATTATATGGTATTTCTGCATTATTAATAGAAAGTTCGAGGTTTCCAAATTTAAACATTCTTCTTTTAAAGGTTTTTCCTGTCTTTTCCTTTTTAATTTCTATCAAATTTTTGCTTTCCATACCTTCGTAATAAGTCTTTGCAAATACTTCGCCATAGGAATGAACGTATTTGTCAGTCTCCATAAAATCTCGCTCTATGATACCGCTGATTAAGATATCGCCCTCTTTTACAATATCGCCCTCTGAAACCTTAGGATCGCCATTTCGCGCTATTACTTTTTCAATAACACCTTTTTTTGAAGCTACAACATTGCAAGGTGTATTCTTATCAATGATGTCCGGTGCCAATCTTTTTTCTGCGATTTCAACCCTAGCCTTGATCCCTTTAATCTCAATACCAACCCAAGCAAGTTCTTCCATATCTAAGAGCATCTGTGTTTCTATATCTTTTATATTAATCTTATACCGATTTGCACCGGGCTTTAGCCCTAGATCGTTGAGTATGCCAATGATTTTCCCTCGTTCTAATTGATGATTTCCAGAAACCTCAATTGAAAAAATGAAGGTAGAAGAAAAGATTAATAAGGTGAAACAAAAAAATGCTCCTACTAAAAGCATTTTTCTCTTCTTAAGTTTATGTATCCAAAAGGGATATCCATTTTTTCTTTTAATAGAAACTCTACATCCTGCTTTTTTTACAATCCCTCTTAGTTCTTTAAAACCTTTGATACTGACTTTTCCCTCCAAGGCCGTGTGGTTGATTCTTTGAATATCCCACAAGTAAATTCCTTTCGCAATACATAGATTGATAAATCGCTCTAAGGCAAGGCCCTCTATCCTTATGTTTACATATCCTCTCATATAGTTCCAAAGCTTTAAAATCAACAATGTATCCACCTCTCAATTGATGAATTCTATTTGAACAATATCCCCTATAATAATAATTTCTTCTGTAATGATATTTTTTAGGACCATATCCTTTCCCGTGATTCTCAAGACCCCATTCTTTGTGTTAATCCGAATTCTTGTATTCGTATATTCTAAAATCCCCTTATGGTTTTCTATATATATTTGGAGATTACCAATCATCGTAATTTTAGGCAAATCTAAAATAATATCTTGCGGTAATTCCAAGATTTCGGCTAAGGTTTTTTTTATTTCTGTATTTTTTTTCATTTGCCATACCTCCCATATATTCAAATTTTATGCTTTCCCATATTTTATTAGACCTATTTGCTATAAAATTTTCGTTCTCCTATCTAAAAAAAGCTCCTATAGAAGCGTGATAAGAAAGCTTTTTTGAAACTCATTTAAGGTACAGTTCTTCTTTTAGAACATATTATAAGTAGAATCTTCTATTCGTTATAAAAAATTCTAGTTCTCTTATAAATGCAAAGAAGATAGGAATTTATCCTATCTTCTTAAGCTCTTTGGTTTTTGCAAAACTTCAGACATGATAATGCCTTGCAGAATTCCTTTCTTATCCAATTTAAATTCTTTTTCATTCTTGCCAATTTCCTTGTCGTATACTGTTCCTTTAGAATCCACAGAGTTCCGATCTAAGGTACTGCTATCTCCAAGGTAGCTGTTTGCTTTATATAAAACTCTTTCCTCTCTATTCACTTCCATATTAGAAGTCCTGGATACATCTTGACCAGTCGTAGATTCTACTTCTTCTTTTTTTGCAACGCCATAATTCTTTTCAAATTCTGTCCTTAATTCTTTAAATAGGTCTTCTAAAGAACCCCCAAAAGCACCTTTTCTAGGGTTATTTTCTTGTCTTTTCATCGGTTGCGAGGAAGTTGTTGTACTGGTCTGCCAATTTTTCCGCTGTCTCGTCTTTTGGTTTTTCTTATCTTTGCTGGTCAATACGACACTGAGTATAACTACCACAATGCCTATTATGGTTTCAAAGCCCATTTCATCACATCCTTTAGAAAGCCTCTACCTTACTTTGTTATATCTTTTCCGTGGCTATCGTTATCGTCTTTGCTAATTTTGGCAATAGATTCTCTCATGGTAGTATCTGCTGCCACATTTTGGAGATTATAATAATCCATTACACCTAATTTTCCTTCTCTTAAAGCCGCAGCTATGGCTCTTGGTACTTCCGCCTCTGCTTCTACAACCTTTGCCTTCATCTCTATTACAGCAGCCTTCATTTCCTGCTCTCGCGCTACTGCCATGGCTCTTTTTTCCTCTGCTTTTGCTTGGGCAATACGTTTATCTGCCTCTGCCTGATCTGTTTGCAGCTGAGCACCAATATTTCTTGCAATATCAATATCTGCAATATCAATGGATAGAATTTCAAAGGCAGTTCCTGCATCAAGACCTTTCCCTAATACCATTTTAGAGATGGAATCTGGGTTTTCTAATACATCTTTATGGGATAGAGCCGAACCTACTGTTGTAACAATACCTTCTCCAACTCTTGCAATAATTGTTTCTTCACCAGCACCACCGACAAGTCTTTCAATGTTAGCTCTTACTGTTACCTTTGCCTTAACCATTACTTCAATTCCATCTTTAGCCACTGCTGAAATTTTAGGCGTCTCTATTACCTTTGGATTAACACTGACCTGAACGGCTTCTAATACATTTCTCCCTGCTAGGTCAATGGCAGCAGCTCTTTCAAATTCTAACCCAATTTCAGCTCTCTGTGCTGCGATTAATGCATCAACTACACTATTAACATCTCCTCCAGCTAAATAATGGGCTTCTAAATCATCAATGTCTAAATTTAATCCTGCTTTTGTAGCTTTAATTAATGGACCCACAATACGATTTGGCTGTACTCTTCTGAATCTCATCCCAACTAATGTGAAAATGCCGACTTTAACCCCAGAAAAAAGAGCCGTAATCCATAATCCTACTGGTATAAAGCTTAAAATAATCGATAGTACAATAAATGCAATAGCAACAACAATCAATAAAAATACAACTTCTGGCATAAAACCCCTCCTAATTCATTTTTCGAACTACAATTTTTCTACCTTCTACTTTTGAAACCATTACGATTTCGTCTTTTTCTATAAATTGTCCTTCAGAAACTACATCTAATAGTTCCCCATCGATGGATATGATACCCGATGGCCTAAGAGCTGTAGTAACAATCCCTGTTTGATTCACATATTTACTATAGTCTACGGTTGAAGTATACCCTTTATTCTTATCTAATTTCGCATTTAAAATAATTCGGTTAAAATATTTATTTTTTGGTGCAAATTTATAAAGCAATAAAATCGCAATAATCGTTAATATTAAGATGACGGTTACAGATAAAACCGCAGTCACGATACTGTTTGAAATCAAGAAAATACTGACGCCAATACAAAGAACACCGCCGATTCCTGCAATTCCAAAGCCTGGCATAGCCGCTTCTGTAATTAGTAGGATGATACCTAAGACAAATATTAATACGGTTGCAAAATTACCATTTCCTGCTAACATGTTTCCTGCAAAATAAACTGCTAAAGATATCAAACCAATCGTCCCCCCTATTCCGAAGCCTGGCATAAATAGTTCTATTAAAATCCCAATAATTCCAATTGCCAATAGTATGGGCGCAATATATAAATTGCTGGCAAATTGCGCTAGACGAATGCTATTTGTGGTTTCTGCCATGATAATATGGTGATCGGATAAAGATAAATAATCTAGAACTTCATTATAATCATTGGCAATAAAATCGATGAAATCCAATAGAATCGCATCTACATTGGTTAGATTCAAAAGTCTGCCTCTTTCACTAACGCCAGGAATCACTACAGACTTATCTGCCATAGCACTGACGATCGTTTCATCTCTTCCCGTTTTTTGTGCAGTGCTTCTGAGTATGCCGACCCAAGTCGAAAGAACCTTTTCTGTATTTGGAACAGTTTCCGCCGATCCAATGGTACTGCTGGGCGCCATTGCTATGGTATCGGATGAAATCGTGAGTAAAACACCAGCAGACTCTGCTTTTGTGTTGACAAAAGAAATGGTGGGAATGTTGGTATTTAAAATTAATTTTCCAATCTGCTCCGAAGAATCAATTCTGCCACCGTAGGTATCAATTTCAAATATTACGGCAGTAGCATTTTTATCGCTTTCTACGATGGATAAATTATGCTTCACGTAAAGATGCATGGCAGGCGTTATTTCTCCACGAATGGGAATCACATATACATTTCCTGCTCCTTGATCTCCACTAGCAGCTACTACTGATAATAGGAGCATCAATAGCAATACAACACAAATCTTTTTTCTATTCATTTTTCGCCTCCTCCCTATTCTATATATATTCATTTTTAGTATATCCTAAACTATTATTTAACACAAATAACTAAATCATTTTCCAAAAATAAAATTTGTTCCCTCTGGCTCACAATTGCCCCAAAAACAAATAAACCCGGAAATATTCCGGGTTAGTTTCTTTATTTTACTATTGTAAAATTTTTCGTACTGTTTGATTAACTACTTTTCCATCAGCTCTACCTTTTAACTTCGGCATCGCTGCAGCCATTATTTTTCCCATTTCTTTCATCGAAGTAGCACCGATTTCGGTGATCACTTCTCTAATAATTACTTCAACTTCTTCCTCCGACAGCTGTTCAGGTAAGTATTCCATCAGAATATCAACTTCTTGCTTCGCTTGCTCCATTAAGTCTTCACGACCGCCTTTTGCAAACTCTTCAATTGCATCTCTCCGCTGTTTTGCCTGCTTTGCTATGATTTCTATAATTTCATCATCGCCCAGCTCAACTCGCTTATCTACCTCTATTTGCTTTACGTCAGCACGAATCATTGTAATAACATTTTTACGAAGCTGGTTTTTATTTTTCATGGCTTCTTTTAGTTCATCAGCTAATCTTTGTTTGAGGGACATTTCTTTTTCACCTCTACTTTGAAACTCTAATACGATTATTAGAATTTACTTTTATTTCTTTTAGCAGCTTCTGCCTTTTTCTTACGTTTTACACTAGGCTTTTCATAGTGCTCTCTTTTTCTTACTTCTGATAAAATACCAGACTTAGCGCACTGTCTTTTAAATCTACGAAGAGCATTATCTAGTGATTCATTTTCTCTTATTTTTATCTCTGACATCTTACTTCCCCTCCCTCCGCTAGCAAGCGCTGTGCTTTATCTATAGCAACATAATGGCTATATTGCAAGTGGGATTAAACAATACCTAGTTATTATACATTAAAATTTCAACTAATGCAATAGCTATTTTTAGCCTGGTGGCCATTGTAATTGTCTTCCTCCTAATAGGTGGAAATGTAGATGATCTACAGTTTGCCCCCCATTTTTGCCGCAATTGTTTACAATTCTAAAACCCTCTTGCTCTAAATTAAATTCTTTAGCTAAATGTCCTATAGCGGCGAAGATTCGAGGCAGAATCATATTGCTGTCTTCTTCACTGATATCCACTATGGATGGGATATGCTTTCTAGGTACAATAAGCAGGTGTGTTGGTGCTTCTGGAGCAATATCCTTAAAAGCAATCACATGGTCATCCTCATATACTTTCGCACTAGGAATTTGACCTTCTATTATCTTACAAAAAATGCAATCTGACATAGGTACACCTCCTTACTGCTAATTTAAAACGAATGTAACAAATAGGAAAGCTCTGCTTATAATGCGCTTCCAAAGAAGAACCTTGCCGTAATTGAGTTCCCAAAAAAGCTTCCTTACAACGCTTCCATAGAAGCTTTTTTTATAATATTCAACAGAAAAAGAAGAATTCCTCTTTTAAAATTATTTCTTTTCCCCTAAAATATATTCTTCTTTTAATTCTTTCAGTACTACATTTGTTAATTCCCCTTCTACAACCTCTGAAGCTGGAACTAGCACCTTTAAGTAATTGTCTGTATAGCCTTCCATATAAGCTTTGTTTTCTTTAGAAATGGCTTCAAACAAGACTTTTCTCTCTTTGCCTACAAACTGACCTCTGTACTGATTCTTCATTTTTTCTCCAAGGTCAATCAGCTTTTCGCTACGATAGTGTTTTGTTAATCCATCAACTTGTTCCTTATATTTCGATGCCGGTGTACCAGTTCTAGGAGAATATTTAAATACATGAATTTCACTGAACCCAATATCTTTGATGAACTCATAGGTTGTATTAAATTCTTCTTCCGTTTCACCTGGGAAGCCAACGATCACATCGGTGGTCAAGGCAACCTCTGGATACACCTTCCGAATTCTACCTGCAATTTCTTTATATTCTTCAGCAGTATATTTTCTGTTCATCCTTTTTAAGGTGGCGTTGCATCCACTTTGAAGGGACAGATGGAAATGGTCACATATTTTATCGAGCTGAGATAGTTCCCTTAAGAAATCATCGGTAAAAAGAGTAGGCTCTAAAGAACTTAATCTGATTCGCTCCAATCCTTGTGCACCATTTACTTGCTTCAATATATGGATTAGATCGGTACCATCCGATCGGTCTTTTCCATAGGATGCTACGTGTATCCCAGTTAGTACCACTTCTTTAAAACCTTTTTGAACTAAGGTTTCTACTTCCTCAACGATTTCCAAAGGCCCTCGGCTTCGAATGGGACCTCTTGCATAAGGAATAATGCAATAAGTACAATACTGGTTGCACCCTTCCTGTATTTTCAAAAATGCTCTTGTTTTATCTTTTACATCAACGATGGACATTTCTTCGAATTGCTTCACTTTCATGATGTCATCCACTAAGCTGATTTTTTCTTCTGTGCTACAATTTTCTACAGCTTCAACGATTTTATTCCGCTCGTTGGTTCCGATCACAATGTTGACCCCTTCAATGGCTAGCACTTCCTTTGGAGCCGTTTGAGCATAACAACCTACTACGGCAATAATGGCCTCTTCATTGTTTCGTTTCGCTCTACGAATAAATTGTCTCGATTTTTTATCGCCAACATTGGTTACGGTACAAGTATTGATGACGTAAACATCTGCAACCTCTTCATCGGAAACAATCTCATATCCCTCTTTTTCAAAAAGTTCGCCCATGGCCTGTGTCTCGTACTGATTTACCTTGCAACCTAATGTATGAAAAGCTACTTTTTTCACCTATGCTCCTCCTAAATCTCCCAACTCGTACATAACAAGACTCAACATTGTAAATCCTGCTGTCTCTGTTCTAAGTATTCTAGGACCTAATGTAACGGGATGTATGCCATTTTCTATGGCTTTTACTACTTCGCTTTCTTCAAAGCCACCCTCTGGTCCGATCCAAACTCCTATTTTTTTAATAGAGGCTTGATCCTCTTTCGATAAATTCTTGATAATATTTTTAAAGCCCCTATTTTCTTCATTTTCATAGGGCATAATATTCAATGCATTCTTCCTGCTGTCCTCAATTGCATCTTTAAAGCTCATTGGCAGATGAATTTTGGGAATCATTCCTCTTTTGCTCTGTTTTGCTGCTTCTTCAGCAATCTTTTGCCATCGCTCCACTTTCTTCACTTCATCCTTTGGGCTATCAAATTGAACCACAGTCCTTTCCATCATTACGGGAATGATCTCCTTGATACCCAGCTCTGTGGTTTTCTGTATGATTAAGTCCATTTTTGCGCCCTTTGGAACCCCTTGATATAGAACGACTTCTACGGATGCTTCTTGGGTGGATTTGCGTTCTTCTTCAATGGAAAGCACCACTTCATTTTTATGAATGGATGCTATGCTACAGATATACTCCTTGCTTTCTCCATCACAAATCTCTACAATATCCTTTTCTTTTAATCGCAACACCTTGGAAATATGCTTAACGTCTTCATCGTGAATCACGATTTCTCCACTGGTTAAATTCACCTGATTTGGCATAACAAAAAAACGATGCATATTATGCTCCCTTTACCTTAGAAACTATTGCAGCCCATTCGCCCATGGTTTCTACGTGGATAACTTCTAATCCATTTTTCACTAAGCTTTCTTTCACTGTATCAATTTTATCTAAAATAATTCCAGAGGATATAAAAATTCCGTTTTTGTTTAAGAAGCTCTTGATATCTTCACTCAGAATCACGATCACTTCTGCTATGATATTCGCTACAACAACATCTGCCTTTTCACTTACAACATCCATTAGGTTGCCTTGCTTTATTTCTACAATGTTTTCCACTTTATTTGCTCTAACATTTTCGTTTGCAACAGTAACTGCAACAGGATCAAAGTCAACACCAATTGCCTTTTTAGCGCCTAGCTTCGCTCCAACGATTGCAAGGATGCCACTGCCTGTTCCAATATCGAAAACCGTAGTATCTTTAGAAATGTATTTTTCTAGCTGCTCAACACACATCATTGTCGTTTCGTGAGTTCCTGTACCGAAGGCCATACCAGGGTCCATTTCTATGACCATATCCCCTTCCTGCGCTATGTATTCCTCCCAGGTAGGTTTAATCACAATTTTATTCCCTATTTTCGTTGGCTTATAGTATTGTTTCCAAGATGTACTCCAATCCTCTTCATTTACCTCCAGCGTACTAACCTCTCCTGCACCAATATTTAGACCGAATTCAGGTAATGCAGCGATGGAGTTCTTAATAATTTCGATTTTTTCAACGAGATCCGATGATTCCGGTAAGTATCCCTTTACCAAAGCACCTTGTTCAAAATCAATTAAAGCCTCATCTACATAATCCCAAGTTTTCTCATCGTTATTTACGAAAACAATATCATTGGGGTCCTCTATGGCAACACCTGACACACCTGCATCGTAAAGAACATTGGCAACAGCTTCTACCGCTTCCGTTGTGGTTCTGATTGTCACTTCAATCCATTTCATCAATTTCACTCCTAAACAATAACTCAGATTTTATCCCTTAATTGCAATTTTTCAAATCCATCTTTTTGTCTATACACCAAAAGCGTCCTTTACTTTTTCAAAGAATGTCTTTCTTTGCTGATGCATATCTTCTCCACTTTCAGCAGCAAAATTTCTTAATATTTCTTTTTGCTTCTCTGAAAGTTTTGTTGGAACCTCTACGATCACTTTTACGTATTGATCTCCCTTGCCATAACCCTTTGGATTTACAATTCCTTTTGATTTCAATCTAAACACGGTACCGCTCTGTGTGCCTTCATTGATTTTGTATTTAACTTTTCCTTCTAAAGTAGGAACTTCCACTTCGTCTCCAAGGGTCGCCTGAACGAAGGTAATGGGCATCTCACAGATGACATCATATCCATCCCTTTGGAAAAGTTTGTGAGGTTTCACATTGATCACCACATAAAAATCTCCAGAAGGACCGCCCTTAATTCCAGGTTCACCTTCTCCTCTGATAGAGATGACGGAGCCAGTGTCTACACCTGCTGGAATCTTCACTTTGATTTTTTTCAGCTTTCTAACTTTTCCCTTACCTTTACAAGTATCGCAAGGTGTTTCTATCATGGTTCCATCGCCACCACATTGATCACATGGCGCTACATTGACCATTTGACCTAAAGCAGTTCTTCGCACAACCCTGATTTCACCAGTTCCATTACATTTTGTACAAGTCCTTGTAGATGTACCAGGCTTTGCCCCTGTTCCACTACAAGTATGGCAAGAGTCATTTCTATAAAACTCCACTTCTTTTTCTACACCGAAGGCCGCCTCTTCAAACGTAATCACTTCCTGATGCTGAAGATCCGCTCCCTTTTGAGGTCCGCTTCTTCTTCGTGAAGAAGAGAAACCACCGCCAAACATATCGAAAATATCACCGAAAATGTCTTCAAAGCCGCCACCACCGAAACCACTGAAGCCTTCAAAACCGCCAGCGCCATTACCGTTGACACCAGCATGCCCAAATTGGTCATATCTCTGTCTTTTTTCTGGTGAGCTCAATACCTCATAGGCTTCATTGGCCTCTTTAAATTTTTCTTCTGCTTCCTTATTGTCAGGATTTCTGTCCGGATGATACTTCATGGCTAATTTACGGTAAGCCTTTTTAATATCCTGATCGCTTGCATCCTTATTAATACCCAACACTTCATAATAATCTCGCTTGCTCATTGCTTCACCACCTTGAAAATGCAAATATATTTTATTATTACTGACTTTGAGGACACCCATAGGGCGTCCTCAATAGTTTAACTGTTACTTGTCTTCGTCGTCTACAACTTCGTACTCTGCATCAACTACATTATCTCTATTTGTAGTTCCTTCACCTGCACCAGCATCTGAATTTTCACCTTGCTGTGCTTGAGCCTGTTGATACATTGCCTGTGAAATTGCTTGGAAGGCATTGTTTAAATCTTCAATTGATTTTTTCATATCATCTACATTATCACTTTCAAGTGCTTTTTTCAACTTTTCTATTTCATTTTTTACTTTTGATTCATCTTCAGGATTAACTTTTCCTTCTAAATCCTTTAATGTTTTCTCTGTTTGATATACTAATGAATCGGCTTGATTTCTAACTTCAACCTTTTCTTTACGCTTCTTGTCTTCTTCAGCAAATTGCTCTGCTTCTTTAATTTTCTTTTCAATTTCTGCATCATTTAAATTACTAGATGAAGTAATTGTGATTTTTTGCTCTTTGCCTGTTCCAAGATCCTTTGCAGATACGTTTACAATACCGTTGGCATCGATATCAAAGGTTACTTCGATTTGTGGAACACCTCTTTGTGCAGGTGGAATACCTCCAAGTTCAAATCGTCCAAGGGTAATATTATCTGCTGCCATTTGTCTTTCACCTTGAAGTACGTGAATATCTACTGCTGGTTGGTTATCTGCAGCTGTAGAGAAAACCTGGCTCTTTCTTGTAGGAATTGTCGTATTTCTTTCGATTAATTTAGTGAATACACCACCCAATGTCTCTATACCTAAGGATAGCGGTGTTACATCTAATAATAATACGTCTTTTACCTCTCCAGTAAGTACCCCTGCTTGTATGGCAGCACCTAAGGCTACGCATTCATCTGGGTTAATTCCTTTATGTGGATCTTGACCTGTAATATTCTTTACAGCTTGTTGTACTGCTGGTATTCTAGTTGAACCACCGACTAAAATTACTTTGTTGATATCCCCTGCGGATAATCCAGCATCACTCATCGCTTTCTTTACTGGTCCTATGGTTCTTTCTACTAAATGAGATGTAATTTCTTCAAATTTAGCTCTAGATAAATCCATGTTCAAATGCTTTGGACCTGTACTGGTAGCTGTGATAAATGGCAGGTTGATATTGGTCGTCATAGTGCTTGAAAGCTCTTTTTTAGCTTTTTCAGCCGCTTCCTTCAATCTTTGAAGAGACATGTTATCTTGTCTTAAATCTACGCCTTCCTGCTTCTTAAAATCTTCTGCAATGTAGTCGATTACAACTTTATCAAAATCGTCTCCACCTAAATGGTTATCTCCACTTGTTGATAATACTTCGAATACGCCATCGCCAAGTTCTAAGATGGATACGTCAAATGTTCCGCCACCTAAGTCATATACTAATATTTTTTGTTGCTCCTCTGTCTTGTCTAAACCATAAGCTAAAGATGCAGCTGTTGGCTCGTTGATGATTCTTTGTACATTTAGCCCTGCAATTTTACCAGCGTCTTTTGTCGCTTGTCTTTGGCTGTCTGAGAAATACGCTGGAACTGTAATAACTGCGTCAGTTACAGCTTCACCTAAATATGCTTCCGCATCCGCTTTTAATTTTTGTAAAATCATCGCAGAAATATCTTGCGGTGTATATTGCTTTCCATCAATATTTACTTTATAATCGTATCCCATTTGTGTCTTAATGGACATAATTGTTTTATCTGGATTTACTACAGCTTGTCTTTTTGCAGGCTCGCCTACAATTCTCTCTCCATCTTTACCGAAGGCTACAACGGAAGGTGTCGTTCTATTTCCTTCACTATTTGCTATAACAACAGGTTCTCCACCTTCTAATACAGCAACACATGAATTTGTAGTTCCTAAGTCAATTCCTATTACTTTACCCATTTAGTTTTCCTCCCTATATGTAAATAATTTTTTTATTTTGAGACCTTAACCATAGCTGGTCTTAGTATTCTATCTTTTATTTTATAACCTTTTTGAAGCACATCTATAACATAATTGGACGCTCCCTCAGATTCTTCCTGCATCACTGCATAATGAAGATTCATATCGAAAGGTTTTTCCATGGCTTCGATCTCCTCTACGCCATGTTTCGTCAATGTGTCCAACAACTGTTTATACACTAAGCTGATGCCCTGTAGTAGCGAATCATTCTCTTCTGTTTTTTCTGTAGATTGTATTGCTCGCTCAAAGTTGTCGATTATGTTCAATAAATCCAATGCAATTTTTTCATTTGCATAAAGATAAATGTCGCCCTTTTCTTTTTCAACACGTTTCTTGTAGTTTGTAAAATCTGCTTGAAGTCTTTGAAATTGAGAAAATATATCTTCATATTGCGCTGTTTTCTCTGCTAATTTTTGCTCCAAGTCTTCAGATGTTCCTTTTGTAGATTCCATTTCCTCAACGGTCGCCTCTAAATTACTATCTACACTTTCGCAATCCTCTCTTACTTCCATTTCTTCCTGTTTCGTTTCCTTCAATCCACTCCACCTGCCTTAAATAGTCTTATTTATTATATCTATTTTTTAATAAATCGTTAATCGATTTACTAACCTCTGCCATTACACTGACAACACCGGAATAATCCATTCTAGTCGGTCCAATAACACTGAGCCAGCCTAGAATCGTGTCATTTTCTTTATAAGTCGCTGTAACCAAGCTACAGTCCTTTGCTTCTTCATAGATATTCTCACTACCGATGGAAACTCTTAGACCTTCACTATCAAAAGAAGTAATTAAGCTACTCAGCAATTCCTTCTCTTCTAAAAGTTCTAAAAAAGACTTCGCTTTAAAAATATCATTATACTCTGGAAAGTTGAATATGTTCATTGCACCATTAAAAAACATATCAATGTCGCTGGATTCCTCTAAAGACTTAAATATCTCAGGAACAATCGTATCCATCACATTACTAAAATGGATAATTTCTTCATTTAGTATATGAAATAGGGATGTTTCTATGTTTTTTATAGTTAAACCGTGAAGCTTATCATTTAAAAAGTTCGACATCATTTGAAAGCCACTTTCGCTGACACTGTCATTCATTCGAATCACTGGTTTTTTTACAATACCACTATCCGTAACGATTATGGCCAACATATTGATCGAATCAATTGGAACCAACTGAATATGTTTTAATTTACTTTCCTTTACATGAGGAGTGACTGCAACCGTTGTATAATTTGTTACTTGAGATAAAAGCTTAGAGCTATATTGTAGTATTTGTTCAATCTCAGCAACCTTATTCAAGATATCCAGTTCTAGATAGCCATTTTTAATCTTTGCACTATTTTTTAAAGACATGAATTGATCCACGTACAGTCGATACCCTTTATCCGACGGAATACGGCCTGCGGAAGTATGAGGCTGTATAATAAGTCCCAATTCCTCTAAATCAGACATTTCATTTCTGATTGTCGCTGGACTTACACCAAGATCATATTTTTTCGATAGTGTTCTCGAACCCACGGGCTCTGCTGTCTCAATGTAATCTTCTATAATGGCCTGTAGTATCTTTAATTTTCTTTCATTCAACATACAACCACCTCGGATTGTTAGCACTCTTCTCTGTTGAGTGCTAATGATTCTGTCTATAAAATATCACTTAATATCTTATTTGTCAATAGTTTTTTCTCATTAATCCAATAGCATTTTTTCAAAAACTACATTGGATAGATCGATTCCTTTGGAAGTCAGCCAGATTCCTTTTTCATCCCACTGAATCAACCCTTGCTTCCTCAATTTTTCTAAAGTATCTTCATATATGGCCAAAGGTGTGGTATGGAATCGTTTAAAAAACCCATCGATAGAAATGCCTTCCATCATCCTTAAGCCTAAAAACATGGTTTCAGCAATTTCATCGTTCTTAGAAACAAGGATTTCTTCTTCTACGGGTGAACTACCCTCTCCTAGTAGATGAATGTATTTGTCTATATCAGCAAAATTATTGAATCTTTTTTGGTCAAAATAGGAATGAGCACCGGCACCCAATCCTATATAGTGCTCGTTATGCCAGTAGGTAATATTATGTTTACATTCAAATCCATTTTTTGCATAGTTGGATATTTCATAATGATGATATCCTCTGCTCTTTAAATATTCAATGGTATAGTGATACATGTTCATATCGACTTCTTCATCAGGAAGTATAATCTTTTTATTTTCTACCCAACTAAAAAAGGGTGTCCCTTCTTCAACGATTAAACTGTAAGCCGATATATGAGGAATACCCAAGGAAACGATTTTCTCTAGGCTCTCCTGCCAGTCCCTTTCTGTCTGACCTGGTAATGAAAACATCAAGTCTGTATTGATATTAGTAAATCCCGCTTTTCTAGCATCTTCTAAATTCTTTACATATTCTTCAAAGCTATGAATTCTTCCTAGTGTTTTCAGTAAATGGTTTTGGCAGGACTGTAATCCCATACTTAATCGATTGATTCCACTTTTATAATAGGCCTTAAGCTTATGAAAGTTTAAAGTTCCTGGGTTGGCTTCCATGGAGATTTCCGCTTGTTCCTCTAAGGTGTAATATCTTCTGAGCGTTTCCATAATTTCAGCCATCTGTTCCCCCGTTAATATGGAAGGCGTACCACCACCGAAGAAAACCGTAGCAACTGAATGGCCTTTTATAATTTCACCATATTGCTGCATCTCTTTTTTTAGTGCTTTTATATAACCATCTACCAGATGGTTTTTTCCACTATAGGAATTAAAATCGCAGTAATGACATTTTTTCTCGCAAAAAGGAATATGGATGTAAAGCGCTATTGAGTTCATGTTGTTATTGCACCTCCAATCATAAAAACTAGTAGCATATCTCTGGGGGTATGCTACTAGCTATGTTGTATCCTTTAGTTGTCTAATTTTAGCACGGACATAAATGCTTTCTGTGGAACTTCTACGTTTCCAACCTGTCTCATACGCTTCTTACCTTCTTTTTGTTTTTCAAGCAGCTTTTTCTTTCTTGAGATATCTCCACCGTAGCACTTAGCCAATACGTCTTTTCTAAGGGCTTTAATGGTTTCACGAGATATAACTTTGTTGCCAACTGCCGCCTGAAGCGGTATTGGAAACTGGTGTCTCGGTATTTCGTCCTTTAGCTTCTCGCACATTCCTTTTCCTCTAGAGTAGGCTTTGCTTTCGTGGACGATAAAGGATAGGGCATCAATCTGCTCTCCATTGATTAAAATATCCAGCTTCACTAAATCCGATGCACGATATCCTAAAAGCTCATAATCTAAAGAACCATAGCCCTTCGTTTTAGATTTAAGAGCATCGAAGAAATCATAGATTACCTCATTCAATGGCATTTCATAATAAAGGTTCACTCTGGTATCATCGATATATTGCATATCTTTCATTTCCCCACGGCGATCCTGACATAGCTCCATAACCGCACCCACATAAGTATTCGGTACCATAATTGTGGTTTTAACAATCGGCTCTTCCATAATGCGTATTTCCTGTGGTGTCGGCATATTGGCAGGGTTTTGAATCATCAGTTCTTCACCATTGGTCTTCGTAATTTTGTAAATAACACTGGGTGCAGTTGTAATCAAGTCCAAATCGAACTCTCTCTCCAGTCTTTCTTGAATGATTTCCATATGAAGCAGTCCTAAGAATCCACATCGGAATCCAAAGCCTAAGGCCGCTGAGCTTTCTGGTTCAAAAACAAGGGCAGCATCATTTACTTGAAGCTTTTCTAAGGCATCTCTGATATCCTCATATTTCTCACCTTCCGCAGGATAAATCCCGCAATATACCATTGGATTTACTTTTCTGTATCCTGGTAAAGGTGATTCTGTTGGGTTAAGTGCATCTGTAATGGTATCCCCAACCCTACAATGTCGAACATCTTTAATACTTGCAGCCAAATAGCCTACATCACCAGCACTTAAGGAGTCCAACGGTATGGCTCCTGGAGAAAAGGCGCCTACTTCCACAACCTCGAACTCCTTATTCGTTGCCATCATCTTTACCTTCATGCCTTTTTTCACTTGACCTTCCATAACTCTCATATAAGCAATAACCCCTTTATAGCTATCGTAATAAGAGTCAAAAATCAGAGCTTTCAATGGTGCATTGATATCGCCCTTCGGTGATGGCACATTTTTTACAATGGATTCTAATACATCCTCAATGTTCAATCCTTCTTTTGCAGATATTAAAGGTGCCTCACTGGCGTCCAATCCGATAATATCTTCTATTTCTGTTTTGATCTCGTCCGGCCTAGCACTTGGTAAATCAATTTTGTTGATTACCGGTATGATTTCTAAATCCTGCTCCAGTGCTAAATACACATTGGCTAATGTTTGAGCTTCTATTCCTTGGGCAGCATCGACAATCAGTACAGCCCCTTCACAGGCCGCCAAACTCCTCGATACTTCATATGTAAAGTCAACATGACCAGGGGTATCGATCAGGTTTAAATAATATTCTTCTCCGTCCTTTGCTTTATATACAAGACGAATTGTTTGTAACTTTATTGTTATCCCACGTTCCCTCTCCAAGTCCATATTATCCAGCATCTGACTTTGCATTTCCCTTTGGGATATCAAGCCAGTATACTCGATCAGCCTATCCGCCAAGGTAGATTTGCCGTGATCTATGTGGGCGATAATTGAAAAATTACGTATTTTCTTTTGTCTATCGCTTGGCATAACCTCTTCCTCCTTATTTATTGCATAATCTTTTAAATTATATCATAAGAATCCCTTATTTTGTAGCTATTAATTTTTATGAAAATTCTATCTAGGAATAATTTAAAAAAATGTCGGTTCATCCGACATTTTGATTCATCGTTTTAAAAAATCAGTTGCGTATCTCTTTATATTATAAGCGATTTCTCTAAATTCTGCAAATTTATTATTTAGTGCTCCGCTCAGCTCAGAAAAATCTAAAACATAATTTTTTCCCATGATATGAACTAAATATTGATATTCTTTTAGATGCTTATAATCGATCAGAGATACTTCTTCAATGGCCAAGGATTTCCTAATCCTAAAATCTACAGCCAACACACCAAAAATCAATAGGATCACTGTCATAGTTACACCCATTCGCATATATCTTTTTATTTTTTTCTCTCTTTTTTTGTTTTCTATTCTGCTCATCCACATCACCATTTCTAGTGTGGACTTTTCTATAGGATTTTAAACCTATTCTTCTAAAAGCTTTAATGCGTCTGCTAAAACATCGGCTAAATAATATCCCGCTTTCTTTGCCTCTTCAATGGTATTGGTATTGCTTCCCAATTCTATTAAAGTTGCATAATCGGATAGATATTGATTGTAGCTTCCATACTGATTCACCAATGGTTCTTTGCTAAATCCCGGATATTTGCTATCGCTTACAGCTTTAACGAAATGAGCAAAGCTCTCTACCGCAGCTTTATTTGGAGATTTACCACCAATAACAAATTGATACCTTGCAACGTATTCACCATTGATCTTGGTCCTACTATTTTCAATTAATTGCATTCGGTTTGCTCTGGTCTCTATTTTATCGTAGCCATCTCGATGTAAGTCTATTACAACCTTGATGGTTGGGTTTTTATCCAAAATTCCTTTCGCAGTCACTACAGATCGTCCATAGGAACCATTGTAAGACGGATAGTCGTGATAGGTATCATCATGTATGACATGATAGCCCCTTTTCTGTAGCTCTGCAGACATGACATCGGCAACGCTGATAACTGTATATTCCTTTCTTAAACTATGAAAATTTCCTTCTGTGGCTGGACTATAGGACTCGGTACCGTGTGTATGGTAAATCAAAATACTCGGTTTATCCTGCTCTATATCCAGTGATTTTGGTTTAGCCACATTCTTGATAGCTTCTGCAGCAACAGGATTTAAGCTGTCTATCAAATCTTCCTGCCCTAATACATAGATTCCTTCGTCCAGCTCTCCTAAATCCTCTTCATCCTTTACGGTTTCCTTATCTATATAATACTCTCCGTCGATATTCTTGTCTACAGCAATGGTGCCCTCGTCTCCATCGTAGTCCACCAAATGAATTTCTCTGCTCCAATCCTCTTCTGGCTCTTCATCCTCTGCTTTGGGGATACTAGCCATCAGCTCTTCATGATAGGAAGCTGCCACCGGAAATTGAGCCTGTACAAAAGTTAAAGGATTCTTAAAGTCTATTTTAAATATGCTTTTAAATAGAGAACCTACAGATCCTTCCAATGAAAATATGGGCTGATATTGTTTTTGAAGGGAGCGATTTGGAAACATATGCTGAATTGTCTTTATGAATAAAGTAGGATTCACCTCTCTACTTCCCTCTGAAATCAGCACACCGTTTTGAGCACTTATGGTATCCATGGAAGAATTCTCACCCCATACCAATTTAACTACAGAAAATAAGGCTCCTAAAATCAATATCAGTACCAGAATATTGAGATAGCTTCTTTTTAAATTCTTCTTATAATTAATCAAGTAAAGCACCTGCCTTTTCATAAGTTGTATCTATAATAAATATGAAAGGTTTCGGTGCTTTATGACTTTTATTAATTCAGGTATCGATTCACATCCTTTAAGTCGATGCCTGGATGAACTGCGATGTTAATGCCATTGGCTATGATCTGGGATAAATTGACGATAACTTCATCTACTTCCTTCGGGGTGACGATGATATTTGCACTATAGGGCTCTAAAACTTCTGTAATCAAGCTATATTTTTCCTCTTCCTTTAACTCTCTTAACATATTATAAAACTGTGATCCCACCTTTGCCTGCCTAGAAAATGCATCAATTACTTTGTCTATGGTATCGTTTGTCAAGGTTGCAGCATCAACGACAGTAGGAACACCGATGGCAATTACAGGAACACCTAAAGTTTCTCTGTTCAAAGCTTTTCGTTTATTCCCAACACCAGATCCTGGTGTTATTCCTGTGGTAGAAATTTGAATCGTTGCATTTACTCTCTCCATTTTTCTGGAAGCAAGAGCATCGACAACAATCACCAAATCTGGTTTTGAGTTATCCACGATTCCTTTGATTACTTCACCAGTTTCCAGACCTGTAGTACCCATTACTCCAGGCGAAATTGCACTGACTTCTGACAGATCCACATCGCCTTCCTTATTGTACATCTGAAACAAATGTCTCGTAACGAAAATTTTAGATACAACTTTGGGTCCTAAAGCATCCGGCGTTACATCCCAATTCCCAAGACCTACTACAAGGACTTTGATATCATCCTTCTGTGGAATAATCCTTCGAAGCTCCTTTGCTAAAAGCTTACTCATCTCATCTTTAAAGTCTGCATCTGCCTTTCTAAGACTATTGCTTTCCAATGTGATATACTTTCCTATGGGCTTTCCGATAATACTAACACCAGTTTCATTGAATACTTCAACTCTAGTAATCAACACATCTTCTATTTCCTCATTATCCATGGTAACACCGGGGATTTCTCCACTGGTTTTTTCGCTATACAGTTCTCTTGCCTCTATGGCCAAATCCGTATTGGGTTTAAACATAGTTCCACCTTCTTCACTCATTATTGTAATACTTCATGTATCTAATCTTTATTATTTCTCAATTTAGAATAATTATTTTAAAACCATGTATCTATTTTTCAAAAATTTTGATACAATATTTGAGATTGTATATTTTAGCAAATTAATGTTAATACATTAAAAGATGAAATCCATATTTAAGTCCACATGCAAAGAATTTTTCTATTGCATTATATGATGTTTTCTGATAAAATTACATGTGTTAATGACACGCAAGGGGGTGAACACGTTGGCAAATATCAAATCTGCACAAAAAAGAATTCTAGTTATCAATAAAAAAACAGCTAGAAATAGAATGATCAAATCTCAACTTAAGACAGCTATCAGAAGATTTGAAGAATCTTTAGCCGCTGGAAACTTTGAAGAAGCAAAAACAAGACTAAAACTTGTTGAAAAGAAACTTCATCAAGCTGCTGCTAAAGGAACTATTCATAAGGCGAAAGCATCTAGAAAAGTTTCTAGACTTGCTACAAAACTTAACAAAGCTATCTAATAGCCCCTTAACTATCTGATTAAAACCGTGTCTTAGTGTTTAATAAAAAGATCAAGCGTACTGATGTACGCTTTTTTGCTTTTTAAAAAACTTTATTTCTTTATTGTTAGAGGTTTATTTACTCATTTCTAATACAAGAAGTTCAATGGCTATTTTGTCATTCATCTTTCCTACCTTTATCATCTTATCCGTCTCTAAGCATTTATTGAGCAGTTCCTTCAATCGCTCTACAGTAAAGCGTCTACTTTGAGCAGCACATTTGGAAGCTACGAAGGGATGGATATTCAATTTCGTAGCGATCATCTTACTGGTATAGCCTTCCTCCAATAGAACCTTTGAAAATAATATATTTTTTATTTGGTTGCCTAAGGTAGCCAATATCTTTAATATGGGTTCCCCATCCTCCAAAATATAGTTAAGGCGCTTAATGGAATCCGATGAATTTCGTCCTTCTATAGAATCCAAGAGCTTAAATATATTATTTTGAAAATTCGACGTCAATATTTTTTCGATATGCTCCGTTGTCACTTCAGATGCCTGTCCCATAAAACTGATGATTTTCTTTAGTTCATTTTCTACATCCAAAAGGGTCTGAGTTGAGGTCTTACCTAAATAATCTAAATTGCCTTTTATAAAGGAGATCTCCTTGGCTTCTATGATTTTTCCGTAAGCTTTAAACATCTTCTTGATCCATTTGCCCAGTTCATCCTCTGTAAGTTTGCTACATTCTACAAAGTGGCCGTATTTATTAATTTCCTTTACGATCTTCTTTCTAGAATCCACGGTCGTATTTCCCCAAAACACCAATGTAGTTGTATCTGGTATTTTTTTTATATAATCGATTATGTATTGCTCCTGCTCTTCTGAAATACTTTTAGACTTGCTTTGAAAAACATCCATATTTTTTAAATACACTAATTTTCTTTCTGCCATGAATGGAAGGGTTTCACAGGCATCGGTAATCTGATGGATGCTGACCTCTTTCCCATCTAATATTGTGAAGTTCAGTTCTTGAAAGCCAGCGTTTAATACGGTGCTTTTTAATCGTTCCAAAGCATCATCGATTAAAAAAACTTCTTCTCCCGCAAACAAATACACGTTTTTAATCTCTTTCTTTTTTATAGAATCAACAAATTCTTTATAATTCATAAACTTTTGATGCCTCCCTCTGCGGATTCTTATAGCTATAATAGATCATTGCAAGTACAGTATAGTAAATAAGAATATGGAATAATTTCGTATCCTTTATCTGAACACTACCATATGGTATTATAGCACATTTTAAAGAAATCCAATTCATATAATTTAAAAGTTGATTCGTTATTTCATTGCATAAGGATCCCAGTTCAAAAGAAAAGAGTCCTAATACAATGCTCACCAATGCGATAGAGAGCATGGGTGCCAGTAAAGGGAGGATCATTATGTTGGTCGCAAGGGATATGAGTGATATTTGCTGAAAATGGTAAGCCATCAGCGGCAATGTTCCGATTTGAGCTGCCAGTGTGACAGATAGCAGCTCGCCTAAGAATCCAGTTTTTTTGCGTAGGACTCTATTTAAAAGAGGATGCCATAATAAAATACTGAGGGTTGCAACAAATGATAATTGAAAAGACACAGAGAATAGGGTCATAGGACGATATATCAATAGGATGAATCCTATAAAAAATAAGGCATTAAGGCTATCGTACCTTCGTTCTAAGAAATAAGCGGCTACATATAAAATATACATGAATCCAGCTCTAAGGATGGACACTGGAAAATAAACCATGAACCCGTAGACTACTAAAAACCCAACTGTGAGTACGACTCTTTTATTTCTACCGACTTTAATCAACTTTAAAAACTGCTCTGTAATCAGGATGATTAATCCAATATGTAGCCCTGATACCGCTATAATATGCGCCGTTCCTGTTCGTGCGAATACATCCAGCCGTTCCCTTGCTAAATAGCCTTGATTACCAAAGAGAATGCTTTTTAATACATCACTATTTTCAAAGTCCAATGTACTGTCTAGAAAATCCTCCACGTAAATTTTCATTCCATAGCTCATGGACTTTATGCCAAGAAAGTCACCTTTGGCATCTTTATTCATGGATATATTTTTCGGTGTCGCTTCTACTATATATTCCATCCCCTTGCTTTTTAGATACAAATGATAGTCGTTTCTTTCAGCCTTACTGCGCTGAACGAATAGCCGAGTTATCTTAGCATTTTCTATGGAGAGAATACTGTCTATGGAAAACACAGACTCTCCCCCAGCGCCATATATTCTAAGCTGTGCCTTTTCTCTGGAAGGAACCTGATTTCTTTCTCCATTTACCATACTGAGGATTTCTATCTCATATTCCATATACCCTTTACGAAATGTGGCTTCCTTTATAACCTTCCCTTTTACGTCCATAAAGTCATTGATCTGTTCGAATAAAGGATCTACCCCAATACCCTGCCCGTATAAATGAGCCCCAAGCACAGCAACCGTAAGCAAGGTCATGACAACCGATGCCTTCTCGTGCAGAACCATCATTCCTAAAGAAAACAGTATCATAAGGAGGACAATTTTTATAGAAATATACGCCTCCGAAAAGTAAGCAAATGAAATGCCAGATAAAATTGCAATAAACAAAGATATAAAAGGTTTCTTCAAGCATATCCTTCCTTGCTATGGTTTTTTAACTTCCTTTAAAAGGTTGATTGCGCCTATGATTAAATCCATTGCCTGCTTTAAATTTTGCTCTATCCGTTCAATCTTTTCTAATCTTTCCGCTTCTGCTTTCATCTCTATTAGTTCCAGCAGATCCTGCTCGTATTCAATTTCAGTATTTAAGCTTTTAAATTTGCTCTTCGTAAAAATCCGATAAATCTTCTTTCCTCGAATTAATAATTTAATTCCTTCCTTTTTAGCAGCATCTATTTTCGCTTTGAATTTAGGGACGCCTTCTTTCTCTAAAAACTCTACTTCCTTTTGATTCATTAGCTTTCCAAAGAAAAGATCGTTGATGTAGAAAAGCCCTGTAGGATCTACTCTAATTGAATCCTTTTCACTAATTGAATGAAAACGAAAACCATTCTTGCTAATACTTCTATTTTTACCAAAGGCAAGCTCGTAGCTTTTCAATATATTCCATTGAAAATATGTTCTTTCTTCTACATTTTCTTCCGTTATTTCATATTCTTGATCTTCCTTCACTTGGTACAAGAATTTATATATTTGAATAGATTGGTCCCCTAGATCAATAATAATATCGCCTTTCTCAGAATCGATACATTTTGCTAAAACATAGACATTCATAACTTCGCCTCCTCATAGCTTATTGAATATATGGTTATTTCTATATTTTTATCTATTTTCCTTCATATATCCCTATGAAATAATCTGAAAATTGTGTATCATTATAAATAAGAAGATGGTGTCCTTGATACAATTTTTTTCTATGATTTTATTGGAGATTTAAACTTTAGGAAAAGAGGATTTTCTATGATCAGTAAAAGAAATCTTAGAATTTATGCCATTGGACTAGCTGCTTTATTGCTTCTCACTTCCGCTGCTGGCTGTTCGCTTTCATCTAGGAACTCTTTATCTATTCATATGATCGATGTTGGTCAAGGTGAAAGCATCTTAATCGTTACACCTCACAATAAAACCATCCTAATCGATGCTGGAGAATATCGCGAAGGTAGAAGAGTAAAGGCATACTTAAGAAAGCATCGGATCAATAAAATTGATTTATTGATCGGTACCCATCCACACTCCGATCACATTGGAGGTTTAGCTGAAATCATCCATAATTTTAAGGTGGATCAAATTGTGATGCCTAGAACATTCCATAATAGCACAACCTTTGAAAACCTATTGATGGCCATTGAGTCTAGTCATCTCAAGATCAATTCCCCAGAGCTTCATAAGAAAATCCAATTTGATGAGGACATTCAACTTCAATTTTTAGGTCCCCTCAAAGAATATGGTGATCACTTAAATTTATGGAGCATTGTGCTGAGGCTGGAATATAAGAATCAATCCTTCTTATTTACTGGCGATATGGAAAAAGAAGCAGAAATGGATTTGCTTAATTTCTATGACGAAAAATCCATGGTTGCCAATGTACTGAATATCGGCCACCATGGTAGTGATACTTCAACTTCCGAAGGGTTTTTAAATACTGTCAATCCAGAGATTGCTCTCATATCTGCAGGAAAGAACAACGCTTACGGTCATCCGCATCCTGAAGTGATTCAGCGCCTAAAGGAACATCAGGTCTGGATCTATCGTACAGATATTCAAGGCAATGTTGTTTTATTCAGCGATGGCTATAAAATTTGGTCAAATCAACCGCCTTCTAACTAAAAAGATACTCTTTAAAAACCTCTTTCGCCCACTTTTCACCTAAAAATCTTTTTGCTGCTGTATAGCCATAGTCTTCTTTGTAGAACTTCTGCTTGAAGCTGGTTAACCATTGGTGATACGCACCCAATTCTTCTTCCGTAGAGTTGGGTGCTGCTTTTAAACCTTCATGCCATTTTTCAAAGAGCGCTGATACTCTTTCATGAGCTTTATCAATCTCTGTCGTTCTCACCAAACCATTAAAAGCATTTGGAATCACATCCTCTACAATAAAGCTTTGCGGTTCAAAGCCCTTAATCAGCATATCTGAATATTCCGTATCTAGACGAAGTAATTCCTCGAATCCATGGAATGCCTCTATATTTTGCTTATTGTAGAAGGCATAATGGACGACAACGAGTACTCTTTTCGGCGCAGAAATAATCTGATAGAAAAATATTGGATAAGCAATGGATTTTGAGGGATAGGCAATACCAAAATCATAATAATACATATGAAGCCCCTTCACTGTCAATTGCACCAATTTATCTAAATGATTTCCTTTCCATACGTTTAAAGTTCCCTTAGATACAATTCTATTGCGATCGCTTATTTTTTTAGGTATTTCAGTTTTCAACAAAGATCCCTGTTGATTGAGTAAGTATGACATATTGTGCAAAGGTAATGGAACCAACTTTAAAACCTCCATCTTCTGTTTATTTAAATCTTATAGTATAATTCAATACTCATGTAAAACTTCCTGCAAGTTTCCCCATAATAATCTTAGTTTGTAATAAAAAACGCCTATAGAAGAAGCGCTCTGAGGAACTTCTTTTGAAACTCATTTACGGTAAAATTCTCCTTTTAAAGCATATTATAGGCAGAATCCATCTATTCGTCATAAAAAAAGTATTTTTATTTGCTTATTCTGTTGTCAAAAAATCTTTAAACGTGTATTATAGTTTAAGGTAATATTTTAAGCTGTTAGGAGGATTATTTTGGCAAAAGTTATATCATTGAATGAATATATTGTACAAAAAAAGAAAAGAAGTTATTCATCCCGCTCTCTAACCCACCCCATTTGGTTTCACGAAATCAGTGACGGTATTAAGTCACTTGCCCTAAGAGACAAGGATGTAATATATAATAATATTAAATACAACTATTATGATGAGTATTTATACTTCGTTAATAGAAACCATATGGCTCTAGAGGACTATACTTTTGAAGATTATTTAAAAGATACGATTAATTTAAATGAACCCTTCGACATTGTCCATGGTGTAGAGTTTTCTAAAGGATATGACTTAAATCGCCTTTCAGAAAATGATTGGGAAAATATAGCAGATATTATTGTTCGTATCAGCATCACAACAATTTTGTTCCAGGAAAATTTCGTTCTTGAGCCCAATCAGCTCGCTGATGAATATGATTGGGATAGCATTGGCTTTGATTATAATTTATAGGATTTCATCGTCTCTCGGATCAAGTTTTTTCACTCTTTAGCTCCATAAATTGGGGTCCATTAAAAAAAAGAATTCTTTTAAAAAGAATTCTTTTTTTATACCTTATTTTTTATTTGCAGGCTCCATGTTGATTTTTCTTCCTTTAATTCTGTTTCGATTCATAGAGTCCAATACTCTATCTGCAATATGCTCTGGAACCTCAACGAAAGTGAATTTATCATACATTTCGATTACACCAACAAGGTCTCCACTAATACCACTTTCTCCACTGATAGCGCCCAAAATATCACCAGGCTTTGCTCCGTGTTTTTTACCAATATTAACAAACATACGAACCATACTTCCTTCAGACTTTGCTTTCTTCTCTGTAATATTCTTTGCTGTTTCAAAGGCATCTGTTTCATTTTGGCTCATAATCATTTTTAATAATGCAGCAGCTACATCGATGGAGCTATATTCTTCTGATAAGTTTTCAACGATAGCAGCATATTCAGAAAGTCCACCTTTTTCAATATTACCAATAATCTCTTTTCCGATCATCTCTTTTTTCTTTTCTACGATATCATTGATGGTTGGTATTGGCTTTCTCTTGATTTTTCCTTTGATATACGCTTCTAGCGCCTTTAGCGTTCTGATCTGTTTTCCAGTAACCAGTGTATACGCAAGACCTTCTCTACCAGCTCTTCCTGTACGTCCAATACGGTGTACATAGTATTCAAAATCCTCTGGAACGTCATAGTTCACAACCAAGTCTACATCATCAACGTCGATTCCCCTTGCAGCAACATCTGTTGCAATCATAAGATCCAAGGTTCCATCTCTGAATTTTTTCATAACACGATCTCTCTGGCTTTGCTTTAAATCTCCGTGGATACCTTCTACTGAGTATCCTCTACTCTGAAGATTTTCAACCAGTTCATCTACACCTTTTTTTGTTCTACAGAATATGATTCCAAGTTCAGAATTTTCCATATCCAATATTCTACATAAAGCATCCAACTTTTCATGTGGTCTCACTTCAAAATAGTATTGAGAAATTTTAGGTACTGTTAACTCTTTATGAACAACCTTTACCTTTTTAGGATTTTTCATATATTTTTTAGCGATTTCTTCTATTTCCTTGGGCATTGTGGCTGAAAACATTACAGTCTGTCTTTCACTCGGTGTCTCTTGCAGAATGGCTTCAATATCATCTGAGAAACCCATGTCCAACATTTGATCTGCTTCATCCAATACTAAACCTACAATTTGATCCAGTCTCAATGTCTTTCTTCGAATGTGGTCTAATATTCTTCCTGGAGTTCCTACAACAATGTTCACGCCCTGCTTTAAGGCTTTAATCTGCCGATCGATAGGTTGTCCACCGTAAATTGCAATAGATTTAGCTCCTGATAAGTACTTTGAAAACTTTCTTATTTCGTCCGCAACCTGCATGGAAAGTTCTCTTGTTGGTGCTAGGATTAGTACCTGCGGTGTTTTTTGCTGTGGATTAATTTTTTCTAGCATTGGAATACCAAAGGCAGCTGTTTTTCCCGTACCAGTTTGTGCTTGCCCTATAATATCTTCGCCAGCATAAAGTCTTGGAATTGCTTGTGCTTGTATCGGAGTAGGTACTTCATAACCTAGTTCTAATATCCCTTTTAAAATATCCTTTTTAATGTTTAAATCTTGAAACTGTATTTCTTTCGTCATATCTCTATATCTCTCCTCGTAAATTATCATACTGAATCATTATATATGTTTTGAACAGTAATGTAAAATCATATTTTAATATTATTTTACCCATATACGAATAAAGTTAAACAAGAAAGGAAAATCCTTTCTCATTTAACTTTGAATTTCTTTCATAAAGAAATTGATTTCCTCTAAAATCTTCTCCCGAATCCTATTGGTTCCTTCGTGATCTATATGAGGAAGATAATACTTCTCGATTTCATCATGAACTGCGTTTGTCTTATATAAATTCGTATAAACATGATTCAATAACTGTTCAAAAACTTCTTTGCTGTAAGCAAGTTCCTCCTCATATTTACGTAGCTTTTCTTGATCCATATATTGATTTAGATTAATTTTCTCATCATCGGCAAATTTATGATTTGTAGTAAATGCCAGATTTAGCTCAGGGATACAAATGGATTCTATTTTCTGCGGTACCAAAGGTTCATGGTAAACTTCTACATCATAGCCTTTCGTTACAGCTGTATTCATTAACCTTTCTAGCAATGTAGATTTTCCAGTACCATCTTCTCCTTCTATATAGATGATTTTTTCAACCATTCCGATATAGGTTTCTGCAAAATCAATTTTTCCTTTCAAGGTATATGCACTACCAAAGAGATGTCTTTCTTTGCCAATCCTATTCTTCGCTGCAATATGCATTAGATATTTTTCTATTAGATTGTCAGTTTCCTTATTTACTTCATTAAAGTCCATTGCATATCCATGGATCCATTCAATATCATCATGAATGATTTTAGCTGCTGCTAAATACTTATAGATTCTAATATAAATATTTTTGTTGGTCTCAACAGCGGATATAATATGATCTTTGCTCTTTCTCAATTCTTCTTCATTTATGAATTCTCCTAAGTTCACGGTCACTCCAGTAACACCGGGATATCTAGGGTCATCCATATGCGGTGATGTGCCGTCTACCAAAACCACTTTAATGCTTGGTATCACCAGAGCATCGATGGAGTCCGGTTCTGCAGAGCAATGATGGAATTCCACATCAATGCCATTTTCAATTAACTCATATCCTATCTTTTTCATCATGTAAGATTTCCCTACACCAGATCCTCCTTTAATATAGTATATTTTCCTTGCTTCTTTAGAGTCTATAATATATTGAAAATATGAATAAAACCCAACGGAGGTATTCCCTCCCGGTAAAAGTTTTTTAATATGTCCCTTTCTGCCCATCAAACTACCTCCTCTTAAAATATATTCTTAGTTTATGCATCAATCCGCAATTCTGTGAAGAATTCTTAAAGGAAGATCCCTCTGTTTAATTATTAAACAAAAAAATTTCGTATCCCTATGGAGCTTTATAAACCGAAAAATGATACAATTAGCTTATACTTTATTTTGTCTTCATAAATAAATTGTATACCGAAATTTATTTTATTAAGAAAGGAAGAACTACGATGAAAACTGAGTATACGAATAAGGGTAAAGCTTATAATATGGTTCTCTCTGGGTTTTTAATGTCCATGGGAATACTGCTCCCATGGGCTACTTCCCACGCTTTTGGTGTTCCTGGGACAGTTCTACTTCCAATGCATCTTCCAATCCTTATCCTTGGACTGGTTTGTGGACCATTTTATGGTGCACTAGGTGGCGTTATGGTGCCTGTACTTTCTAGCATATTAACTGGCATGCCTCCTTCTTTTCCCATGTTGCCCATCATGATTGGAGAACTTACGACCTATGGTTTTATATGCGGTATGATGCACTTTAAATTACATCAATCCATTTTCACCTCTTTAGTGTCTGCACTGATTTGTGGCAGAATAACTTATGCAGTTATATTCACTATTTTATTTAATTTAGCAAAGGGCCCCTTTAAAGCCCTATCCGTATCTGCTGCTTTTATAACAGGCCTACCCGGTATTGCCATACAATTGATACTCATACCGATTGTGGTTCGCCTAATCCATCGTTACATCAATGCGTCGCATTTAGAAGCTAGATTTTAAAAAACAAATAAAGTATACAATTTATAGCAGGATCATAAACATATTTAAATTTATAAAGGGGGATTTATGATGTCTTTCAATGAAATAAAGAAACTGGGCTTTGGCTTTATGCGTCTTCCTATGAATGGCTCTGAAGTTGATATTGAACAAACAAAAGAGATGGTCGATTTGTTTATGGAGAGAGGATTTACATATTTTGATACAGCTTATGGTTATATGGAGGGAAAATCTGAAGAAGCACTGAAAACCTCACTGGTGGATCGTTATCCTAGAGAAAGTTTTCAAATTGCAACGAAGCTTCCTGCTTGGTACGGTGTGAAAACTCAGGAGGAAGCGCAGAATATGTTCTGGACTTCTCTCAAAAGAATCGGTGTTGAATATTTCGATTTTTATTTATTGCATAATTTAGGAGAAAATAGAACGAAGTACTTTGATGATTTTGATATTTGGAACTTCCTCGCAGATAAAAAAGAACAGGGCCTCATAAAAAATCTTGGTTTTTCCTTCCATGATAGGGCTCATGTATTAGATGAAATTTTAACAAAGCATCCAGAAGTAGATTTTGTGCAGCTGCAAATCAATTATGCAGACTGGGAAAGTGATACTGTAGAATCTAGAAAATGCTATGAGGTCGCACGAAAGCACAATAAACCAATCGTTATCATGGAGCCTGTAAAAGGCGGTTCTTTGGCAAATCTTCCCGAACCAATCCCTACCATG
Organism: Alkaliphilus oremlandii OhILAs; assembly: GCF_000018325.1. Lineage (GTDB taxonomy): Bacteria > Bacillota > Clostridia > Peptostreptococcales > Natronincolaceae > Alkaliphilus_B > Alkaliphilus_B oremlandii. The sequence goes on along the minus strand of NC_009922.1, from coordinate 1,315,398 downwards.
TTTCAAGATGTAAATCCAGATGCTTCCGTGTCTTCTTGGGCAATTCGATATGCTGCTTCCTTAGACGGTATTATCACTGTGTTGAGTGGTATGTCCAATGTAACACAAATGGAGGACAATCTTTCTTATATGGAACATTTCAAACCAGTTACCGATGAAGAAGTTGAAGTGATCAAGAAAGTACAGAAAATTCTTGATACCATTCCTAGAATTCCTTGTACGGACTGTAAATACTGTGTGAAAGGATGTCCTCAGTCCATCTCTATTCCCGGTGTATTTAAAGCAATGAACACCAACCTTGTCTACAACAATACACAAGGTGCCAGAAATACATACTCTTTAGTTACGAGACGTGGGGGCAAAGCTTCATCCTGTATCGAATGTGGTCAATGTGAGGATGCCTGCCCGCAGCACATCCATATTATAGACGAACTGAAGGTGGCCGCAGGGATTTTTGAATAAAGATTGAAATCGTGAAAAAGATAGCCCTTTCAACTCATTGGTAAATGAAAGGGCTATCTTTTATTCCATTGTCCCTACTTTGCTTCCGGTACTTTGCCTTTCGCCAAACGCCACGAAGTATGATGTAAGTACGGCACCATGATTGTTTGTAGGAGCAGACCATTCCGTATCATTGAACATCCTAAATTTTCATATTTTTCATGCTCAACCACATTCCCTAAGATATTTTATTGGGCTGGATTTAATCTAATATACAAACAAACATCTCCTATAGATGTAGAAATACAAGTCTTTTGTTGTAAGGCATAGTCGTTATCTGCATCATCGGAGCCACGCAGCACTGGAGGTAATATGTCACATTTAATATCGGTGGCAGCAAGCATTGTAAGAACATTACCGCTAATGATGTTGGCAATTTCTGAAATTGCAGAGGTAACGAAGTCATCCACAGAAGTTACCTCCATACCACTCATAATATTTACCATACTAAGAGAGGTCGTTCTAGGAAATTTATAAATTACTTCCCCTACCAAGTCTCCAATAACGCCAATAGAAATATTCATGGTCTCTTCACACGGGAAATTTTCAACTGTATTTTCGCAGATATCGGAAACATCCAACATCAACTGAAATACATTTCTGGTTGCTTCTAGAAATGGTGTATAAAGATTAGTTGTCATGACCTGCTACCCCCTTTTCAATAGCATAATCCGCAATCCGTTGATCCTCAGAGGCAACATGATTAATTAACCATGCCAATAGCTTCCCAGCAAACTGCTGCATTAACTGCTCGTTACAGCCGCTTTTCTCATACTCATCAGAAAATTGTACAACGTAGTTTACCATATCACCATGGATTTTTTTATGAGCCTCATATCCAGGATATTCTATTCTTTTTTGATACGCTTCCTCATCACGAAAATGCTCAACAACATATATTTTCATGAATTCCAATGTTTCATTCACACGTTGCACCTTATCCTCCCAAGAAGCCGGTGAGCGAAGAACCTGCATAAAAGCTTGAACTCGTTCAAACAATTCCTTATGCTGCTCATCCACTATTGATACGCCTAATTCGTACTTATCTTTCCAAAGCATCTCATTCCATCCTTTTCAAATAAATTTTATATGTAAACTTAGTTCTATAGGACTATTTTATCATATTTTAGATATTTATAGAATATAATCCAATTTTTTTATAGAACTTTGATTTTCTAAGACATTCTAAAAAACTGCCTAAAATCTCATGATCTCCAAATTCAATAAACCACGCCCCATACTACAGAAGCTTCTCCAGTGGTATTCTAAATTAAATTTTTTTCATGTTATACAATTGAATAACCGTGATAATTTAAAGAAAATAGTGATATAGATATATAGGATCTTTTATTGTGAATTCATATATAGAAACTACACATTTATAAAAAATTCTTCAATTTTTTATTGGTAATAAAGGGCTACACCATACCACAATAACAGAATAGAGAGTGTTCTTATGAGGGAAAAGTAGTACCTTTCATGATCTAATATGTAACTTTTGCTTTCCTATATTTTATCAAAGGGGGAAAGAATAATGGGTTGGATAAAGAATGTATTATTGGAAATAGGAAGAGAAGAGGTTGCCAAGAATAAGATTGTTACAAAGACAAAACAAGCATGCCTTTTTGTAGAAGATGGCATTATAAAAGAAATTACAGATGCCATCCCATCTACTGCCACTAATACTATAGATGCCAAAGGCTATCTAGCACTACCCGCTCTGGCAGATAACCATATTCATCTAGATAAGGGGCACTTTGGGGGAAAGTGGCAGGCCGTTATTCCGATGGATAGTGTAGCAGAAAGGATAGAAGAAGAAAGAAGCTTTTTACGTGAATTTTTAAAAGATACGCCCAAAAAAGCCCAGGCTTTAATTGATTTGATCACAGAAAGAGGCGCTACCTTCTTAAGAGTACAGGTAAATGTAGATCCTGTCAGCAGATTGGATAATCTAAAGATTGTAAAGGAAGTTTTAGAAAAGAATAAACATAAATTAGACTATGAACTTGTAGTCTTCCCTCAACATGGTACCCTGAGGACAGAGGCAGAAGGTCTTTTGTCCGAAGCATTGAAGGATGATACCGTTACTGTTTTGGGCAGCTTAGACCCTGCTACCATTGATACAGATATTGAAATATCCTTAGACACTACATTTCGTTTAGCTAAAACATATCAAAAGAAGATTGATATTCATCTACACGATAGAGGAACTCTAGGTATCTATGAAATCAATCGAATTATTGATTACATTGAGGCTTTTGGAATGCAGGGAACCGTGCAGATCAGCCATGCCTTTGCCCTAGGAGATATTTCTGACGAGGAACTAATTCCTATTGCAAAACGTCTCAAGCAAGCAGGAATTGCCATTAATACCACAGTACCCATTGATATACGGGCACTATCCATTCCTGTCTTAAGAAGTCAAGGTGTAAGCGTAAATATTATTAACGACAATATTCATGATCATTGGAGTCCATTTGGAACTGGTGACTTAATTGAACGTGCCAGCCGTGGAGCAGAGGTATTTTCCTGGAAGGACGAAGTTTCATTGGCCATGGCTTTAGGTTTTGTAACCAAGGGGCTCTCTCCACTTGATATTGAGGGAAACCAAGTGTGGCCAAAAGTCGGCGACAAAGCAAATCTTCTATTTGCAAAGGCAGAATCCTCTGCTCACTTGATTGGCAGAGTTTGCCCAGAAAGAGTGGTGATGTTTAAAGGTATTTTTGTTTCAGGAAATTTCAAGTAAAAATCTAGATAAAATCGTAGGCTGGTGCTACTCAAGGAGCACCAGCCTACGATTTTAACCTTGAACGCAATGCTTGCCAGCAGTCCATGGTATGGAGAGATCTCTGGGTAATGAATGGTATACTGATATTCTTGTACAACATCAAAACGCTCGCTTCATTTGCTCCAAATAAAGGGACTTATTATCAACTGCACGCATTGTAGCTAATATCCCTTCTAAATGATCATATTCGTGCTGTAGTAGCTCCGATAGATCGCCTTTTAAATACATTTTTTGTGGATTAAAATCCTTATCGAAATAAGAGATCTCTGCACGTTTGTAACGTTCCACCTTAACAATCAGACCGGGAAAGGACATGCAATCATCTAGCAACGTATATTTTTCATCCTCAGGAAAAGACATGACTGGGTTTATAAAAATATAGGGTTGATCCGTAAACATGTATAGCAATCGTTTCTTAATTCCGATCTGAGGTGCTGCCACTGCACGACCTGCCCCATATCGTTCTCTATAATCCATCAGTGTATCATGTAAATCTTGTACCCACTCAGATAAAAAAGCAATGTCTGCTTCCACAACTTCTTCGCTGGTTTCATATAATTGTGGATTTCCAAGTTTCAATATTTCTCGTACCATCGTTTTTCCTCACTCCCCTCTAGAATTGAATCTATGCTCTACAAATTTTTATGTATTTGGGTAATAAGTAGATTTTGAACCTATAGTATCATACTTTGATACATAAAAAAAGACATAGCATCTTCTTAAAGAAAATGTTATGTCTTGGTACTATCATACCGCTTACGCTAGTACAAAATATCCCATACAAAAAGCAATTGTTGATAGAATATAGAGAGCAGCCTGTAGCCATTCTTTATTCTTTATGTTCACAATCGTATTCAAGGCGCCAACAACCATAATGGCAATAACAGCAATGAACCATGAGAACATCCCTCTCATAAAGATAAATTCTAAAGCAACCAGCGCCCCCACAATTAAAAATGCAATTTGAAAATATTTCGATACCTTCATCATAAGCTCCTCTCCAAATAAAAGATCCATAGTCCTTCGTTTATTTTATCACAGAAAAAAAGCAAAGTCATATATGAGTTTAGCTCTCATACATGACTTTAATTTGGTGCGGATGGCGGGATTTGAACCCGCACACCCATTCGAGTACTACCCCCTCAAGATAGCGTGTCTGCCGTTCCACCACATCCGCAAAAATATTACTATATCATTATAAGTCCTTTGCTTTTATATGTCAATAAATAAGAGCACAGTAGCTGTCTAAAATTTATAAATTTATACGAATCATCGATCTAGAGTAGATCCTTCAGCAGGAGTTTCGAGCTCCTGCTCAATGGAATCTCAGTTTATTTGCTGGCTTCCTTTACATTGATAAACCAGTCCTCTATGTTCGAAAAGATATTATAGCTTTGGGGCTTTAAATCCCCTTTTATTTTATCTTTTACTATGATGGCACCATTTCTGAAAAATAAGCTAATATAGGGTACCTCCGTAGTCAATTGCTCTTCAAGAGCACTAAATTTTTCCTTCTTCCGTGTAGAATCACCATTCTCTAAAGATTCAGCAAGGAGTGTATTCAACTCTTCGTTGTTATATCCAATAAAATTCGTACCGCCTATTTTAGAGGAATGGAAGGCAAAGGTGAGGTCTGGAATATAAGATAGCTCCCATCCACCAAGGAATAAATCGTAAGTATTCAAATACATCTGTTTTTGATATTCTTCCTTTTCCAAAAATTCAACCTCTAATTTTATACCGACCTTTTTCAAATCCTCTTGGATAAAAATTGCAGTCTGCTCCCTCAATGGATTATCTGCGTTGGTTATCAGTCTTATTCGCAGAATATCTCCAGCCTCATTTGTTCTAAATTCAGCATTTTCCTTAAGTGTATACCCTGCTTGCTCTAAGAGCTGATCCGCTAAAGTCGTATTTAAGCCAAAGCGTATTTTACTATGGTCGTATAGCCATGAATTCGGCATGATCGGAAAATCCACTATAGTTCCATGACCTAAATAAATATTGGTAGCAATTCTTTCTCTATCTATGGTGTAGGCAATGGCTCTTCTAATGCTAATATTTTGCAAAATATTGGTTCTAAAATTGACTCCCAGAAATTCATAGTTGGGCATAACAAATTCAAATGAGTTTGTTTTTTTCTCATCTGCATATTTTTCCCAATCTACAATATTGGGATAAATCACATCGATTTCTCCATTTTCAAACAAAGATCGCTGCGCTTCGTCATCTGGTACAATAATAACTTGAACATTTTCTATATAAGGCTTTTTGCCCCAATACTGTTCATTGCGGCTTAAATCCATATTTCTCATATTCTCATAGGCCATTAATTTATAGGGACCGGTACCAGGTGCAATGAATTCCCCGGAATCTAAATGCTTACTATTATTGCCTGAATAAACATGCTCTGGCAGGATTGGAAACGTCATGATCTCTAAGGCATTCCCAATTTGCTTAGAAAAAGTAGCTCGTACTGTCCTTTCGTCCACCTTCACCATATTCATTACAGGCTCTAAGGATTGTCTGTACAATGAATTACTGGATACACCTTTAATATTGCCTTTAATCGTATTGAAGGTAAAGACGACATCATCGGATGTCAGCTTTTCTCCATCATGCCAATAGACGCCATCCTTCAAAGTAAAATCTACTGATTTTTCTCCATTATTAAAGCTCCATTTTTCTGCCAGCAAAGGCTTTACAGTCATATCCTCATTAAATGTAACGAGGCTTTCATATATTAGATGATGGATCTGAAATAAATTTTCATTTCGATTAAATACGGGATTTAATGTTTTAAATCTAGTGCTGGATAGAACTAAGGTCCCTCCTTCGGAAGGTGTCTCCTCCACCACCTCTATTTCTACACCTTCATCCTGCTGCTGTATATCCATATCCGGACTACAAGAAGTAAAGATAAATAAAGCAACTAAAAAAATACTGATATACTTCAAAGTTTTCACTCTGATCCCCCTTCAATGATAGAGCTTCTTCGTTATGTTACAGATCCTATTGATAGATTTTTTTATAAATTTTATAATCTCTTAATACTTTCTTTTGGTAAATTCTCGTTTCGCTAAATGGAATATGGTTCAATGTTTTGCCATCAGCGCTATACTCTGGATTATTTAACCATTTTTTTACGTTTCCATTGCCGGCATTATAGCCAGCGATAATGACCTCCAGATTGTCTCCAAACTCATTTTTTAAAACATTTAAGTACCATGTGCCAATCCTTATATTGAGCTCTGGGTCAAAAAGCATATCCTCAGAGTAGTTAGCAATGTTCAGTTTTTCAGAAGCCCATTGTCCAGTGATGGGTGCAATTTGCATCAATCCTTTTGCATCCTTCTTCGATACCGCTTTGGGATCAAACTTACTTTCATTTTTCATTATAGACACAATCAAATAAGGATCCACATCATATTCCTCCGCATATTTTTTCACTAAATCTGCATAATGAATAGGGTATATTGTCTCAAAAATCCAATTTATATTTTTAAGTCCAACAAATATTATCACCAACATGAGGATCACAAACAAAAAGAATCTCAAACAACCTTTACCTAAAAATATCATTCTAACAATCACCCCAAAATCCTTTAAATTAACCGATTCCAAATTTCTTCCAACTGTGATTTTAAATAAACTACATCCTTTGAATTGTCTATAATTCTATGGGCATATTGTTTTTTTTCTTCAAGAGCCATCTGTGCCTTCACTCGTTTTTTTGCATCCTCTAATGAAATGTTTTCTCTTTCCATTAGCCGAGCTAATTGAATTTCCTCAGGCACAGAAATAAGCCATACTTCTTCCACTAAATCCATTAATTTCATTTCAATCAATAGAGCAGCATCTAATATTATAACATGATTATGATCTGTTTTTTTATACCAATTTATCTCATCTATAATTTCTTGATAGATATGAGGATGTGTAATCCTATTTAATTCCTCTAAGAGGATCGAATCATTAAAAACTAGGGTACCTAATTTTTTTCTATCCAAAGTTCCATCTTCAAGTAATAGGTCTGCTCCAAAGAATTCTACAATTTCTTTTAAAGCAGGCTTTCCCTTCTCTACGACCTTCCTCGCAATTTTATCTGCATCTATAATGGATGCACCAAATTTTTTTAATATGCTGGAGGCTGTGCTTTTACCGCTAGCAATGCCACCTGTTAGCCCTATGGTTCTTACCATAGAATCACTTCCCATCTTACTTCGCATCATACCAATTGTTTGCATACGACAAATCTACCTTTAAAGGCACTACCATCTCTATGGCATTCTCCATAGACTCTTTTAGAATTTTCGACACTTCCTCTATCTCATTTTCAGGACATTCGATGATTAATTCGTCATGAACCTGAAGAATTAATTTTGCATCATAATTTTCCGCTTTCAGTCTATTGTATACTGCAATCATAGCGATCTTTATAATATCCGCCGCACTTCCTTGGATTGGTGTATTCATAGCAATACGCTCACCAAAGCTGCGAATATTAAAGTTTGAAGACTTTAATTCTGGTAGATATCTCCTTCTATTCAATAAGGTTACAACGTAACCTTTCTCTTTTCCTTCCTCTACAATATTGTGCATATATTCCTTAATGGAAGGATACTTCTCAAAATAGCTTTCAATATATTTTTTTGCCTTGGATACTGGAATATTTAAATTTTGCGATAGACCAAAATCACTAATACCATAGACGATACCGAAGTTGACCGCCTTTGCATCGCCCCTCATCAAGGATGTTACTTCCTCCATAGGCACTTCAAATATTTCAGATGCCGTTCTCGTATGAATGTCTTGGTTTTTAATAAAAGCATCGATTAAATTATCATCTTTTGCAATATGCGCAAGGACTCTAAGCTCAATTTGAGAATAATCCGCATCGATAAATTCATGTCCTTCCTTCGATATGAATACCTTGCGAAGTCTCCTACCCATTTCCAGACGTACAGGAATATTTTGAAGATTTGGCTCCGTGCTTGAGATTCTGCCTGTAGCTGTAACAGTCTGATTAAAACTAGAATGGATGCGATTTGTCACTGGATTAATAATACTAAGAAGCCCATCTACATAAGTAGTTTTTAGCTTTGTAACCTGACGATATTCTGATATTTTCGGTATAATCTCATGCTGGTCCTGTAGTTTTTCAAGGACATCCGCATTGGTAGAATATCCTGTTTTCGTTTTCTTTGTCGGCGGTAATCCCAGTTTTTCAAACAAAACTTCTCCCAGCTGTTTTGGCGAGTTGATGTTAAATGATATCCCTGCTAAAGAGTAAATTTCACTGGTTAGTTTGTCTATGATTTCTTTAAATTCCACCTCCAGCGCCAATAGCATGTTTCGATCCACCTTAATTCCCAAAAACTCCATGGACGCTAGAACTTCTACTAAAGGAAGTTCCACCTCATAATAAAGCTTATGTATCCCCTGATCTTCTATTTTTTCTTGTATATATTTTGCAAGCTCTGCAATCACCTTTACATGATTACAAAGTAAGGCCTTCACCTCATTCTCTGGTGCAGCCCATAGGGATAGCTGATTTTTACCTTTTCCTACGATTTTTTCCTCATCGATAATTTCTTCACCTAAGTACTCTAAAGCTAAATCCTTGAGAAGATAACTTGACTTTGCTGGGTTCAATAAGTATTCTCCCACCATGGTATCGAAATATAAATTTGCAATATGAATCTCATAGGGATAGAAATGGATGATTTCCTTTTTCAAATCATGACCGATGATTCGAATATGTTCATCCTCTAAAATGTCTTTTAAAGGACTTATAATATCAGATTCTTTAAAATCCTTAAACTCAATGTAGTATTGAATCTCTCCCGTAGTAGTCATAGCCAATGCAACGATTCTGTCTGTTACAATATTATTTTCCTCTGTAATTGTTTTGAGAACCATTTGCCCTTGTTCTCTTATTTCTTCCAGTGCTTTTTTTAGAGCATCTGTATCCTTGATGGCAACAATATTTTCACGATTGCCTAGATTCGCTGTGCTAATTTCCTGTGTTTGCTCCATATTTTTCTTAATACGAGGGATCAAACTATTGAATTCATACATTCTAAATAGTTCAATTAGTCTTTCGTAGTCAAACTCTTTCTTTCTAAGAATATCTAAGTCCATTTCCACAGGAACGTTGGTAACAATCGTCGCCAATCTTTTACTGAGTACGGCCATTTCTATATTTTCTTCTATTTTCTGTCTCAGTTTATCTGCAGCGATCTCACTGGTATTCTGTATCATATTTTCAATGGTTTCAAACTGCTTCAGAAGCTTAATCGCCGTTTTTTCTCCTACACCTGGAACACCAGGAATATTATCTGATTTATCTCCCATTAGGCCTTTTAAATCGATAAATTGGGTAGGCGTAACTTCATAGTCCTCCATGACCTTTTTTGCATCATAGATTTCCAGTTGAGATATTCCTTTTTTCGTAAAGAGTACCTTCGTTGTATCCGATGTCAGCTGCAGAGCATCTCTGTCCCCTGTTACAATTAAACTTTCAATGCCTTGTGCTTCACAATGCTTCGCCAATGTACCAATTAAATCGTCTGCCTCAAACCCTTCTAATTCGATTCGATAAATATTCAAAGCATCCAATACTTGCTTCAAAGGCTCTAGCTGCTCTGCAAGCTCTGGTGGCATTCCCTTTCTACCAGCTTTGTACTCCGTATATTCTTTATGTCTAAAGGTCGGTGCTTTTTTATCAAAAGCTACACCGATATAATCGGGTGCATAATCCTCCATCACTTTTAATAGCATCGTTACAAATCCATATATGGCATTGGTATGCTGTCCCTCTTTGTTGGTTAAAGGCGGAAGAGCATAGAAGGCTCTATTTATTAAACTATTTCCATCAATAATCACTATGCGTTTTTCCATGGGCTTTTTCTCCCTTCTTTAGGTATTATTAATATTTTAGCATTTATTATGCAGTTAGTAAAATCAAAATAAAACACAAAACAACCTCACTGGTTTATTATACGAGTGAGGCTGTAAAAATATAAATATTTATTTTTTAGGATTCTTGAAAAAATTATAAACCAACATTCCAATTCCAATCACAATCGCACCTATGGACACCCAATTCATTGTATTCTTTCTATTTGCTTCATGATTGTTATAGAGGTTACTCTCCACCGGCGCCATTTCTGCTTCCTCCTTGGACTGGCTCTCCTTTTTTCTATCTGCTGCCTCATCATTCATTTCATCTTCTGTTTGAATATCAATGCTAAACGCCTTGTTTTGCGGTATAGCTTCATTGTTTTTCTCTATATGTTCTGTAGAATATTCACTTGCATTTTTAAGTCTTGAGTTTTCTTCCATATAGATTTGTTCTCTTGTTTCATTTTCAGCCATTTTATAGTTAACTAAATTATTATTCACTAAAGAAAATGAGGCTACACAAATCAATATACTGGCTGCAATATTTGTAAATAACTTACTCTTTCTAAAGACCGTCTTTTTTACTGTACTATTTTTTTCTTGCACTAGCTTTTCCCTAAATTCCATAGAAAAGTTTTCAGGGAGCTCTATTTCTTCAATCTCATTGACACTTTCTATCATTGCCTTTAAATTATTAAAAGAAGTTCTACAGCTTTCACACGCTGCCATGTGGTGTTCAAAGGCGATCTTTTCTTCATTTGAAAGCATATTATCTATATAAGCGGACTCATATAAATGAAAGTCTTTGCAGTTCATACCATCACTCCCTTCAGTCATCCAGCTTTTCTTTAATCAATATCTTCAAGTTATTTCTAGCTCTATTTATTCTAGATTTAACGGTTCCCTCGGAACAATTTAATATCTGAGCAATCTCCTGATATGAAAATTGCTGAATATCTCTTAAAACAATAATCTTTCGATGCTCATCACTTAACTGCTCGATGGCATCATTCACTAATTTTTGTACTTCCTTTTTCTCTAAAATTTCCTCTGGCGTTTCTTGGTCGCTATATACCTGTGTTTTATAGCTGCCTTCTTCCGTCTCATATTCACGGTCTAGATATGTTACTATAGTTTTTCTATTTTTTCGAATAAAATCCATACTTGTATTTGTAACAATGGTATATAACCAGGTAGAAAAACTGCTTTTAGCATTAAATTTACTGATTCCTTTATATGCTTTTAATAAAGCTTCTTGTGTAACATCATTGGCATCTTCTAGATTTCCTAGAATCCGATAGGCAATATTAAAAGCTTTCTTTTGGTGGGCAAGGATTAATTGCTCAAAACTATCGATATTTCCTGCCTTTGATTGTTCGATTAAGGAGGCCTCCTGTAAACTCAAAGTTTCAACTCCCTTCCCTATTATTATTTGACGAATTAAAAAGAATTTTGTTCCCTAAAATCAATCTTTTTTAGAATGAATTATCCATAATAACAATATCAAAAAATCATGCAATATCCAATCAATATTTTTATAAACATAGAATATCTTTCGATATATAAAGTAAAAACCATTGACAGTGATCCATATTCTGTGTTAATATTAACTCTGTAATTAAATACGTCGCTGTGGCGGAACTGGCAGACGCATACGACTCAAAATCGTACGGGAAACCATATGGGTTCGATTCCCATCAGCGGCACCATAAAAAAAATGATATCGAAATCGATATCATTTTTTTATTTCTTCTTTTTCTAAAGGTAATTCCACAATAAAGGTTGTACCTTTTCCTGAGGCACTTTTTACAAATATTCTTCCACCGCAGATGTCTACAATTTTTTTTACAATGGATAGCCCTAGTCCATTTCCATAGATGGAATGTGCCTTATCTCCTTGATAAAACTTTTCAAAGATTCTTGTTTGTACATCCTCACTCATGCCCATTCCTTCATCACGAATCTTTACTTTTGCAAAGCTGCCTAGCTGTTGTAACTTCACAGTGATGTTGCCATTCGTTTCAGAAAATTTGATTGCGTTCCCTATTAAATTAATCCAAACCTGCTGCAAAAGTTCTTCGTCACCTACAAACGCAATTTTATCCAGCTCGATACAAAACTCAATGTTCTTTTTATTCCACTCAGGTTCTAGCAACAAAATACTTTTTCTGATTTGCTCATCTAAATCAAATTTTTTCTTCTCTGCAAATATATCTTGGTTCTCCAACTTAGATAATCTTAGGATATTGGAAGAAAGCCGGGACAGTCTACTTGTCTCCTCTACGATAATACGGGCATATTCCTGTCGTTCTTCCTCTGATAAGCCTTCGCTTTGTAGAAGTTTCGCAAAGCCCTGAATGGAGGCAATGGGCGTTTTAAATTCATGGGATACACTATTGATGAAGTCTTTTCGAAGATATTCAATTCCTTTCAATTCATTGACCATCGTATTGAAATTCTTGGTCAGCTGTCCAATCTCATCCTTGCTATTATTCTCAATTTGCACATCAAAATTGCCCTTTGCAACCTCCCGTGCGGCCGATGTCAGCTTTACAATGTTTTCAACTGCCTTTTTAGAGAATAAGGCAATTAAACAAGCCCCAATTCCTACATATAGAACCAATGTGAATCCAATCCGTGAAAAGACAATTTGCACCATGGTATTATGAGGCTGAAGGCTGATTTGCATATAATCCTCCTCCACCTTTACCACCGTTGTGGAAACTGGAATCTTCTTAGAAGAAAGAAAAACAATTTCACTGTTTTGTACCTTTTCAAGCTCTTCTTCACTTATTTGAATCTTATGGATATCCTCTATGACACTGACATCATGCATAAAATTAGAGGCCATTTTAATAATATCTGCCAAGGGTAAATCTGTCTTTTGCCTCAATTCCAGTATAGAAATGGCAATGGCCTGCTGATTGAGCTTAAACTCATCTCGAATATTGTTAAAAGGTATGAAGGTGTAAAGGAATGATGACAAGCTGGCCGAAAGGAACATGAGCAATATGAAAAATAAAATTAATTTGGTCTTGATACTTTTCATAGGAGCTTCTCCGCTTTATATCCTAAGCCACGAACCGTAATAATTTCAAACTCCGAAAAATCTCCAAATTTTTCTCTCAGTCGCTTGATATGAACATCCACGGTCCTCTCATCGGTTTCAGCATCCATTCCCCATATTTCATCCATGAGCTGCTGCCTTGTAAAAATCTGTTTCGGATGACTTAAAAGCTTAAATAAGAGATAGAACTCCTTTTTAGGAAGTACGATGCTCTCTCCCTTTTTAGAGACCGTTAAGGTATTGTAATCCAGCGCTACTTCTCCAATGACCATACGATGCTCATTGACGATATTGGAGCGACGTAATAGAGCAGCTACCCGTAGGAGCATTTCATCCAGATTGATTGGCTTCACCATATAATCATCTGTGCCTACAGAGAACCCTCTTTTTTTATCTTCAATGGTTTCCTTGGCAGTAACCATTAGAATGGGTACATTAATATTCGATTTTCTTAGCTGTTCTGTAAATTCATACCCATCCATATGTGGCATCATAATATCGCTGATAATTAAATCTACATGGAATGAATCTAATACATTCAAAGCCTCCAAGCCATCTTTGGCGCTTAAAACATTGTAGTTCTCTCTCTTTAAGAATGCTTCCATCAATCTTCTGAGATTCTTATCATCTTCAATTACCAATATGTTGAACATCAATTCATCCCCCTATTGCACTAACCACTCTATTTTTTATACACTTCTAAGTGCATCGATTGGATTTAAATTACTTGCCCGCCTTGCAGGTGCCCACCCAAATATGATGCCCACTGCAGCAGAAAACCCTACGCCCAATACAATTGCCCCTGTAGATATGGCGAATTGAATATCGATTATTGAGGCAACAACCCAAGAAATGCTCAGTCCTAAAACGAGCCCGATGAGGCCCCCTAACAATGACAAAAATATGGATTCTATTAAGAATTGGAGCTGTATTCTTTTCGGCTCTGCACCCAGTGCTTTTCTAAGTCCAATCTCCGTCGTACGTTCCGTTACAGAAACTAACATCATATTCATAATACCGATACCACCAACTAATAAAGCAATGGAAGCGATGCCTGCTAACATGGAGGTCATCATACCGGTCATGGTTTTCATCATATCAATCAAGCTATCCATGTTGATAATGTTGTAGCTGTCTTCCTTGTAATTAAAAGCCTCATTCAGTACAAGTTCCACACTGCTGATGACTTCATCAGCCTTGTCTGTATCTGTAATTAAGACTTCAAGGGAAGAAATGTTGTTAACTCCTGCAATCCTCATGGCAGTGGTATAAGGAATTACAGCTTTACCATCAGAGCCCATTCCAGCAGCCATCATTGAGTTTACATCTGTTATGGCTCCTTCATCTAAAACTCCCACCACTTGATAAGTAATACCATTGATCTGAATCGTTTTTCCGATGGAATTTTCTCCAAAAAATAAGATTTCTTCTAATGCTTGGTTGATGACTGTAACTCTATTTTTATTTTCCATATCTAATATATTCAATGCACGTCCTCGAATGATCAAGTCCGAATTATTTTTAAAATAAATCTCATTTTTCCCATCGATGGACACCTTTTCTTCCAGGGTTTTATTGCGAACTACAGTGGCGTTCACCGTCAGTGTGGGCGATATCCCTGAAACATTTTCGACGGCCATCAGCTTTTCTAAGTCACTATCACTCAATCCCTGTTTTAGTGGTGTACCATAAGCCTGAACAATAATTTTACCTGCACCTAGGCTGGCAAATTGATTGGTAACCTCCCCCGTTACGCCCTCGACAATGGTGATGAGGGCAATAATAGAGGTTACACCAATTATAATACCCAAAGTCGTTAGAAAAGAACGCATCTTATTGCTTAAAATATTCTGCCACGACATTTTTATGCTTTCTCTAATCATTCTTTTCTCCCTCCTCGTACAAGTTGCCATCCAATATTCTTACGGTTCGACTTGCATTCTTAGCAATATCGACGTCATGGGTAATCATAATAATGGTTCGTCCCTCTTCGTGCAATTCTCGAAACAACTCCATGATTTGACGACCTGTATTTTGATCGAGAGCACCCGTTGGTTCGTCCGCAAGAAGAATGGTTGGATTCGTCGATAATGCCCTTGCAATTGCAACACGCTGTTGCTGTCCACCGGATAGCTGCTTTGGATAATGGTTAATCTTTTCTGCCAGACCTACACGCTCCAGCATTTCTTTCGCTCTCTGTTTACGCTCAGAAGGTGAGACACCTGCATAAATCATGGGCAATTCTACATTTTCCACTGCAGAAAGTCTGGGTAGCAAATGAAATGACTGAAATATGAATCCGATCTCTTTGCTACGAATATGTGCCAATTCAATCTCGTCTAAATCTGAAATTTTACGCCCTCCTAGGGTGTATTCTCCTTCTGTAGGAGTATCCAAGCATCCAAGAATATTCATCATCGTGGACTTACCAGAGCCAGATGGACCTAAGATAGAGAGGAACTCTCCAGCATGTACATTTAAATTGATCCCTTTCAATACGATTTGCTCTTCATCTCCCATTTGGTACGATTTTACGATATTCTCCATAGAAAGAATTTCTTTACGCATCATCTACTCCCCCCTATCGCTTTGGACCCATGTTCATAGGTGTTGGCATTCGATTCATTTGGAATGGAATTAGCACCACCTCGCCAGATTTGATTCCATCTAAAATTTCTACGATATTCCCATCATTAATTCCTACAGAAACCTGTTTCGTCACAACTTTATTGTTCGCATCTCGATAATATACAAAGGGTTGATTACTCTGATCAAATTGCAATGCCTTCATGGAAATAGTGGTTGCTTTATTGCTATTTTGATTCATTGCCTTAACTTCGGCAGATAAACCCACTCGAAGATCCTTATCCTTTTCTAAATCGATGGATGCTGTAAAGAAAGATACACCGTTTACATTGAGTGCTTGTTTGGATACCTTTGAAACGATTCCCGTAACATCCTTATCCAGTGGGTTAATCGTAACCGTTACTTCTTTGCCCTCTGTAATGGCATTTAAGTCAAACTCATCTACTTTTATTTTAACCTCTAGATCGTCATAGTTCACAATATCCATGATTTTTGTTCCAGCTGCTAGGGTTTTATCTTCTTCCACATAAATTTCAGAAACTTCGCCATTGATTTCTGCAGTAACCTCTAAATTTTCTACTTGTTTTCTAGCTGCCGCCAAACTTGCTTCTGCCTGATGAAGCTGTTCCTTCGCTGTTAAAATATTTTGTTCCACGGTTTTTTCAGCAATAGCATAATTTCGTTGTGCAGATTCTAGCTGTAGTTTAGCCCCGTCATACGCCTTTTGTGCCTGCTCTAAGGATTGTGCCGAAATTCCTCCCGTATCAAACAGTTCCTTCATTCTGTCTAGATTTGTCTTCGCTTCCTTAAAACCAAGCTTTGCTGATTCTATGGCATTGGTCACCTGTTCAAGCTGTTGATCCTTCGCCGTAGTGCCCATTTTCTCATAGTTGATTTTGGCTATTTCTACTCCAGCCTTTGCTTGGTCTATGCTCGCAGCATTATTACTATCGTCTAGAACAAATAGAACATCACCTTTCTTTACAAAATCCCCCTCTTTTACATATAATTTTTTTATCGGTAGCATTGTAGTAGATACCACAATTTGGCTATCCTTTGCCTCAATGTTGCCACTAAAGCTATAATACGTGGTAATATCCTGTGTCTTGGCAGTTTCTTCTTCAAACTTTTCTTCTTTTGGTTTTAAAATACCGATTAAAATCATTGCCAGAACCGATACTGCCACTAAACTACCAATGATTACTTTTTTATTCGATTTCTTTTTATGCTTCATTCTTTATGCCTCCTAACGATAAATGGGTTGTTAAAAACTCATAGGGTATACGAAATTTTTCATTGCTGATAATTAATTCATGTAAATTTTCACTAAGATTATCCGCTTCTTTCACCTTATTCATCTCTATGTGAATGCTTTCCATTTTGCTATCCAGCTGGGATACAGTATCGGCCGCCTCCTTTAGTTCTGCCAGTAGGTTCTTAGGAACTTCCTTATTATATTTGTAGTAAATTTTATGTTCCAAACTAGCCCAGAAGTCCATGGCAATTGTACGGATTTGCACTTCCACATAAGTATGCTCTACTCTGTCGGACATAAATACGGGTATCTCTAATATCAGATGTAAGCTTTTATATCCATTGGGCTTCGGGTTTTTGATATAGTCTTTGCAGTCGATCACCTTTACATCTCCTTGTTTTTGCAGCATTTCACTAATTTTATAGATATCTGAAATGAATGAACAGGTAATCCGAATGCCTGCAATATCTTTTATATTCTCTTTGATGGATGGTATGGAAAAGCCGCATCTCTTCCTATAAACCTTTTTAAATATACTCTCAGGAGATTTTAACCTAGATTTAACATTTTCAATGGGATTATAATCGTGAATATGCTCAAATTCCTGCCTTAAGATATGAATCTTTGTATTCATCTCATCTAACCCAAACTTATATACCATTAAAAATCTGGTTAAGTCTACCTTCAAATTTTTCAATTCCTGTGCGTCTATAATTTTTGTATTTTCCATTCAGTACTACTCCTTCTCTAAAGTGATGAACAATATCTATTCTAGGATATCAATATGAACTCAATATGAATTTGGTCGTAAAATTTACTTTCTACTCCATTGTTTATTTCCTTTACATATTTTCTTGATATTTCCATCAATTAATAGTAGAATTTTGATGTAGTATTATATTTCTATACAAAGGTGGTATCTTATGGATTTCCGACAGTTAGAATCATTCGTTACGATCATTAAATTCAAAAGCTTTTCTAAAGCTGCTGATTATCTATTTTTGACACAACCGACCATAAGTAGTCATATACAAAATCTTGAAAAAGAATTAAATACAGTATTGATTAATCGTTCCAGCAAAAAAATATCCTTGACGAAGGCTGGAGAAATCCTTTATGACTATGCAGTTAATATTATCAACCTGAGAGAAAAGGCACGCTTTAAGCTGGGGGAATTCAAAGGAAAGATTGTTGGTAATATTGAAATTGCATCCAGTACTACACCAGAGCAATATATTATACCGGAATTGATCTGTGAATTTATTAAGATATATCCAGATGTTACCTTTTCAATCCTGCATTATGATTCTTCCCAAGTTGTAGAGGGAATATTAAATGGAGATATCGATTTCGGCATTGTAGGCGCAAAGATACAGCATAATCAGTTGAAATATGTGGAATTAGTGGAGGATGAATTGGTTGTGGTAACTCCTTACGATGAGTCCGCTTCCCCTATCCAGAGAGAAGTCTCACTGAGAGATTTATTGGATCGACCATGGATTCTGAGAGAAGAGGGATCTGGTACAAGAAACTTTCTCGATGAAAGTCTTAAAAGTGTGGGATTAGACGCTCGCCAGCTTCAGGTTATCGCTCATGTTGAAAATACAGAAGCGATTAAGCAGTGCATTCGAAGAGGACTAGGGATTTCCGTTCTATCGAAACGTTCCATTGAAGATGAAATCAATTACAGGCTACTGGATTATTTTAAGATTAAGGATCTTGATGTTCGCCGAAAATTTTATTTGGTATACCATAGTCAGCGAACACCCTCACCACTGGAAATTGAATTCCAGCGATTTGTCTGTGAGTATTTCTTATAGCTTTAGAGTGATACAATTTAAATAAGGATGGGGGTATTCCCATCCTTGATTAAAAGCAAACTAGCAATCCACCTTGACCAGAGTGTGTTCCGATAACCGGCCCCATGGTCGTAACTAAAACATCAATTGGATTAAAACGCTTTAATATCTCATCTTTTAAAGCCATTGCATCCTCTATGCAATCGCAGTGCGTTATTCCTATAATCTTATCTTTAAAATCTGTATTTTTCTCCGCCATTTGATCCAGCATGAAATTGATTGCTCTTTTCTTGCCACGAATGGTTTTCAATACCTTAACATATCCTTCTTCCACATGAACCACAGCCTTTAGGTTTAAGAGGTTTGCCACCATTTCTTTCACTCTCGCCACTCTGCCACCTCGCACTGCATTCTCTAAGCTCTCCAGGTACACAACAACCTTCATATCCTCTCTGATTTCTTTCAGTTTATCGACGATATGCTCTATGGTCGCACCTTCTTTTTTCATTTCACATGCCTTCAAAACCTGCATTCCTAAACCTAATGAACCGCTTAAACTATCGAAAACTTCAATTTTACTTTCAACCATTTCTCTCACCATTAAGGCACCATTCATTGTACCACTTAATTTTGAAGAAAGGTGAATACATAGCGTTTCTCCAGTTTTTTGGGCTGCCTTCTTAAATGCATCGATATAGCTTTGTGGAGAAGGTTGAGATGTTTTAGGTAACCCTTCCGATTTTGACATTTTATCAAAAAACTCTTCATGAGTTAAATCCACACCGTCAACATAATTTTTGCCATCAATTTCAATGTTTAAAGGAATGACAATCACATCATTTTCCTCTAAAATTTCCTTCGGTAGATCACAAGAACTATCAGTTATTATTTGCATTAGAAAACCTCCTGTTGTTTCTTTGTTACTTCTATCATAATATTTATTATCCCATATGGGAAGAAAAAAATATCTTTTATATCAAATTTATATTTTCTTTATATTATGTTTATAGGCATATATGGCAGCCTGAGTACGGTCGTTTACATTGATCTTCTTAAATATATTGGATACATGATTTTTTACTGTCTTTTCACTGATGAACAGGCAATCTCCGATTTCTTTATTGTTGATCCCTTCTGCTAACAAGGTCAACACTTCATATTCTCTTCTCGTTAATTCATCTTCATTATTTCGCTTCTGGCTTTTTACTTCACGACGGTTAAATTCTTTTACTAATTCTGTTGCCAAAGTTGGATAGATATAATTTAAGCCTTGGTATACATCGCGAATGGCCTTAATTAAGCTTTCGCTCTCCGCATCCTTTAAAACATAGCCATTGGCTCCTAAATTGATGGTTTCAAATAAATATTCTCTATCTTCATGGAATGTAAGCATGATGATCTTAATGGTGCTATCCATATCCTTTAATCGTCTTAGGGTCTGTATTCCGTTTTGTTTTGGCATACTGATATCCAGTAAAACCACATCAGGGCTCAGCTGCTGCGTCTTTAAAACGGCTTCTTCACCATCTGCCGCTAAACCGATTACCTTGATATCCGGCTCTAATTCTATAATTTGTTTTAAGCCTTGCCTCACTAATGCATGATCGTCTGCTATTAAAACATTTATTTTTTTCACGCTTTTACACCTATCTTTCATTTGGTATACTCACTATTATTTTAGTACCGTTGTTTTTCTTTGTCTTTATCTCAAATTTTCCATCCAATAAATCAATTCTTTCCTGCATGTTTAAGATGCCAAATCCCTTTTCATTTCTGTCCATTCCTTTAATGTCGTCTATGTTAAATCCGACGCCGTTATCTTCTATCACCAGATGGATTTCCATCACTGTCATTTCAACTTTTATTTTCACTACGGTGGCCTGTGAATGCTTTCGAATATTATTTAAGGCTTCTTGTACAATTCTGAATAAAGTAACTGTCTTCGTATTATCACTGATATCACTTTTTGACAATATAATTAAGTCCACCTGTATATCTGTATTCATTTGAAAGTCCGAAGCATATCTCTGAACTGTTGGTATAAATCCAATCTCGTTTAATGCCATGGGGTGCAGATTGTAGATAATGCTTCGAATATCTTTAATGCTTTCTCTCAATCCTTTTTTTAATTCTTTGATTTCATGCTTTGCTTCTTCCAAGTTTACATCTATTAATTTTTCACAAAGTTCAGTCTTTATCACAGAATTTGTTAGAGTTTGTGCCGGTCCATCGTGGATGTCTCTCGCAATTCGTTGTCTTTCTTCCTCTTGTGCTTGTATAATTCTACTGCCTAAAGAACTCCTGTAATTCATATCTTCAATCGTATCCGTTATGTTCTTTAAGTCCCCATTTAAAAAGTCGAAAGCAATACTCACCTTTGACATTAGATTTTCTGACTTATTTAATATTTCCAATGCATTTTTTAGCCTAAGTTCCAGATCACTTCTTCTTTTGATTAATTCTTTTTCTTCCTGTCTTTTTAATACCAGCTTTATCTGTAATTGATTTGCAGTCTCATAGGCTCTTCGTATATCTTCTTCCGTATGTGTTGCAAAGTTTCTACTGACAGCCAACAGTACTTTTCGACTGATTTGCTCTTGTTGTTCCAAGAGTTCTACCTCTTTAAGGATGGACTTTACCTTTACTTGAAAATCTTCCAACTCTTTTTTTAGGTTGTTGTATTCTTTTCTTGATGCCTCAGAGATTTCAAAAATGTCCTTCTTTCCTTCTGCAATGGCTTCCATCGTTCTTTGTATTATTTTCGTAATTTCAATATTCTTACCGTCTAAGTTGGTCACTTTTACAAACACCTCGCCTTAATCTGTAAAGTATTCTACATACAGTGACATGTTTCCTCTTTTTATTTGTTATTTCATTAGTAAATAGACAAAAAAAACAGCAGAGCTGCTTTTTGTATTAATTTATTTTGTAATCCGACAACATCCATCGATCATTGACTCTCTTCAACTCAATCCAATAATTCAATTCCTCAGTGTAGTTATCTAAATATCCTAAAACATCCCATAGTACCGTAGCTTCTAATTGAACTGTGTTTAATTTATTCTGAATGACATCAATATCTTTAATATAGACCTTTGAAATCATTTCAAAGGAAGTGGGCTCTGCAACCATTTTTTCATACATTTCTATTTCTTCCTCAATTAAAGGATATGAAATAAAATTTTTTAAGTCTTCTTCTATTTTATCTGTCGATATATACTGCCCCGTTAAAAAATTATTCCATATCCGAATACGTTCTTTAAAAATGCCGTCCACTTGATGATACAGATCCTCTTCAAAGACTTCTTCATTGT
This sequence comes from Alkaliphilus oremlandii OhILAs, assembly GCF_000018325.1. Lineage (GTDB taxonomy): Bacteria > Bacillota > Clostridia > Peptostreptococcales > Natronincolaceae > Alkaliphilus_B > Alkaliphilus_B oremlandii. The sequence goes on along the minus strand of NC_009922.1, from coordinate 1,293,182 downwards.
AAGATGCAAAAATAACATTCTCATAAGAAACAATCATAATAATGAATAAAAAAATCATAAAAACCCGCTTCATTGTTCATCCCCCTCGTTTATATTCTTACATAAGTAATTATAAACAAAAGAGCGTGCAAAATTTAGTTTATCTTCGTGGATTTTTAAAAAACTTCACAACATATAGTGTCATTTTAATCCGCTTATCTACAAGATATTGAAAATTCCATATTAAATTTTCATACGGTCAACAGCGTTTTTCTCTTCTTCATTCAGAAGATTTTCCATATCCAAGATGATGATCATACGATTGTCAACTTTCCCAATACCGCTGATAAATTTTTCCTCTGTATTTACGATAATACTGGGAGCCTCTTCAATGTTCTTGTCGTTGATTGTAATTACTTGAGAAGCATCGTCAACCAATATGCCGATTTGCTTTCCTTTCATAACAAAAATGATAATTCTAGTATTTTCACTTACTTCTGAAAAAGGAAGCTCAAATTTTTCTCTTAAATTGACGACAGGAACCACATTTCCCCTGTAATTGATAATCCCATTAATAAAGCTTGGTGCATTGGGAACTTTTGTACATTCTACGTATTCACTAATTTCATTAACATTGTTGATGTCGATTGCATATTCTTCCTTGTCTAATTTAAAAATAACGTATTGTTTATCCGACATATTTCATCCCCCTGTTCCATATTAGTCTACCAATTCTATATTATCCAATTGCTTTCTAAAGGATTTTCTAAATGCCTCGATATATTCTTTACGCAAAATTTGTTGTTCTTCTTCCTCTAATTTCGTCAGTACTCTTTCTTTTGCAATTCTAGCCAGTTCATTAATTCTGTTTATTTTTTCTTTTGATACCACTTATAACACTCCTACCTTATTATTTTATAATAAAATTAAATTTTAACAATAGGCATTCCAGCCCTAGTTTCAAATTATTTGATAAGATATCTCATCCAATTTTCTTTGTTTAAATGCGATATGCTGATTTTCCATATAAATTACTATATATTATACCATGAATTCTATCAATTTAACTTAATATTTTATAATTTAAAAGCTATATTTGTTCATTGTTCTCTACAGATTCATTACCCAGAACATCCATTTCCTCGGGTATATCTTCTGGTACATCACTTTGAACTGCATTGACGATTTGGAATAGCTGAACCATCTTTCCTAAAGACTCCCGTTGTTCCTTCGGAATAAACGGTTGAACCAATTCAACAATATCCAATACTTCAAAATTTTCCTTGTTTCTTAATGTTCCTACTACGTTTACAACAGATAGTAATTTTTTGAGATCTGCCGCCTTTTCTTGAGCATCAAGTGTTAGTAATGGTTCTACAACCTCAATATATTCATGGATATTTGACAAAAAATTTCCCTTTTGGCTGATACTATGTATTTCTTTCAATTTTTTCTCTAAGGTTTTCACCTTAATATCAAAATCTACGGCCTGATGAACCAAAAGCTTTTTTTCATCCTCAAGAAATTCACTGATATCTATCAGCAGATTTCGTTTTCGATCTTCCAATGTTAATGAAGGGTACCTTACACCTGCTGCTGCAATCCGCGGCGGATCTGTTAATACCTTCAAATTTTTGATGATCTGGAGTATGGTTTCTGCTCCATGAAGAACGTATTGCTCCTCTGGCTCCATGTAGCCTTTGATTCGGTTCAAAAATTTTGCCTTTTTATCTAAATCGGCTAAGCTCATTCTTTCCATATCTAATTTTTTAGTGTCATTGCGTGATAAAAAAATTAGAAATAAGAAGAACAGTAACCAGTTGGGCTGAATCTGCAACTTTTTTTCTTCTTTATCCATCGTTGACCTCCTTCAAAATTTGACCTGTTATATAGTATATGTATATTCCAGTAAAATTGTTTTATTAGTTTTTATATTTTTATTGATATATTTAGTGGCAAAATACAATTATAGTGCATATCTATATACGGAAAAGCTTTTACCGATATCAATGAAGGATTCTAAAAATTATTATTCAGGAGGGAGAATAATGGATTCTAAAAAATTAAATGAACTTTTACGAGCTTTTAAATCTGGTGATTACAAAAAACTTCAAGAGGTAAAAAATATGGTATCTGAAGAGGATTATCAGAAGGCGATGGAATTATTTAATCAATATAGCAATGTATCAGAAGAAGAAGCTCTGGCAGAACTTTCCAGACTGAAGCATGCCGTTCCAAACCACGAAGAAATGGTGGATAGGATCCGACCTTTATTAAATAAAGAGCAGCTTGCAAAGCTGGATAGGGTCATGGATTATTTGAATAGCCAAGATTAGAACGTTAAAGGGACCTAAGTATTTTAGGTCCCTTTATATCATTAGATTACATTGCCTTTTTCAACGACAATTTTCCCACTTTTCAATACAGTATCTACGTGATTCACACCAAAGTGGTATGGAATATAGTATAGATTCGGCGCATCAAATATGGTGATATCTGCTTTTTTCCCAACTTCAATACTACCGATTTCCTGTGTTCTATCAATGGCAGCCGCCGCATTGATAGTAACGGCACTGATTACTTCCTCTGGCGTCATTTTCAGATACAGGCACCCAATACTCATAATGAGCTGAATATTTTCAGTAGGGCAGCTTCCCGGGTTATAATCCGTTGCCAAAGCAACGGGTAAGCCGTATTCGATCATTTTGCGTGCATCCGCATATTTTCCTGTAGCCAGATTAAAGGATGTTCCTGGCAATGCTACCGGAACTACGTTGCTTTCTGCCATCATCTTCAAACCCGTTTCACTAGCAGCCATCAGATGCTCCGCAGAAATTGTTTGAAGCTCTGCGGCCAATTCAGCACCACCCAATGGTACGATTTCATCCGCATGAATTTTATTCTTAAAGCCAAGACTTCGAGCGGCCTCTAATATTCTTCTGGTCTGATCTACGGAGAATACACCTTCCTCACAGAATACATCACAAAACTCAGCTAAATTCTTTTCTTTAATTGCTGGAAGCATCTCTTCTATAATTAAATCTATAAATTCCTCTGGGTTTTCTTTATATTCCTTTGGAATCGCGTGGGCTCCCATGAATGTAGAAACTAAGTCCATCGGTGTCTGCTGTTGTAATCTATGGATGGCTTCCAGTTGTTTGATTTCTGCTTCCAATTCCAATCCGTAGCCACTCTTGATCTCCACTGTGGTTACACCGTAGGACAGCATTCTATCAAGACTCTTTTTCGATTGCGCTACCAATTCTTCCATGGTAGCTTTTTTCGTTGCATTGACTGTACTCAAGATGCCGCCACCCTGTTTCAGGATCTCCAGATAAGGGACACCTTTTAATTTCAAGGCCAGCTCATTTTCTCTAGACCCTGCATGAACCAAATGAGTATGGGGATCTATGAGCCCCGGTGTAACCGTTTTCCCTTCCCCACTGATGATTACAGTGTTCTCTCCGACTTGAAAGTCGGCAGATATCTCTCCACTGCCAATACCAACGATTCGATCTCCTGCAACCGCAATCCATCCATCTTGGATGATGCCAACATCCTGCATCTCCTTCCCTTTCTTGGGTTTCCCATGGGCCTGAACCGTTACCAGCTGCGTTATATTTTTAATCCATACATCAATGTTCATATTTCACACCCTCTACTATTGTAATTCCACTGCTTTTTCTACTGCTTCAATTAATTCACCACTAAAAATTAAATTTGCACATTGATTGATATCGAAGTACATCACTCGATCTTCCTGTAGCTTTGAAACTTTATTTCGGATGGTATCATAAGCTATTTGAGTACCCTCCCCCAAAGTATAACCTTCATAGAAGTCGATACCTTGCGCCGCCGCCATCAGCTCTATGGCAACAACATTGACTGCATTCTTATAGATTTCTCTTGCTTTCCTTGCAGCGATGGTTCCCATGGATACATGATCTTCTTGGTTTGCAGAGGAAGGAATAGAATCCACACTGGCTGGATGGGCTAGGACTTTGTTCTCCGATACTAAAGCTGCTGCAGAATATTGGGTGATCATAAATCCAGAGTTCAAGCCGCCTTTTTCCGTTAGAAACGCTGGTAATCCACTTAATTGCGGGTTTACCAATCGCTCGATTCTTCTTTCAGATACATTGGCGATTTCCGCTAGAGCGATGCCTAAAAAGTCAAAGGAAAGGGCCATTGGTTGTCCATGGAAGTTTCCTCCGGAGATCACATCATTATCTTCTGAAAAAATTAATGGATTGTCTGTAGCAGAGTTAATTTCTATGTTAATTTTGTTTTCAACGTATTGGATCGCATCCTTAGATGCCCCATGGATTTGCGGTATGCATCTCAATGTATACGCATCTTGAACCTTTATTTCCCCTTGTTTTGTAGTATAAGTACTGCCTTCTAAAAGTCGATTTAAATTTTCAGCACAGGATATTTGCCCTGCATGAGGTCTTACTTCGTGAACCCTCTTGTCAAATGCAGTGACAATACCCCTTTGAGCTTCTATCGTTAATGCCGCAGCAATATCAGAAATTTTTGATAAGTTGATTGCGTCGTATACGGTTAAAGCCCCTATGGCAGTCATTACTTGTGTTCCATTGATCAGCGCTAGTCCTTCTTTAGAAGTTAGCACCACAGGCCTTATTCCAGCGGCCTCCATAGCCTCTCTTCCACTCATTCTCTTCCCTTGGTAGATTGCTTCTCCTTCTCCGATTAGTACCAATACCATATGGGATAGGGGTGCTAAATCTCCACTTGCACCCAAGGAGCCTTTTTCTGGAATTACAGGGTGAACACCCTTGTTCAGCATTTCGATTAAAGTACTCAATGTTTCCAGCCTTATACCAGAATATCCCTTAGACAAAGCATTGGCTCTGAGTAGCATAATTCCTCGAACCACGTCTTCTTCCAGAGGATTGCCAACACCACAAGCATGGCTAATAATTAGATTTCGTTGCAGTGCTTCCGTTTCACTTTTAGAAATAACCACATCGCTAAATTTTCCAAAGCCGGTAGTAATTCCATACACCACCTTTTCCTCTTCTACATAGCGGTCCACTACTTTGCGATTATTGCGAACTCTATTCTTAGCATCTTCAGATAGCTCAATCTCATAGAAATTTCTCGTTACATGAATGATATCCTGTAAAGTTAATTGTTCCCCGTCAATCATAATCTTCTTCATGACATACCTCCTACAAATTGAATTGGTAATACGCTGGTCATTATAAATTGAATTGAAACTATATTCTTATTTATTTTAATATTCTATAAAAATAATTATATACCTCTTTTTTATTTTTAACAAACTGTAATAGAAGAACCTCCAGTACCATTTCACAATTTTAACTTTTTTCCAGTCCATAAAATTGACATTGTTTGTATTTGAACTCTCCTTGATTTATTGCTTCCTATTGTTTCACAAACCAGTTTCAATCAAAAAAAGAGATGCTAGCATCTCTTTTTTTCTACAACACTGACGGTTCGCTGATCTTTAAAATCGCTCCAACCACATGACTCGTAACTTCAACTAAATTATATTCTGCATAATCAAATTCTTTTTCTTTAATTGGGACAGCTAAATAAATGACACCGCACACTTCTTGATTCACAACAACAGGAATTACGATGACGGACTTCCAATTCGGCGTATTCGTCAATGGATCCACATCACTGATATTGTCCCAATCAATGATGTATCTCCCTTCCATAGACAGTATACATCGCCGGATCAAAAATTCATTAAATACGAAGGGAGAGGCCCAATCTTCAATAAACTGCCTTCGATAATACTTTTTATCAATTTTATTATTTTTGACGGTGACGATCATTCCTTCTTCCGCCTCTAAAATTTCGATCAGTCGTCCTATGGCAGTGAATATTTTTTCGTCCACCGTTTTGCTACTGCCGATTAAGTTGATGATCTCAGTAATGGCCAAAACATTTCTCTGGTCTTGTACATTATTCCCTGTGACGATTCCCGCAAGCTTATCCACCCTTTTGCTACTTAAAATAATTTCTTTATCCCATCGAACACTTCGATTTCTTCCATTTTCCTTCGCATGATACAGTGCTTGGTCTGCTTTTTCTATAATTTGCAATTGCTTGTTGGAATCGATAGGAAAAGTGGATATGCCACAGCTTATGGTCAATACTTCAGCTTTTCCAAGTAAATTTGTGCTTTGAACCTTGAGTCTAATTTTTTCAGCAACATGGAATGCATCCATATTGCTTGTATTTGGCAGAATGATTACAAATTCCTCGCCACCATATCTCCCCACATGGTCTGTAGAGCGAATATTACTTTTAATGATTCTTCCTACTTCTGTGAGAATATTATCACCTTTCTGATGTCCATAAATATCATTTACATTTTTGAAGTGGTCAATATCTAGCATGATAATCGAAAGGGGCTGATTGCTTTCTTTCGCTTGTTCTATTTCCTCGTCAAAAATTTGTTCAAAGTATTTTCTCGTGTAAGCTCCTGTCATTCTATCAATATTCGATATCATTGCTAGATTTCGATTGGTGAGCAATATACCTGCTAAAGGTAAAATATTTTTACAGAACATCAAGCTTTCATTGGTGAAGTTGCCCAAAGCCTTATCGTTGTCTAAGTACAAATAACCTATAATTTTATTTTGAGTTATTCGATTGGTTCTTCGATCATTTTCAAAAATATCGCTTTCATCGTTAACTCCAATATCCTTGTATATAGGCAAACAGATAATGGAACGAATATCGTTTTCAAAATAATCTCTATTAAATTCTGTGTTTTGGCTATAATCGTTTTTGATAAAAACTTCCTTGTTGATGTTAGGGATACTCTCCAATATGCTATTCAACTTTTCCTTTGGAATGTTTTCACCAAAAGAGGTGATGATTTTATAACCGTGGTCGTCGATGATGGCACCCTTTGATGCCAAGGTAACGCGCCCAACAAATTTAAGAAAAATATTGAGATTATAAACATTATCCTCCGTTAGAGAGGCAATCAGTTGTTCCACACTTTTGATGGTATTTTCAGTTAAGGTGTCATAGTACTCTACTGCAATATCATAGAAATTTCTGCTATTGATAATCTTCTGAAGCCCAACAACATCGAAAAATTCATCCAGTCGTTCTTCACTGCAAAACCACGCTTTATACTTTTCACAGCAAATACGATCACTTTTTTCAGTTAAAGCTACAACTTCTGTGTGGATCAGCTTTTCCATCTTCGATAGGAAAACTTTCACAAGGAATTTATCATCCTTCATTAAATAGGACTTTCTGTACTCCACAGGTACCTTCATATATAATTTATAAATCAAATCTAAAGCCGTTAAAAATCTACTAATGGATCTGTAGTAGGCCTTCGACTGTATATATAAAATACCGAGCTTCATATTTATTTTCCATTTGACCTCATTGAATTCATCTCCCTCATTAGCATAGTGTAAAAGTAAATTCTCTAAGGCACTAATTTGCTCTTCATTGTTTAGAAGAAAACTTTCAACGTAATTTCGAATTAAGGTATAGTACCGATTGTCCACGAGGCTGGACAAGCCATGATCCTCATCCAATAGTTCCTTGCATTCTTCAAACATGGATTGCCTCGCAAAATGTTCTGCTGCTTCTAACAAAATCGTCCTTCTATCACGAATATATGAAGTATATCGGTATTCAGCCACCAGCTCCAAAAGCTCTCCTGGTGTGACATCCTTAGAAGATTGATGCTTTGCAAAATACTGTAGCTTTCGAACTCGCAACCTCATAGAAGCTTCTGCATATGGAAATTCTCGATGAAACTGATCGATGATCCGGAAAGCTTCTTCATAATCACCCAATGCTATATACAGCTCAATGGCCACTTCAAGGAAGTTTTCAAAATATAATTGATGGGTTTTACACTTGTTATTTTTAAGCAATTTCTCTGCTTTTAGTAAATATTCATAGGCCTCCCTATATTCTCCGACGCTGGTATAGCTTGTAATCAAACTAATATATACCAGTATGGTCGACATTTCATCTTCGTATTCCAGCGCCATCCCTAAACTCGTATTGATCAATACATCGATGGCTTCCTGATAATTATGCTCTAAGCGATAACTTTCTGCCAAGTTGTTGCTAAACGTAATGATCCCATCGGCTATACGATATTGCTCAGAAATCGTCAAAGCCCTTTGGTAATATTCTCTTGCTGTATGAGTATCTTGAAAATGATCATTATAGATAACCCCAATGTTATTGATGGGCCTTGCTGTTTCCTCTATCTTATTTACAGATTCTAAATATTCTACGGCACGTTCAAAATAACTTAACGCAGTTTCTATATTCTCTTGGAAGTACTCTACGATCCCCTTTAATCCGATAAACATCCCCATGTAGTATATGTTTTTCTGATCCAGCGCATAATTATAGTATTGATCGATGATACATTTCATTTTTTCCAAGTCTCTTGTACTCATATAGACTCTCCCTAAAGAATAGGCAGCCTTCATTACACCATCAAAATATTGAATTTCAGTGGCCTCTTCTATAGATTCCATAAAGTACGTTTGAGCAGATTGAAATTCATTCCGTATAGAATAAATGAGTCCAATACTGGTTTTAGCATCAATATATTCTTCCATTTTATGTTGTATTTTTGCCAACTTCATCGCATTGCTTAAATAGGAGATGGATTCCTTGTTCTTTATCAGCTTTTGATTAATTTCTCCAAGATGGAGCAGCACAGAAAGCTTCCTTGGGTCCCTATCATCCTCTAACAATTCAAGTGCTTGCATAAAAATCGTATAGGCTTGTTCGTAAGCAAAAATTTTCAACATACCAATACCAGATTCGATACAATAGTCTATGGAACGGTCATTCTGTCCCGACTGTATCAAATGAAATATAAGTTCATCCTTATTTTCCCGATCTTCCTTCATGTAGAGCTCTTCTAGCACTATACTGGCTTTAATATGTAAATCATTTCTTCTATGCTCTTCAATACTTCTGTATATTTGCTTTTTAAAGTCTTGATTGTAGAAGCCATAGGTATAGCCCCAGTCATCAAATTTTTCATTTAAGATCTTTAATTGTGTCAGTTGCAATAAAATATGTTCGAAATCTTCATTTTCACTACCAATCATACTGATAATAATATCTCTGGAGATGGATGTATTAAATAAGGAAACGATTTCTAATATCTCCCTTAGTTTTTTGTCTAGGGACTGGAGCTGCTTTACAATGGATTCATCCACATTTTTAGATATGACAATTTCATTATAATCATCGATGGCGATATGGGGTGCAAACCCTCTGTATTGAGTGCTATAGTTAAAGGTTATAATCTGTTGTGTATACAGTTCCTTCATAACCTCTTCGATATAGCTTGGATTGCCTTCCGTATCCTTCATGAGCCGAGTGGCAAATCTTAAAGGCTCTTTATGCCAGCCTAAAATGTGCTTGACCATTTTCGATGTTTCTTCTATGGTCAGTCGGCTTAATTTAATATTGAGTGCGTTGTTTAAATTCCACCGGTAGATGTAATCTGCATATTCAATAAAGTCAAAATTATCCTCCCGATAGGCCAATACCAATAAAATAGGTGCATTTTTGACTTTATTTAGATTGAGCAGATAGTCTACAAACTCTACAATAAAGCCATCGGAAGAATCAAAATTGTCCAATAATATTGCAGAGGGATGGGCGATGGATACATCTAAAATAAAATTGGCGGTTCTATCATAAAGTCTAAGTTTCTCCTGTTCACTGGGTAACGCCGAAGAAGGAATGATTTTTCTTGTTACGCCCAGTTCAGGAACCAGTTTCACCAGCTCTAGACCATATTTCTCAATATATTCTTCTGGAGAAATTTTGATATACTGCTTTACTATAGCACTTATGATGTCCCTAGAACTATATTGATTGCTATGAATGTCAATATGGAAGGTTTTGTATTTTTTCCATTTCATCAAGTGGCTAATCTCTTTTAAAAATCTTGTTTTTCCGATTCCTTTATCTCCATTTACAAGAACTAAATTTTTTGTAAATTTATTCAGTTTGCCTCTACCAACATCACAGATCTCTAAAACCTGCTTTATTTCATGATCCCTACCAATAATGGATGTCTGGAAGTTAATTTTATCAATATCCTTTAAATTTTCAATAACCTCGTTGGTGCCATAAATTTTCACAATATCTTCATTGCATTCATGGAGGGTTCGATATCTATTGTGAGCTTCTTTTCTGGTCATATTTTGAATCATCATCAATAGTTTGCGTTCTATGCTATGTCCCTCCATATTTTTAAGATGTTGTTCTAAGTCTTTACCATTTGGGTAGCTTAATGTCAGTAAATAATACATTAAGGAGCCTAAGGAATAGATGTCTGAGCTTGAATTGATCGGATAAGACCAAGTTTCTGGCGATAAAAAAATACGTGTTAAAGGATGCAAATAGTTATTAAAGACTTCCATTCGATGGGTACTGATGATATCTGCCAGCTTTACCATAACCCTGTCGTCTTTCTTTATTATTTTAACGGTCTCTACACCAATATATTTATAGACGATACCATGGAAATGCAAATAATCTAACGCTCTAGACAGTTGTTTGTACACTTCATACAATGCCAACTGATCTAAAGGCTCTTTTAAATCTAATAGGCTCATTCCTTCTACATATTCCGTTGTATAAAAGAATATCATCTCTTCAATCAACTTATCATCTATGGTTTCCACAATTCCATAGCTATAGATATTTAATATACTTTCTTGACTATACGATGAAATTTCATAGAAGTTGTTGGAGCAATATTCAATAAATGGTTTTGCATCCTGGGTGTTTTGGACTAAATTCAATATGAATTTTTCTCCTTTTTTCATCAGATCCAACACCACATATTGGCTGTAATAATGATCTTGCTCTATACAATTTAAAATTTTATATCGACTATTAATTAATTCCAACTCAGCACATCCTTAATATTTTCATATTCTCTATATATCTTCTACAGATTTTTCATAAATCATCGTGATTCCATCTAAAATGAACTTTCTATCTTTTTCACTGACATCTTTCATAACGTCTGCCAAGTAATTCCTTCTGGCGTGCAAAACTTCTTCAATCAATTGATAGCCCTTTTCTGAAACTTGTGGCCGTACCACTCTTTTATCCTTCTCATCCCGAACCCTTTTCACTAAATCGTTTTTTTCCATCCGATCTACTAAATCCGTTACCGTGCTACAAGCTAAAAACATCTTATTACTCAATTCTCCAATGGTAATTCCTTGACAATTATTTAGATATTGTAGGGCCTCAAACTGGGGTGGTGTAATTGAAAAGTCCGCTAAAATCTCTCTCCCCTTTTGTTTGATTTTAGTACACAAATACCGAATCTCTCTTTCTATTTCTATGATATTGTCATCGTACCTAGCTTCTTTCATATCCGTCCTCCTGTTAAAATACTCTATTTATTCTATCATAAACATTACATTTTTTTAACAACTTCCTTTATGCTTTAAGTATAAAATTTCTATGGAACAATGATCGGAATGGCTTGCTTTTCCACCTTAAAATCCATGGGTAGCTTTCCATATTGTTCTCCATCTAGATCCATTAATATTTCTTCTTCACATTCAATCCGTATACTATCTACCTGAACATACTTTAGATTCGGATGCTGTGTGTGGTTTCCCACCAGAGCTTTTACGAATATACTTGCCGTATCCATGAGCTCCCCTTTTTCTACAATCATTAAGTCCAATTTGCCATCATTAATACTAGCTTCTGGCGCTATAAATTTAAAACCACCTACGGAAGCACTATTTGCTAGGATAAAAAAGAGAACCTCCTTCGTTTCTACGATATCGCCATAGGTTATTTTTATTTTAATGGGATCGAACATTTGTCTTTGTATCTCTCTTATACCCTCAAAATAATAGGCAAATCTACCTAGAATGCTTTTCGATTCAGAGGAAACCTTATATGCCACATCTGTAAGTAATCCTGCCGCTGCAACATTTAAAAAATATCGCTCTCCTCCCCGACCAACATCCGATAAAATCGTATTTTTCTGTAGAATTAATTGGGCAAATTCTTCTATATTGCGAGGTATCTGCAGATAGTTTGCAAAGTCATTTACTGTACCAGCCGGATAGATGGCAAGCTTCGGCCGATAGTCATTTTCCATCATGCCATTGACAACTTCATTCACGGTACCGTCGCCACCAAAGGATATAATAATATCATCACCATCTTTGCATGCCTGGGAGGCAGCCCTTGTTGCATCGTATTGTTTTTGCGTAGGAAATACTTTTACATAATAATTATTTTTCACTAAAACATCAACTAAAACTGGTAGATTCCTGTGTGCAATCTGTCTTCCCGAATCGGGATTATATATAATTTTAATTGTTTCCATCAGCACTCACCTTCTTATAATATAATCTTTTTAATCTATAATATGGGTCGATATCGTTCTTTATTTAGTTTATTATTACCCCCATTTAATAAGTTTTTAACGATTTTTCCTATTTTTATCGTCCCTTCCTCGATCTCCTGATGATTCAGCGATGCGATGCTCAATCTAAAGTGACAATCGTCCTTTTCATTGAGAAAAAATAAACTTCCTGGTGCTAAAGCAATATTTTCATTGATGGCGTCTTCGTATAATTCTTTGGTGGAAATAGAATCTGGTAATCGAAACCAAAAATTTACGCCACCGCTTGGCTGAATGCAGTGAACTTCTTTCGGCATATACTGTTCAATACAACGGACCATAACGTCAAAGCTGCTTTTATACTCCTCTTCAATATGCTGAATATGGTTATCCCAAGCGTCGCCTTTAAAATATAGCTCCAGTGTTCGCTGCAAAAGTCCTGAAGTGGAAATATCCGAAGAATGTTTTGCAAAAATTAAATTATCATAGAATATGGTGGGTGCTATTAAAAAGCCCAATCTTAAGCCGGGCATCAGTATTTTAGAAAAACTCTTGATATAAATTACATATTCATTATCTCTGTCTAAACTTTTTAATGTGGTATTATCTTTAGAATAGAAATTTAAATCGCTCAGATAATCGTCTTCCACTACATAAATAGAATACTGCCTACAGAGTTCCATAATTTTTTCTTTTTTACTGCGACTATAGGATATTCCTGTAGGATTTTGAAAGTTGGGCATTAGATATAAAAATTTTGGTTGGAAAATACGTATTTTTCTTTCGAGGTCTTCAATATCAACTCCATCGGACAGCATATTAACATCAATGATTTTAGCACCCCTGGATTTAAAAGAAGCCATTGCTCCTGTATAGGAAGGACTTTCTACGATAACGGAGTCCCCATAGTTTAGCAATGCCTTCGCAATAATATCGATACCCTGTTGGGCACCAGAAATCACTTGTAAAATATTTATATCTGCCACGATATCATACCGACGGACGTACGCTATCAGCTTCTCTCTTAAAGGTAGATATCCTTGTATCTCTTGATAGTCAAAGGCATTTCCTTTGTCCCGATCTAAAACTTCATTTATAGCTTTTTTGAAATCCTCCACTGGGAATAATTCGGCCTTAGGTGCAGCACTGGCAAAATTAATCATATCTGAGTTAATTTGTATTTGTCCCTGCTCCATTAATGAAAAGGAAGTGATCCTGCTATTTTCCTTTTCTTCCGAGGCGTAGGTAAGGAAATCTGGCGAAATATAGGTTCCACTTCCCATTTTCTTATACACAAGTCCTTCTTCCTGTAAAATATGGTATGCATTTACCACCGTAACATTGTTAACATTCAAAATTTCTGCTAATTTACGTATGGGCGGCAATTTTTCATCTTTATCGAGCTTTCCTTCAATAATAAGATCCTTAATGGCCTTATAAAGCTGGATATATAAGTGCTCCCCTCTTTCCTTAGAAATATTAATATTTTCAAAATGTTTCATTGATTATCAGCATCCTTATAATCTAATTTATTCTTATATTATACCAGCTTCTCCTATTATTACTACCTACTTAAATTATCTTGCCATATTTTTTCCTTAATAGAAAAGCATGTATGAAGAAACTTTAAATATTTCTTCATACATGCTTTTTCATTTAAAGCGGAGCACTATTTTTATAGAGGATCGTTTCTAATGATACTTATCTACCAATTTTTGAAGTTCTCTCGCTTGCATACCACTTTCCTCTGCAAAGCTTTTAAACAGATTGGCGACTTCTCGATCCTCCGTTTTCTTAGAGAACATCTCAAAATCTCGAACCATTTCCTGAGCATCTAAGAGTTTTTTTGTAATCATATCTTTTGTGTTTAAATTCATATACAACACCTCCTTACACTTATTTTGCTAATTTATCCTTAAAATATGTATCCCTAGAATGGATATTGCTTAAACTTATAAGGGAATCAGTCTACCATAGAAGGATTTCCAAAAAATTTATAGAATTAATGTTATTTAGCAACTCAAAATATCTGGAGGGATTCCATTATGAAGCATTTTAAAACACTGAAAGATTTCTTGTTAAAGAACAAGTGGTCCTATATACTGGGCATTTTTTGGCTTTTAGCTGTAGATATCACTCAATTGTTAGTTCCAGAAGTGCTCAGAAGATTTACAGATGATATCGCTGCAGGTTTATTAACCGTAAATGATCTTCTGAGATACACTGGATACATAATCGCCATCGGGATTGCTACTGCAATTTTTCGCTATCTTTGGAGAATGTATATTGTTGTCGTTTCAAGAAAGCTAGAATATGAACTTAGAAATATGCTGTTCACCCATCTTCAAACCCTATCAACCAATTATTATAATACCCATAAGACAGGAGATTTGATGGCTCATGCTACAAACGATATCGGTGCCATCCGAATGGCTTTAGGTTCTGGCGTTGTTATGATTACGGACGCCATCTTCATGACGGCCATCGCCATTTTTATGATGTCCGCTACTACAGATTTACGTTTAACTATTTTTTCCTTGGCACCACTTCCCATACTTGCTTTTGCAATTTGGAGATTCGGTCGAACCATCAACACTAAATTTAAAGGGGTCCAGGAAGCCTTCTCTGCTTTTACCGATGTGGTCCAGGAAAACTTCGCTGGAATCCGTGTAGTAAAATCCTTCGTTCAGGAAGAGGCAGAGATAAAGAAATTTAATTATAAAAATATGCTACTGTTTCATAAAAATATGTCCTTAGTAAAAATATCCGGAATGTTCCATCCCTTTATTCAGCTTATGGCATCTCTAAGCTTCGTAATTTCTATGCTTTATGGAAGCACCTTGGTTATCTACGGAAAAATCTCCTTGGGAGATTTCGTTGCCTTTAATAGTTATCTTTCTCTTCTCATTTGGCCAATGATGGCATTGGGATGGGTTATTAATCTGCTGCAAAGAGGGGCCGCTTCCATGGAGCGTATTAATAAAATACTAGAGGAAAAGCCAGAAATATTTGATGCAAAAAATGCCATAGTCCTCAGTGATTTTAAAGGGGATATTATATTTGATGATGTTACCTTCAAATATCCCAATGCAGCGTATAACGCCTTAGAAAATTTTTCAATTCATATACCCTCCGGCAGCAGTCTCGGTATTATCGGTAAAACCGGTAGTGGTAAGACCACCATCATCAATCTCCTCTTAAGGCTCTATAATTTAGAATCTGGCACTATTTATTTGGATCATAATCCGATTCATCATATTCAACTCCAATCCCTTCGAGAGAATATCGGCTACGTGGATCAGGACAGCTTCTTATTTTCCACAACACTGGAAGAAAACATCGGTTTCGGCGTGGATCACTTTTCTAGGGAAGATGTCCTTAGGGCTGCAAAAGTTGCTCAGGTTCATGATAATATTGTCAGCTTCCCAGATGGTTATGAAACCTTCGTCGGCGAACGAGGCGTTACACTTTCTGGTGGACAGAAGCAGAGAACTTCCATTGCAAGAGCTCTTATAAAACAACCGAAAATATTAATTTTTGATGATTCTTTATCCGCTGTAGATACCAACACAGAAGAGAAAATCTTAGCAGGACTAAAATCAGAAATGAAAAATAAAACAACGATTTTGATTGCCCATCGAATATCTACAATTAAGGATTGTGATGAAATTATCGTATTAGACGAAGGTAAAATCGTTGAAAAAGGTAGCCATGCCCAATTATTAAGCAATCGATATCTTTATTATGAGTTTTATCAAAAACAGCTACTGGAAGAAAAAATACTGAGTGAATAAATCGTTAGGGGTGTAAAAATGAGGGATATTAATCAAGAAGAAGTTCTAGGGAAGGCCTACGATTCTAAGTTAATGGCAAGGCTTTTATCTTATGCCAAGCCCTATTGGACATGGTTGCTAACATGTATTCTTGTTGTTGTAATCATCGCTGGCATTGATCTCGCTGGACCCTATTTAATAAAAATTGCCATTGATGACTATATCAATGTTTATGACAAACCCATCGAAGTGTACCATCAGGCTCCAGAAAATAAATCTGCTATTTTATTTGAAGATCGTTATTATGTCATACAAAAAAATATGGAAGCCGTAAACCAAAGTTCCTCTATGGAAATAGCACAGCTAATCAAATATGGACAGGATATCTTCTTAATCGATGGTTACGTTGATCTCCAAAGCTCCGAATTCGAAATTGTGGAAACCAATGGCGAATTTATATTAGACCTAAAGAATGAAGACCGCAGCTTTCATGGGAGGAAATTGACTTTGGAAGAGATTCAATCCTTTAGAAAAGAGGATGTTCTATCCATCAGAAAAATTGCTTTCATCTATTTTCTTTTGGTCATCATTGGATTTCTGCTGAACTATGCACAGACCTATCTGCTAAATTATACCAGTAATAAAATTGTATTGAATATTCGGCAGGAACTATTTACCCATTTGGAGGGTATGTCCTTGAGCTTTTTTGATAAAAATCCAGTTGGGCGATTGGTCACTAGAGTTACCAATGATACCGAAACATTGCAGGAGATGTATAGCCAGGTTCTAATTACGATGTTCAAGGATTTATTTATACTCTTAGGTGTTGTCATTATTATGGTCCGTATGAATGTTCAATTAGCCCTGCTATCCTTCATCGTAATTCCACTGATTTTACTGGCTACGGCAATCTTCCGTATTAAGATCAGGGAAATTTATCGAGAAGTACGAATCAAGCTGGCACAAATTAATTCCACGCTGAATGAAAATTTTACTGGAATGAAAACCGTTCATATTTTTAAGAGAGAAAAACAACAGGCCCAGCAATTTGACACCTTTAATCGAGAATATTTAGAAGCGAATAAAAAAGAAATTTTCATTTTTTCCATATTCCGTCCTTCGATGGAAGTCCTAAAATCCATGGGTATCGCCATTATCATATGGTATGGCGGCGGCAATGTCATCAGAGGTTCTCTGCAATTCGGTGTTTTAGTTGCCTTCATTGACTACATCAAACAGTTCTTTCAGCCAATCAATGATTTAACTGAAAAATATAATATTCTCCAGTCGGCCATGGCTTCTTCCGAAAGGATATTTGCCTTGCTTGATAAGGAGGCTGACATTGAAAATCCAGATCATCCCGTACAGATTGAATCCTTACAAGGAACCATCGAATTTAAGAATGTTTGGTTCGCCTACAATCATGAAGACTGGGTGTTAAAAAATATCAACTTTAAAATAAACGCTGGAGAATCTGTTGCTTTCGTAGGAGCTACAGGCGCTGGCAAGTCTTCCATCATCAACCTGATGAATCGATTCTATGACATTCAAAAAGGGGAAATATTAATCGATGGTATTAATATTAAGGACATTCCACTCTCTACGCTCAGAAAAAATATCGGTGTCGTGCTACAAGATGTATTTATGTTTACAGGCACGATCAAGGACAATATCCTTTTAAATAACACTGAAATTTCAACTGAGAAAATGAAGGAAATAGCCCAGTATGTCAATGCTCACAATTTCATAGAAAAGCTACCAAATCAATATGACGAGCCTGTAATGGAAAGAGGCTCTACCTTATCTTCTGGTCAAAGGCAGCTCCTTGCTTTTGCCAGGGCCCTCGCTACAGATCCTTCCATCTTAGTTTTAGATGAGGCCACCTCAAACATCGATACCGAAACTGAGGAGCTAATTCAAGATGCCGTTGTAAAGTTAATTCAAGGAAGAACTTCCATTGCAATCGCCCATAGATTATCGACAATCCAAAATTGCAATAAGATTATGGTTCTTCATAAAGGTCAGTTAAGGGAAATGGGAAGTCATCAAGAACTTTTAGAGATGGAAGGCATTTATTATAAGCTTTATCAATTGCAATATAAGGAAAGTTTATAGACATCAAGTGTAGGGCCTTATTTTGTACAAAAGAACATTCATCTTATTTTAATATCCGTACAATAAAATAACCTGTATAAAGAAACTTTTCTTTATACAGGTTTTCATTTAATGTGGTCTATTTTGCAAAAACTTTTTAGCCTTCTTGTAAAAATCCATTTTCGTACATATCACATTCATCTAAGGTACAGGTATTAATCACACAATGAATACAAGTATATATGCCACATCTCTTGTCTTTTTTCAAGCCTTGCTCTATTTTTTTATCTTCTTTCATAGTTCAGCACCATCCTTAGATTCGATTTATTTGTAATTTTATTATAAATCAAAATCTTTTGTTTGTCAATTGCAATTTAAAATAAAAATGTTTCATATTTTTTACATCAATATTTCATTGATTGTAACCCGCTTGTCACTGGCGCAACCTACACAATAAAAGAGATGTACGCATCGATTGTGCTCGACACCGTCTGCTTTCTTCGTGATATCTCTACTTAAATAAGGGCTGTAATCATCAAAATAGTCCTGTATGGCTCCTCTCGCTTCCATTTGTTCACCGCAATCCGAGCATTTCACAACGTAGCTTGCCATGCCATTGCATATCTGACATACCCATGCCATAATCCTTCCTCCTAATGAATCATTTTAACTTATTTTATGCTATTTCAAAAAAAATAAACAAGCATCTCAAATTTGCTTGCTTATTTCTATGAAAATTTTTCATTTTAATATTTCATTTTTAGAAATGAATGCTCGTCTTTATCTGCTATATTTATCAAAGATGTCGTCTAGAGCCTCCCGTAGGAGAAATGCTTCCGTTTTATCTGTTTTCTGAGAAAGATCCGTCAATCTTTCCAATTGGATTTTCGTATAATAGCTGGACTTTAACACCATATTTTCACTTTCCGCCATATAGACACGATTTTTTCCTTCTCTCTTCGCCCTGAACAATGCGCTATCAGCAGCTCTAAAAAGATCCACCGCATTTTTTGCATTTCTAGGATAGTTTGCTATGCCTACACTGATACGAATATTAATATCTTTTTTCTTATCTTTCTCTCCCAAAGAAAAGGTATTGATCTCCAGATATTTTCTAATCTCCTCCATCATAATAAATCCCGTCTCAGATAAGGTATTTGAAAAAAGCACATTGAATTCATCCTTATTCTCTCTGCATACTAGATCATTGGCTTTTAAATTCTGTTTTAAAACAGAGGCGATCTTTTTTAGGACCTGATCCCCTATATATTCACCATAATAACTATTCACAGCTTCAAAGCTATCGATATCTATGGATGCCAAAGTAAAAGTTTCACTTAAACTGGATATTTTATTTTCTACTTCCGAAACAAATTCCGATTTACTCATAATTCCATCAATATTTTGAATCATCTGCATCTCTCCCTCTATACATCTAAAAAATATTTCTATTATCCAATATGTACCCTATAAGCATTTTTATTCACATAAATAAAAATTTATTATATTATTCTTCTCCATCAATATACATTTGCAAGTAAATTTAAGGAAATCCTTTTGTTGATTATAGGTATTGGACATCTATATTTAGAATATGTATTGAATATAGTGATGCAAAGCATTATAAGGAGGTATTCTGTTGAAAAAATATTCTTTTATATATGGTACACTTTTATTAATCGCCGTTAATTTTGTCATCCGGTCTTTAGGCTTTATTTATAAAATTGTGTTATCTCGAATCATTGGTCCTGAAGCCATCGGTTTATATCAAATGGTGTTCCCATTTCTAATGGTTCTAATCACCATCACCTCTGCAGGGATTCCTTTGGCTGTATCTAAGATTGTAGCCAAAGAAAATTCACTCCATAACAAAGTGGGCATCTATAAAACCCTTTGGATTGCCTTGATTATTGGCGGTACGATTGCCCTTGTTTTATCTGTTTTTGTATCACTTCGTATGGATTTTATTGTAGATAAGATATTGAAAAATCGGAACATCTATTATCCAATTTTATTTTCGATTCCAGCCATTGCTTTAATAACTTTTGCCAGTATACTGAGAGGGTTTTTTTATGGACTGAAGGATATGAAGTCTCCTTCCAATGCACAAATTTTGGAACAAGTATCTCGGATACTTTTCGTGCTTTCCTATTTGATTTATAAAAAACCATCCAACCCCATATGGGCTGCGACTATTGGAATTATTGGGATTTCCATAGGGGAGTTCTTTGGTTTGATTTATCTCGTATTTAAGTTCAATCTGAAAAAACTCGGTTCGAAAATAGGGGCTCTAAAGGCATATCCAGAATCTTTCTTTAAAATAACTTCCAACATTCTATCCTTTTCTGTTCCGATTAGTATGGGTAGATTGGTTTCAACATTGCTACAAACGGCAACTTCTATTTTAATTCCCCAAAGATTGGTGTTGGCTGGTTACACAACTTCCGAAGCGATTCAAACCTTTGGTAAAATCACAGGCATGGCCATGCCACTTTTATTTGTGCCTTTTACAGTTACATCTGCGCTATCGGTGAATATCATTCCAAATATCTCCGAACAGATTGCGCTCAATAAAATTAGTGACGTGAATAGGCAGAGCAGTCTTGCAATAAAAATCACCTTACTGGTTGCCATTCCCATTTCAATGCTCTATGCTGCCTTTGGAAGTCATTTGGGTTTGGTCATCTATAAAGACTTAGATGTTGGAAGATATTTATCTATCATCAGCTATGCCACTATATTCTTATGTATGCAGCAAACGACTTCCAGTATTCTTCATGGTATGGGAAAACCAATCATCGCTACCATCAATTTTATACTCGGGATGCTGTTGCAGCTCTATTGTACCTATTTTTTAATTTCTAATCCGAAGTATGGCATCAATGGTTTTTTTATAGGGTATATCTTTTCAGCTTTTCTAGTTTTTATATTAAACTTTATCAGCCTAAAACGCACAATTACCCTTCAACTTTCTATGAAAGAACTTCTTTTAAAGCCTTTGGTTTCATCCACCATCGCTACATGCAGTATTTTCTACCTTTATAAATCATTGGCCCTTATTATCCGTAGCAGCTTCCTAAATACCATTTTTTCCTTAGCACTGGGCTCGGCTTTATATCTAATTCTTCTAGGAATGACAAAGTCCCTCGATCTCTTCTCCATTTTAAAGGAACTTCGACCGAGATAGAATTCCAAATACCCAGATTCAATAAAAGCAACTAGGAAAATAGATACTTTTCCTAGTTGCTTTTATTTGAAATGAATTAAAGTATTTCGATATGGTCTCCAGGCTTCACTACGCCGCCTTTGATTACTTTTGTAAAAATTCCTTCTTTCGGCATGACACAGTCTCCTACAGTGTGGAAAATAGCACATTTCTGATGACAGACTTTACCGATTTGTGTAACCTCCTGAATGGTTTCTCCGATTTGCAATCGAGTTCCTACCGGTAGTTCATATAGAACAATTCCTTCTGTAGTAATGTTTTCTGCAAATTTTCCAGGCTCTAATCCATCAGCTCCCATTGCAATGGCCTTATCAATACTTTCCTGTGAAAGTAAACTGACTTGTCTGTGCCAGTCCCCACCGTGAACATCTCCCTCTAGACCAAAATTCTCTATGAAAACACCTTGCTCAATCTGATCTTTTGGAATTCCTTTTTTTACACTAATGTTAATTGCTACGACTTTTGCCATTTGACTCTCCCCTTTATATCCATAATATTATTCAATTACGTTACCAATATTTTCAGTATCATATCCATCTAATTCTTGAATTTTAGCGATAAAGTCGTTGCTCTTCATCGTTTCTATCAAAGAGATAATTTTAGAATCCTTTAACATTTCCTTGGAAATACATAAATCATATTCTTCCCAAGCGATTGGGATAAAATCTAGGCCCATAATCTTTGCAGCAGACAGTACACCCATGCCACAATCCGCAGAGTTTCCTGCAACGGCAGCTGCTACAGCCATATGGGTATTGAACTCCCGATCGTATCCAAGAATATCTGAAGGAGATATACCGTGCTTATTTAAGTAATAATCCAATAGGATTCGAGTTCCTGCCCCTCTCTGGCGATTGACAAAGAGAAGATCCTTTTTGGTTAAATCTTTAACACTGCGAATTCCAAGCGGATTACCCTTTTTTACCATCAAACCTTGGCTGCGCTTTACAAATTTAATTATAGCATACTCTTTATCATTTAAGTACTTTTTAATATAAGTTTTATTATATTCTCCCGTTTCTTCATCCATCAGGTGAATTGGCGCTATGTGGCATTCATTTTTTCTCATTGCCATGATACCACCCAAGCTACCTACATGGGCAGAAGATAAAAATAAATTCGATTTCCTTGTATGTAATTCATCACCTAAAAGATCCATCACTAGATCATGGCTTCCAATAGACACAATAGTGTTATTTATTTCTCCAAATTCTTTTAAAAGTTGAACCTCTACTTCTCTTCCGGCCTCATACCCCTCAAGGCTCTGAGGTATGATTAAAATACCATCTGCTTTTACCAAGGACATGGTGACACCCGCTCCCCGATCTAAGGGTGTTGCTATGATCTTATCCTTTACAGCTCCTAATTTTACTCGAACAAACTCTTCATATTTTAAAGAAGATATAATTTTCCTAGATAATACGCATTTCATTTTTCTCGGTTCTTCTAATATCAGATGATTGTATTGGAAGAGAAGTGGCTTTACAAAAAGTTCAAACACCAGATATGCAGAGACGGGATAGCCCGGTATTCCGATGACTGGCTTTCCTTTTACGATGGCTAAAATGGTCGGCTTGCCAGGCTTTATTGCAACACCATGGATCTTTACATCCCCTATTTCTCTTAAAACATCCACCGTATAATCCTTAGAACCAGCAGAAGAGCCGGCATTAATAATTACTACATCATTTTCTTCTACTGCTGCTAATATTTTATTTTTTAAAAGTTCATAGTCATCAGGAATAATTTCATATTTTTTAGGAATACCGTAATATTCTGCCACCATGACTGAAAACATACTGCCGTTGGTTTCAATAATTTTGCCTTGGGATAATTCCTGTTCTGCCCCTACTATTTCGGAGCCCGTTGGTATGATTCCTACCTGAGGCAGTTTATAAACCTCAATATCTATTGTTTGGCCCGCTAGCAAAGCGCCAATATCCATGGCCCTTATTTTATGATTACTGCTGATAATTAGTTCTTTTTCTACGATATCTTCACCGATGGGACGAATATGTTGCCAAGGGGTGGCCGCCTGTCTTATTTCCACCGTATCCTCATCGATTTCAATCACATCTTCTATCATAATGACCGCATTATACGGGTCGTCAATATAGCCTCCTGTGTTAATATCCATGTAGTCTTTGTTTCGTTTTAAGTGGATCGGATTACTTTCAGTAGCGCCATAGGTATGATTCGCCACTACAGCAATACCGTCCATGGCAGCTGCATTATAATTGGGCGAAGACTTTTTTGCAAAAACTGGCTTTGCACTGACTCTATTCAAGCTATCTGTAACCGCTATCTTTTCAGTAGACCTGCCATGATTCAATAAACTAACCTCAGCAAAATATAACCTTTGTGCTTCTTCTAAGGATATATTGGTCAAATATGTATTGCGCTCTTTTTTAGCCATCGATACCCCTCCTATTACAGTAAAAAGGCTCTCACAGAATCCCCTTTTAAAATTCCTTCAGTATTCGTATGAATTTTAATATATCCCTGTGCCTTTGCCATCATCGAAAGCATGCCCGATTTTCCATAAATCGGATCTATAATCGTTTGTCCAGCCTCTTCCTTTATGCTGACCATCACATAATGCTCTCTCCCTGGTGCCGATGGAATATTCACGGAGATTGTCCCCTCTATGGATGGATGAATCACTTCTGCTCCATACAGTGTTTCCTTTATCCAAGAGCTTACCAGTATCTTATATACAATTAGCGCAGAAACAGGCTGCCCTGGCAGTCCAAAAATTGCCCTGCCCTTTACCTTACCTACGATGGTTGGTTTTCCTGGTTTAACAGAGATGCCATGAATAAATGCTCCTGGCATACCGATACGATCCATCACTTCTTTTGTATAATCCTTATCTCCTGCAGAGCTTCCACCAGATATTAGTATGATGTGGCTATGAGCGATACATTCTTCTATTTTAGACTGTAATCCCTCTTTTTCATCTTCTATGATGACTCTTTCTATAATACAACATCCATCTGCCTCAGCTGCTGCTGATAAGCTGTATGTATTCATATCATGGATTTGTCCTAAATTTAATTTTTTCGTAGGTGGAACTAGTTCATCTCCAGTAGAGATGATACTCACGCTCAGTTTTTCATAAACAGGAATATCTATAATACCTAAACCAGCTAACATCCCGATATCCTGTGGTCTAAGCCGATGTCCCTTTTTAAATAAGAGATCTTTTTGTCTTAGATCTTCCCCTTTTTTCAATATATTTTCCCAAGGAGAAACAGGCTTCTGAATGCAGATTTCTCTCCCCAAAACCTCAGTATATTCCACCATAACCACAGCATCACAGCCCATAGGCAGCATACCACCGGTGGGAACGTAATAACACTCTCCCGAACCGATAAATTCTGTAGCCTCCATACCCATTTCTATTTTTCCTCGATATCTTAAAAAACTAGGAATATTTTCACTAGAACCAAAGGTATCTCTCGCAATCACTGCATAACCGTCTACGGTTGAACGATGAAATCCGGGTACATGAATTGGCGCCACAATATCTTGTGACAAATATCGATTTACAGCTTCCAATAAATGTACCTTTTCTTCTTTCAATTTGACATCGCTGAATACATCCTTTATTTTATTTTTTGCTTCGTCTACAGTAACTGTATTTAATAGATTCATATAGCGCTACCCCCTGCAAGATAGAATAATATCTTGATTATACCATGAAACACTTTTCTTGATAATGAGAACAACTAAAATACCCCCCAAGTTATTGGGGGGTACAAGTTTATCCAAGATGCCGTAAGCCGCAAAATTCACGCCCTCGCTCTCGCAAGGTGGGTGTAACATTTTAAAACTTCGAAGTCCACTCAAAGGAGGCATTTCGTCCTATTAAAAATATTATCTCCCGAATCAGTATTGTAGGTTGAATTTTACTGAATCCTACCAACATCCCAGAATAAATATTCACTTGTTTTGATATCCTTATTATACACCAAAAAGTTAATTTTATAAAATGAAAATTCTACCTGTATCCGCGTAATATAGCTTAAATACGCACAAATACTTCACAATACTAGTTGTTATCGTGTATTTTCAATGCATTTATTTATTTCTTCCTCGCTTAAGGTCTCCTTTTCCAAAAGCTCCTCCGCTAAAACTTTGATTAGGACTTTATGGTCTTCCACCAACTTTTTAGTTTCATCGTATATCTTTTTCATTTCATCTTTCACTGTAGATACAAGGCTGTGGTCATTACTTCCATAAGAACCCATTAAAACATCGTAGTTCACCATACCGATTTCTTCATTCATTCCAAAATGCTTCATCATGGAGACTAATATTTCAGTGGCTTTTTGTATATCATTACTTGCACCTGTGGTCACATTATCACTACCAAATACTAATTCCTCTACAATCCTACCTGCCAATGCAATTTTAATATTATTTTTCATTTCTATTTTTGTATGATACATTTTATCAGGAGGAATATTCATGCTAAAACCACCGATGCCCTTCGTACTCGGAATAATCGTCACTTTTGTAACCTTATTTTCAGGGGAGATGAGCTTCGTAACAACGGCATGTCCTGCCTCATGGTAGGCTGTAATTTTTCTATCTAGGCTTCGGATATTGCTTCGATCTTTTTTCTCATCTCCTGCAATGACGGTATAGAATGCTCGATCCATATGTTTTTCTGTAATCGCATCCGCATTTTCTCTAGCAGCATTAATCGCAGCCTCATTCATAAGATTTTCTAGCTTTGCACCGCTAAAATATACCGTTTGCTCTGCAAAAGCTCTTAGATTCAAGGTTTCTCCAATAGGTCTATTTTTACTGTAAAGCTTTAGAATCTCATATCTTGCATTGAGATCGGGAAGTCCAATCTCTATCTGTCGATCAAATCTTCCTGGCCTTAAAAGAGCCTCATCCAGTGTATCCAATCGATTGGTAGCGGCAATAACCACAATCCCCTCGCTACCTTTAAAGCCCGACATTTCTGTTAAAAGTGCATTCAGCGTTCGATCAGACTCATCACTACCGCCTATATTGCCACGATCTCTTTTCTTTCCAATGGCATCGATCTCGTCTATGAATACTACACATTTCCCTTTTTCCTTAGCATTTTTAAACAGTGAGCGAATTCTACCTGCACCTAGTCCAGCATAGACCTGCACAAAGTCTGAACCGGATACGGCTAGAAAATCTACGCCAGCTTCACTTGCCAAGGCCTTAGCCATTAGGGTTTTACCCGTTCCCGGTGGACCATATAGAATGATGCCCTTTGGCATTCTCGCACCATATTTTTCATATTTTTGTGGATTTTTTATAAAGTCTACAAGCTCCATAATATTTTCTTTTGCTTCATCATTTCCTGCAATATTGCAAAATCGAATTGTAGAATCCTTTTCTGTTGAAATGTCCATGTTGGACATTTTGTCATATTCCTTGGAAACCTGTTGAGAATTATTTTTGCTTAGATAAACTGCAATGGTAGCAAATGAAATAATCAATAGCAGACCCAAAATAATCTGCACACTGGAGTACTGACCTTGTTCTTCTTTTACTTCTATATTTTTGACCAACATATTTTCTTTAAAATCATCCAACCTAGGATTGTCCGTTACAAAATTCTGTCCATTTTTCAGTACCCCTTCTAAATCTGGCGAATCTGAAATAGAAATGGATTGAACCTCTTCTTTCTGGACTTTCTCCATAAATTCAACGTAGGAAAATCGTTGCACTGGCTCTTTCGTTTTCAAATGATAGACGAGAACCATTGGTGCGAGTAAAATTAAAATTATGGTAAAAATGAATATTTTATTCTTCATATTAAATTTTTTCACACAAAAACCCCCTTTGATTTATATTTAAAATTTAATATGTAAGGGGGTCGTTCATATAATATAGTACCACAGATCGCTTCGAAAACATACTCTCAATATCTGTATATTTTTTAATTTTTTTCTATTTTTCTACAAAGAATGTGACGTTCTTTATGATGATATCGACGGTGCCATCGCCATTTCGCTTCACATGGTACTTCAGATTGTCATCGAAGCACTCTCGATCATTTTTAATCTCAAATCCAGTATCTGTCTTTATTGCTTTTTTCTTCAGCTTCTTTTCTACCCAAGGCTTATTGACTTCAAAGCTGGTCACCTGAAATCCATTGCTGTTCAGATGGTCTACAAAATTACTTTGTATTTCCTCATTGCCTTCCATAGCCTCTTCAACGAAAGAGCGAATACTGATTTCCTCTTCCTTTTTTAGATTGTCGGACAAAATTTCTCGAACCTTTGTAGCTTGTTCGATGTCCTGTCTCAACTGGCTTCGAACCCATTTTTCCGTCATATTCTTAAACATCTTTGTTTTATCTTTACTATCTACAAGAATATTGCTATTTAAAAAGTCCTTTTCAAAGAAATTAGCGACTTCGTTTCCTTCCTCAGAAGATTGCTGCTTATCTAATATTACCAAATCGTACTCTTCATTGGCTTCATATAGCTTTATAAATGCACATTTTTGTAATCGCTGCCCCACTCCTGGCAAACCGATTTCTTGAGGCATGATTGAAACCTTAAATTTATCATCGATATACTCCACATTGTGGATATAAGATTTTCTATAATCCATTTTCAGTAGAGCAACGTATTTTACATTATCCACGGAATAAATGCAGATTACTAGGTCGCAGGAAGAAATATTGCCATGTCTTTTCATCGCGTTAAATAAATGATCGGCGATCTTCTTCGAGCTCTCTATAAAATCATCCTCGTCGTACAGCATGGCATCGCAATGATCTCGTACAATATTGGGACCACTGATAAATTTAGCAATTCTATTTTCATCATCCTTTAAAGAACGTACAATATGTTTTTCTAAAAGCTCGTGAATCTCTTCTGTAACTTCCTGCTCATAATCCGTAAACAAAGGTGTATCCATGGATCTGTCCAACACATGGATAATCACCTTATGCAGAATAACACTGCTTGTTTCTCTCATATTCTCATCCCTCCAAATATCCAATCATTCACCCTACGAAATATAGCCAAACCTGGTATCTGCTTCTATGATTTTCTACATTTCTTTTAATTTATCCCTAAGGCTTAATAAATCTGCCGGCAGGTCTGCCTTCACTTCTATAGCTCTTTTAAATCTCGGTTGCCAGAAGCGAAGGTACTCTGCATGGAGTGCCTGGCGATCAATAAGCTCTGCATCCTCTTTACCGTAAAGCGTATCCCCTATTAAGGGATGACCTAAATGTTCCATATGAACTCTAATTTGGTGTGTCCTTCCAGTTAGTAGCTTTACTTCTACCATGGTGGCATTCTTATATCTTTCCAACACCTTAAATTCTGTAATGGATTCCTGCCCTCTTTCATCTACCACTCTTTTGATAGAATCCATGGTGGTTCTATAAATCGGTGCCTCAATTCTTCCTTCATCTTCCTTTATTACGCCCCAAACGAAGGCAATATATTTCTTTTCAATTCGATCCTCCTGCATTTGCTCTGAAAGGACGTGGTGCGCATAGGCATTCTTAGCGATAATCAGTAAGCCAGAAGTATCCATATCCAATCGGTTTACAAACCTTACCTTACAGTCGATTCCTTTACTCTTCAAGTACAATGCTGCCCCATTTGCAATGGTCCAATCAGGATGACTTTTTGTTGGATGTGTTACAATACCCGGCTCTTTATTTACCAAGATTAGATCTACATCCTCGTAGACTGCTTCAAAGGGAACGTCTTGTAGGGTAAAGTGGTTCGGTTCATCCTCCATAACAATTTTAATTTCATCGCCAGCATTGATTGTCTCATGATATTTTAAATATTCCCCATTGACAAAGATGGTTTTTCCACGCTTTACCCGAGCTAATAGCCTACTGGAAAAATCTAATTTGTTTTTTAGAATCTTCTTTAATTCTTTTCCTGCATCATCATTTTCTGCTTCATATATGATCATGTTTTCTTTTTGTTTTTCTTCTACTATCATCTTTCTATCTGCTCCTAAAATTTATTATTTTTCCTTAAAGGGATTTTTTTATTACCATAGAACTATATATAGATACTTTTAATAATAAAGGAGAATGTCTATGGAGTCTACTAAAACTGTGAATATTGTACATAACAATGAAAAGTTATCTGTAGATACTGCAAAGGATTTAAAGGCCAAATTAATTTCCTCTGGGTATAAAGTCAGCAATACCTTCGATGATCTTGCAGATTTGATTATTTGTATCGGTGGGGATGGTACATTTTTAAGAGCTTTAAGAGGCCATGACTTTCCTAGCATCCCTGTCGTCGGTATCAACACTGGCCATCTGGGCTTTTTTACAGAGATTACGCCCAATGAAATCGATACTTTTATTTCTAAATACAATGCAAATGACTACAGCATCCAGCAATTTACGCCGATGGAAGCCACCGTCTGCACTAGAAACGATTGTAAAGAAGTGAAGTCCATTAATGAAATTGTGATCAAAGGCAATAAGTCTCGAACCATTCATTTAGATATTTATGTCAACAATAATTTGGTGCAACATTTTAGTGGTGATGGCATATTGATCGCTACCTCTACGGGAAGTACCGCCTATAACTATTCCTCAGGAGGTTCTATTGTAGACCCCAGTTTAAATGTATTACAGATCACGCCACTAGCACCCATCAATACCAATGCTTACCGTTCCTTTACGTCTAGTATTATTCTACCTGCCGATGCAATGATCCGAGTCCATCCAGAATACCACTTCGAGGATTCTCTTCTGATTGTCAGCGATGGCTTAGAGCATCGACATAGTGGTATCACTCAGATTGATATCAATCTATCAGATCAGAAAATCAATATGGTTCGACTAGAAAGCTACGAATTCTGGAGCAGAGTTACAAGTAAATTTTTATAATCCCTTTTTAACTTCCCAGTCTCACTGCACAATTTTACGCTTCCTTCAGTAGATAAAGTTGGCATTCCTTCCCTTTGACCTACCATCAATTGATTGCTTCCTCCGGTGGCATAAGTTGGGTTAGGACATAAAGGCTTCTAAATATAGTTTAGAAGCCTTTTCATACTTTTATTCTACGGTATCTATTTTAAATCATAGCTTAGGATCATTCTACTGCCGCTATAAACCTCTAAAACAACAATATTATATTTAAATGCCTTTTGAATATATTTTGCAAACTCATTTTTAGATAAATTTGATTTTTTAACTTCATAGACATCCACTTCGACGGTGTCCCAGCCCAAAGATTCTAGCTTGAAAATTTGATCTGGGCTGGCTAGATCCTTCGGTACCGATGCAAATATATTTCCCTTCTGCACCTCATAAGCCTGCCAAAATTGATTATGCACTTCCAACAATCGACAACTTTTCAAGTCCGAGGTTCTTATTTCTCCAAATCGCTCAAGATAATCTCCTTCATAATAATTTTTCGTCATCACAGGTTTATATAAAAAAGTTTCCCTTGATATTTTCTCTAATTCAATGTCTGCGTTGAAATACATTGATTTTTCTTCCTCTATATATGTATTTTTCATTTTCTGGGCAGTCTGAATTAAATGATCTAAAAGTTCGATTTCTCTTCCTTTAAAATATCCACTCTCTAAGTTATATACTATTTTTTTTAAATCATATAAGTCTTTATCCATTGGTATTTGCTTACCTCCCATAAAACAATGTAACGTGTAACTGATGCTGCTCTATCCATTCATAAAAAATATTTGAAGTTGAATGAAAGCTTTTTCCCTTATATAGCATAAGAAGAAATGCTTTTTCATACACTAAGAGAAACATAGCCTCAAAATTTAAATATAATTTCCTAGGATGTGACTCTATTGAAATGTACGAATTGTAAAGAAGGAAACTTGATATTAAAGGATGAAGTTACCTATGTATATCACTATAAAATAAAAGACACTGGTGTTGTCAAGAATAGTGATGAAGAAGGATATGCTCCATATCTTTTCTTTAATAGGGATCTAAAAGATTTTCGACAAATTGTTCAGTGTGATCACTGTAATAAAGAATATGACTTTAAAATACAAAAGGACTACGATCAACAGATGGTCATTTTAAAAAAAGCAGTTCATTCCAATGGGGCATTGGATACACACCCCTTTGCTTAAGCAGACCGCTAAAACACTAACCTTCCTCAAGGTTAGTGTTTTTTGCTCAATTCATTGAACATAAAATTAGAATGTCCTTCCGTCCATTGTCTATAGTTCTTTCCCAATTTATAGAATTCTAATAAGTTCGTTTTTGCATCAAATTCCCAATAAGCAACATTAAACTCATACTTTCCTTCTAAAAGTATATCTTCAATAATCATACCATTATCCTTAAAATATTCTTCAAAAACCTCAATTAGTGTTTTATCTTCTATCGCTAGATGTTGGTAGGCGTCTAGAGCCATTGCCTTGAATATCCAGTTAAATTCCTTTGTCTTCTGGATGATTCTTCTATTATAGAATCTCTTATTAGTGAAAATATAGGTTTGAATATCCTTTGTACAGATAAAATCCGCCACCAATCTTTCAAACAATTGCTGCTCTACAGAAATCCAACCGATTTCTTTAAATTTGTCACTTAAAAGCTCTATAAAGCTTTGGTCTGATATGTTTTCTATCTCTACTTTCAATTCATCTTCATTAATCGTGCTATAATCTAGCCCATTGTATACGATGTCTAAAAAGATATCTCTATTGATCCAAATCCAGTCTTCATTTTTAAAATCTATATGGAATAATTGTTCTAAAGCATTTTTCTCTATGATTTCTTTGATATTTAATGTCCCTATATGAATCACCTTCTCTTCGTTATGTTTTTATTATATATAATTTTTACCTATTCCACAACAAACAAAGATTGACTATCTTAAAATTTGTTTATTTACAGCGACCAATTTTAAATACACAGCATAAAAAAGG
Source organism: Alkaliphilus oremlandii OhILAs (assembly GCF_000018325.1). Taxonomy (GTDB): domain Bacteria; phylum Bacillota; class Clostridia; order Peptostreptococcales; family Natronincolaceae; genus Alkaliphilus_B; species Alkaliphilus_B oremlandii. The sequence goes on along the minus strand of NC_009922.1, from coordinate 1,260,793 downwards.
AGCCTATCAAATAAGCTCCCCTCCTATATTATTTTGTTTTGAATGCAATTTCTTCCATTTCAGTGAGTAAGTCTTCAAATACCTTTAATGCCGATTCTATTGGCGCAGGAGATGACATATCAACACCAGCATTTTTAAGTACATTGATGGAATAGTCGGAGCTGCCACTCTTTAAGAACTCAATATATTGCTGAACTGCATTTTCTCCTTCCATTAATATCTTCTTAGACAATGCAATGGCAGCAGAATATCCAGTAGCATATTGAAACACATAGAAGCTGTTATAAAAATGTGGAATTCTGGCCCACTCTATATCAATATGACTATCTACGATAATATCATTGCCATAATATTTTATATTTAAATCGCGGTAAATTTTATTTAGATCCTCTGCCGTCAACGCTTCTCCCATGGAAATCTTTTCATGGGTGATTTTCTCGAATTCCGCAAACATGGTCTGTCGATAAACCGTTGTTCTAAATTGCTCTAAATAATAGTTTAATAAATACATCCTTTCATTGGTCTCTTTCGTATTTTTTAACATATAGTCCATCAGCAGTGCCTCATTTACAGTAGAAGCGACTTCTGCCACGAAGGTCTTATAATCAGAATAAATGAAAGGCTGATTTTTACAAGTATAGTAGCTATGGATTGAATGACCCATTTCATGAGCTAGAGTAAACATGCTGTTTACATTGTCCTTATAGCTCATGAGGATAAACGGGTAGCTATCGTAGGTACCCCATGAATAGGCCCCACTGGTTTTGCCTGTATTTTCATATACATCCACCCATCTGTCTCTAAACCCAGATTTCAGTATGTTTGTATATGCTTCTCCAAGTGGAGATAATCCTTTTACCAGCAATTCTTTCGCTTCCTCGTAGGGAATCTGCATGTCTATATTTTGAACCATGGGGGTATATAAATCGTACATATGGAGTTCGTCTAATCCTAGCATTCTCTTTCTTAGATTTACATATCGATGCATTAAATGTAGATGATTATGAATGACCCCTATTAAATTGTGATATACCTCTTCCGGTATATTGGTATTAAATAAAGCGGCACTCATTGAGTTTTTGTGTTTTTTTACTTTTGCCAAGAAATTATCTTTCTTTAAGCTGGATGAAAATACAGTTGCTAAAGTATTTTTATAGCTTTCGTATGTACTATACAGTGCTGAAAAAGCATCTTCTCTTACCCTTCGATCTGGATTTTCCAGAAGCTGTATAAAGTTTCCATGGGTGACTTCTACTTCTACCCCAGATTGGTCTATTATGGTTGGAAACTTCATATCTGCATTATTCAACATGGTAAAAATATCTCTCGGTCCATTTGCAACTTCACCTGCTTGGGCCACAATTTCTTCTTCTGCTGCTGAAAGTACATGACTTTTGTGTCTCAATATTTCATCGAGGTAATGCTGATATTTCTTTAGACCAGTTTCCTTACGATAAAATTCCTGAATATCCTCTTCAGAAATACTTAGAATCTCTGGAACAAAAAAGGCCACGGAACTTCCCATCCTCGTATATAAACTTTGTGCATTATCAGCGAGACCTTGGTGCTTCGCGTTTCTATTGTCTTCATCTCTTTTCATAGTCGCATACACATAGAGCTTATTCGTTTTTTCAACTAAGGTTTCATATAGGCTCAATGCCTTCAGTAGATTTTTACAATCCTTCAGTTTTCCCTTATATTGAACAAATTCTGCTATCAGTTCCTTCACAGTATCATAGTCTTTTTTCCATAGTGCCTCATTTTGGTACATCTTTTCTATGTCCCATTTAAATGCTTTGTCTATTTCATTTCTTTCCAAACTGCTTACCTTCTGTTTTTTATTTTCACTAGCCATAGCATACGCCCCCTTCTAATTCATATGTGTTAAGGAATTCAATATTGTTCCATCATTTTCCTTCCATGTTTTTGAATATTTAAAATTTTTACTAAGATTTTTTTGCAAATCGATCTACAATCATGGCGATTGCAGCATCCCCAGTTACATTGCAAGCCGTTCCAAAGCTATCCTGAGCGATATACAAAGCCATCATTAGTCCAAGCTGAGCTTCAGTAAAGCCAAGCATTGTTGATAAAAGCCCAAGTGCAGCCATAATCGCTCCCCCTGGTACCCCTGGAGCCGCTACCATGGTCACACCCAACATTAATACGAAAGGAAATATTTGCCCAAATCCTACGGTTGTACCCTGTATCAATATCACTGCAAGGGCACAGGTCGTAATGGTGATCGTACTCCCCGACAAGTGGATGGTTGCACATAACGGTACAGCAAATTCTGCTACTTCATCACTGACACCATTCTTTTTAGCTGAAGCAACAGTTACAGGAATGGTCGCAGCAGAAGATTGAGTCCCTATGGCAGTAAAATAAGCTGGTAGCATATTTTTAATGGATGCAAAAGGATTCCGGCTAGAGATGGAACCGGCTATAATAAACTGTATGACGATAATTAGAATATGCATAGCGATGACCAATAGAAATACTTTGCCAAACACAGACATTGTGGCCATAACTTCTCCCGTATAGGCCATGTTGGCGAATATACCTGCGATATAAATCGGCAATAAAGGAATAATGATATGATCGATGACTTTACTGATGATTCCCTCAAATTCCTTCATCAGATGAATCATATAGGTGCTCTTAATAGCAGCCATCCCCAATCCCAATAAAAAGGCGGTGATCAGTGCGCTCATTACTGGCAGAATCGGTGGAATCTGTAGAGTGAATATGGCAGAGATCTCAATTCCACCTGTCCCGATATTGGCTCCACTGGGAACGAGTATCGGCAATACCGCTGTGGCGATCAAATAGGCCATAGTCCCTGCGATTACGGTCGATATATAAGCCAACCCTGCAGTAATTCCTAAAAGCCTTCCAGCTTTATCACCAAGTTCTGCAATCCCTGGTGCAACGAATGCTATAATTAGCAAAGGGATTATATAATTTAAAAATTCACCAAAGATACCACTGAATGTCATCAATAACCTCGTGAGTATTTCAATCTTTGTTGCTCCAATTAAAATACCGATCACAATACCGATCAGTAATCTCGGTAATAATCCTAATTTCTTCATTTTCTTTTCCTCCGTTTCGTTTCATCTATTCTTCATTTTAAATATTCTTTCCAAGAATTTTAAAATTAGTACTGGATTCCAGTATATTTTGTAAAGTTTCACATGCTGTCATATTAGAGATGAATTTAATGTCCCTTTTGAAGATTATAAAAGCCTGACGATCTGCAATATTATTAAAAAAGTGAATATTTCCAGCGTCGTCCATTCTAATGCATGAAAGGACGATGAAATTTTCTTATTGTATAAAAATAGCAAGGGTTGCTAGAAATTTATTTTCTATGCAACCCTTGCTATTGCTTTATTTTTTGGTGAGGATAATTGGACTTGAACCAACGACCTCTACGATGTCAACGTAGCGCTCTGCCAGCTGAGCTATACCCTCTGATTAATATGATTTCAAACATTATTTACCACAAATGAAATTATATCACCTATCTAGAGACTTTTCAACTATATAAATAAAGAAAAGGAAAATTTTCCTTTTCTTTATTTATAATTCACTCCTTATACCATTAAATTTAATAAATCCTTCATCGTATACAGTCCCGGCTCTTGATCCATTATAAATTTCGCTGCATCCAAGGCTCCTTGTGCAAAAACAGATCGATTGTGTGCTTCATGAACTATTTTTATGGTTTCCAGATCATTAATAAAATTCGCCTCATGATATCCAACGATATTACCACCACGAATTGCATGGATACCGATCTCTCCCTTTTCTCTAGGACATTCACCAACCCTACCATGTTGATGTTTTTTCTCTTCTCCTAGACCCTTTTCAATGGATTCAACAATGGTTCTTGCACTTCCAGATGGTGCATCCTTTTTTCGGTTATGGTGAGATTCAATAACTTCAATATCTGACTTATCCTTCAATACGGCCGCCGTCTGCTCTACAAGCCTAAATAGCAAGTTCATTCCCAAAGACATATTGGTGGACTGTAGTATGGGTATTTTAGCAGAAGCAAACTTTATGTCCTCTAACTGTTCCTTACTAAATCCTGTTGTGCCAATGACCAAAGGTATTTTCTTTTCCTTACAAAGCTGCAATACATCCTGTAGAGCAGATGGATGCGAAAAATCTACGACTACATCGTATCGATTGTTCATAGGATCATCGGACATCTCCGAATCCACACCACCGATTACTCTCCAGTAGGAATCTTTTTCGGCTAAATTTTTTATTAGACTTCCCATATGACCATTTACACCATAAATCAATAAATCCATATAGATATCCCCCTAAATAATATTTTGTTTCTTCATTTCATCCATTAGTTTCTTCCTGTTTACCTCTTCCATAGGCGTTAACGGAAGTCTTAATTCATTTTCAATATACCCCAGAGCACTCACCGCTGCTTTGACCGGTATTGGATTTACTTCGCAGAATAACAAATCTATAAATTTTTTATATAAAAGCTGAATTTCCAATGCTTTCTCTACATTTCCCTCCATGAATGCGGCGCACATTTCTTGGATTTCCTTAGGGATAACGTTGGAAGCCACAGAAATAACACCATGACCACCACATGCATAAATCGGTATGATCTGATCATCATTGCCAGAATAAATCTTAAAATCTTCTGGTACCAATCTCTTTATTTCCAACACTTGAGCAGTATTGCCGCCAGCTTCTTTAATTCCGATTACGTTTTCAACTTTACTCATTGTCGCAACCGTTTCCGGTAGAATGTTTACGCCGGTTCTAGACGGTACATTATATAAGATCACAGGTAATTTTGTAGCATTTGCTATTTGAGTAAAGTGCTCTATCAGGCCTTTCTGCGTGCATTTGTTATAATATGGCGTTACAACCAAAATACCGTCTGCACCGAGATCTTCTGCTTGTCTTGTATACTGTAAGGCTGTATCTGTGCAGTTGGAACCGGTACCTACAATAACTGGAATTCTACCTTCGACTCTTTGAACAGCCAATCGGATCAATGCTTCTCTTTCCTCCATGGTTTGTGTAGAGGCCTCCCCCGTTGTCCCCAACACGATTAAAGCTTGCGTATTGTTTTCTAAATGAAAATCAATCAATTTCTCAAATGCCGCAAAATCAATTTTTCCTTCTTTAAAAGGCGTTACAATAGCAACTCCTGCTCCCTTAAACATAAGATAACCCCCTATTTAAAATTTTCAATGGCTTCCATAATCTGAACAGCATTAGTCGCTGCACCTTTTCTTAAATTGTCTGCCACCACCCATAAAGACAATCCCCTTGGATTGAATAAGTCTCTTCTAATTCTTCCTACATAAACAGGATCTCTATTTGCAACTTCTATAGGCGTAGGATATTGATTGATTGGTGGTTCATCTTCAAGAATGATCCCCTTCGTATTGCTTAATATATTTCTAACCGATTCTATGCTTGGTACTTTTTCAAACTCTAAGTATATGGATTCGCTATGACTATAAAAAACTGGAACTCTTACGGCAGTAGGGTTGATCTCCATCCGATCATCTTCTAAGATTTTATGCGTCTCATAAACCATTTTAAGCTCTTCCTTTGTAAATCCATTCTCATGAAATACATCGATATGAGGAATACAATTCCCTGCAATTTTTCTCGTATATACTTTGTTCGGATAATCTTCGTTTTCTATCTGGTTTTTCAGTTCTTCAATTGCAGCGTATCCACTTCCAGATACAGCTTGATACGTAGAGACTACAACCCTTTCTAGACGATATTCCTTGTGTAGCGGATTTAGTACCATAACCATTTGTATGGTAGAGCAGTTGGGGTTTGCAATAATTCCCCGATACCCCTTTAGCACATGGCCATTGACTTCAGGTACTACCAACGGTATTCCTTCCGTCATTCTCCATTGCGATGAGTTGTCTATGACGATGTTTCCTGCTTCTGCCGCAATGGGCGCAAACTTAGCGGATACGGATCCACCGGCAGAAAATAACAAGTAATCATAGGATTCTTTCATTACGCTTTCTGTCAATAACTCAATCTCTATCTCTTCATGTTCAAATACGAATCGCTTACCTGCAGATTTTTCTGAAGCAAATATTCGCAATCTGTCTATCGGAGTGTTTCTCTCCTTCATGACCTCTATGATTTTTCTACCGACTGCTCCTGTACCCCCCACAATTCCTATGGTTAACCCCATAACTTTTGACACCTCCCCATCTAAATAATGCAAATACTTTGAAAACTCTCTTTACATTACTATCATTTTATTCAAAATATGCATAATCGTGCAATTGTTTCCTCAAAAAAATTTGTTGGCTCAGGCTCACAAACTTTATGTCGCACTCAACTCTAGATGGAGCTTAGAATTTCAAGTATTCAAAAAAAAATTAGAAAAATGCCGAAGCATTTTTCTAATAATAAAAATCGTGTAAACCGATGGTTTTCATATGTTTTCTATTTTGAACAATCCAAAAATTTGTAGATTTTCTTGGATTTAAGAAGTATAGTGCATCCCCAACTGGTCTTTCTCCATTTAACACAGCATTAGCTGCATTGATACTATCTGAGTCTGGAGAATTGTAGATACTGCCATCCAACACTGGTGAAAATTGAGTATAACCATTTTGCTTGTCAAAAACAACACCTTTAATTGTATTTGGGAACAGGGAGCTTTTCACTCTGTTCATAATAACATTTCCTACAGCGACCTTCCCTTCATAAGACTCTCCTTGGGCCTCCGCATGAATGATTCTGCTTAACCAATATAAATCATCATTTCGTTCATTTCCTCTGTTTACAACTTGATTGGTAGCGTTGTTCGCGGAACCTTCAACACTTAATATCTGATTTTCATAGATCACATCGGAAGATAAGTTATTGATCTCCTTCAAATGCTCTACGGATACATTTGCTTTCTCTGCAATTAGAAATAAACTATCGCCATCCTTAACTGTATATTTATCACCTTTATTTGAAGCAGAGGGCGCCTCATGGTTCTCCGCTTTACTAGCTTCCTTCTCTTTTTTTTGTTCCTTCTCTACCGGAGTCTTCATCTCCTCCTGCTTAGAGTCTTTTTCCCTATTTTTTATAGCATCCTTCTCTTTGCTTTCATCCATGGAATTTACACTATTTCCCTGTTCCTCGCCTGCTGTAGTGTCCAACGTCAGAAGCTCCTCTTTTTCTACCTTATTCTCTTCTGTTTTATTTTTATTATCAGCAATGGAATAGGCATTTACCTTTTTCTTAGGACTATGATCCTTTGAAAGCTCAGTTCCTATTAAAAAGGATGATGTTACTATGGTTACAAATAACCCTGCACCAATAACTTGTATCTTATATCTTTCCAACATATTTTTCATATGTATTCTCCCTTCTAAGTGCTCTATTGATAAAAATTTTACCATAAAAACACCCTTATAAAAGATACATTTTTTGGAATGTAGGGACTATAAAAAAAGAGCATTTTTTACATGCTCTTTCGTAACTGTTCATATTTCAACATATACAGATTTGTACCCAGTTTGATTCCAATCCTCACTTTAACATCGTATCCATATATTACAATTGAATAGAATGGATATTTTCTATCTTTTTATGGGCTTATTGGATATTTTCAGCTTCACCATCGTATCCAATTCCTCTTGGGTAATATCCCTAAAGGTTCTAAAGGTATATCCCTGCCCCTTTAAAGATATAATCATTTCTTCCAGAGCTTCTGCCATTTTAGTATTCCTAGCAGTATCGTGAAATAAGGCCACAACAAAGTTCTTGTTTTTAGTCCCCTCAATAACGTTATGCAGCATTTTTTCTTTGTTGTCATAGTCAGCACTAGCATCTCCTGATGAAACATTCCAGTCAATATAGTAATATCCCTTGGCTTTCACATCCTCTGTTAGCTTCGGCATATATTGCTTTCCACCATACTTAAAAGAACTCTCATTAGAAGATCCTCCTGCAAATCTAAAAATATAGGGTAATTCTATATTTAATACTTTTTCAATTGCACTTTTTGCGAGCTCTAAATCCTCATAATAGGTTTCTAAGGTAGTGTAGATAGAGTATTCATGGCTATAGGTATGAGGTAGAACCATATGCCCTTCCTTGTAGGTTTGTTTTACGATCTCAGGATATTTTTCTACAGACTTTCCAATTGTAAAAAAAGTAGCTTTCACATCATTCTCAGCTAATATTCTTAAAATTTCAGGAGTCAAGGTGGAAGGTCCATCATCAAAGGTTAAAAATATGGTTTTATCTGATTCTGATTTGCTATCCCTTTCTTTTTCTATTGGCGGTACCTGTTCCTTCTGCTCCGAATTGTCTTTGCTTAAATCTTCTTCATCCTTCGCATCAATTTCTTTTTCTTCCTTGGGATCTTCCTTTATCCCTTCATCGGAAGAAGTAGATCCTTCATTTTCTTTATTCCTATCTTCTATTCGATCCTCTGGATTTACATTTTCTCTAAAAGATTGTGTGATACCTCTAATAGAAGGCATTGCAGCCATAAATGATAACACAATAAGGGTCATAACAAAAACTTTTCCTAATCTCTTCACGAATATCACACTCCAGTATGGTTGTATTTTTCTGTGGATATTTACATTATACCTTAAAATTCGACTAAAATATTAAAGAAATCGTTACATAGCAAAAATTAGTCTAATCCGACTACATTGAATGTAGAATAAAAAAAGCTTCCATAGAAACATTATCAGGAAGCTTTTCTTGAAACTCATTTACGTTAAAGTTTTGATTTAGAAGCATATTATAATCAGTATTTTCTTATTTGCTATAAAAATAGTGCTAGAAAGAATTCTAGCACAGTATATTATAACAAGCTTCTAAATATATTTTTTACTTAGTTCTTATAAGAATACTCTATCTCTCTTGATATCGGCTAAATTATGACATCCTGCCATAATCATCGTTTCTTTTAACTCATTTCCTATTTTTTCTGTATACACCTTAACGCCTTCTGCACCACCGCCGTAAGCAGCAACTGCATAGGGACGACCTATCAATACAGCATCGGCACCTAGAGCGATGGCCTTGAAAATATCCAGACCGGTTCTAAATCCGCCGTCTACAAATATCTTCATCCTTCCCTTTACCGCATCGGCAATAGCTGGTAAAACTTCGATTGTAGCTGGTGTATGGTCTAAAACTCTACCGCCATGGTTGGAAACAACAATACCGTAAGCTCCTGCCTTTAAAGCTTTTTTAGCACCTTCCACAGTCATAACGCCCTTTAAAATTACAGGTAGTTTTGTTGAAGAAATAATCTCTTTTAAATCCTCGATCGATTTTGTTCCTACAGGCTTGCCCAATAGAGCCAATGTAACTAGACCAGCTGCATCAATATCCATGGCAACTGCTGGGGCGCCATTTTCTTCTGCTTTTTTTATTTTTGCAATGATCTCTTCCTTCTTCCAAGGTTTAATTGTAGGAATGCCATGACCATTATTTTCTTTTACTACTTGAAGAGGCAGATCGTAAAACTCATCCTTTACACCATCTCCAGTAAATCCAATAACACCGGCCTCTTTACATCCACCAATGATCGCTTTTGTATATTCGAAATCGTCCAATGCTGGGCTATAGTTCAGTCCTACAGCACCAATGGGTGCAGCAAATACTGGATAAGTAAATTTTTGACCAAAAAGTTCTATGGATGTATCGATTGGACTTTCTTCAATAATTGTATCTAAATTAATTTTAACATCTTGAATCTTCTGCCAGTTTCTAATAAAACTAGATCCAGAGCCTTTTCCACCAACACCTGGTACTTGTCCTTTGCATACAACACCATTACACTCTTTACAAACCTTACATTTTTCATGTACAAGCTCTCTCGCTCTATTTAGAACTTCTGAATACTCCATAATACGTCCCCCATTTCTTTATTTATTAAAAAATTTCGCCATACAAACAATTCAACTCCATTGTACTATTTTTAATATGAAATAACAAATTTTTAATACGAAGCTACATTTTTTTAGGTTGAAAATACATTTTTATTCTGCTATTTCCTTTATTAAAAATCGAAAGAGTTTTTATTTTCTAGAAATAAAAGGATTGTCTTTGATATAAAACCGCCATGGGAAATCGATGGCTTCCTCTGCATAGTCAATGTTGATTCTTTTGGTGGTTACGATTTCAAAATTATGGTAGCCATCCGCCTCTATCCACATCTCTTCTCCACAAAGATCTGCACCATTGTTTATTTTGCTTATATTCATAGCTACACAAAGCTTTCCAGGTCCACTGGTTAAATTATGGATCTGCTTTTTAGTTAAATCCTCTATGGGTTTAGAGTATCGATAATTCGCCATGGTTTCTATACCGTTCACCGGCTCCACAGCTCTAATTAAAACTGCAGCTGCTACGCCATCTTTTTCGGTGACGATGTTCATGCAGTGGTACATCCCATAGATTAAATAAACGTATGCATATCCAGGAGGTCCAAACATGATCTTTGTTCTTTCTGTGATCTTGTTGTTATAGCTATGGGCAGCTTTATCGATTGCACCGATATAGGCCTCTACTTCCACAATTCGTGCCGATAATTTTTCTCCCTTCACATAGTGGACCAATTTTTTTCCCAGTAAATCTTTCGATACCTCTAGTGTCGGTCTATCATAAAATTTCCGTTCTAATTTCATAGCTTTCTTCCCTTTCCAGCATCTTTTTCATATTTTATAAATCATTTTATTTGTTTACATTCTTTATACATAGAAGTCTTCCAAAAATCTAATAATATCTATAGCAAATATACATAGGAGGAATATTAAATTGAATAGAAAAATAATACCATACTTTGTTGTAGTATTACTACTATTTGTCCTAACGATAACAGGGTGTACAGCTTCTCAAAAGCCTAATGTATCGGACAACAATAATATCATGCCCAATGAACCAAAAACTACAACGCCGGACCCTACAGCAGACTTTACTTTAAATGAGATCCATGCTTTTGATTTAGACATCGAGTTAATCAACAATGATAAAATAGATATGGAGTATAAGAAAGGGCTTAATAATAAGGAAAGTAAGATAGAAACATTGCTCAATGGAAAGAAATCTACTTCTCAGCACGAATCTGCTTCTAGAGAAATTGAAGATTTAATCAGCAAGCTTCCCGGGGCCTCCATCGCTAATACGAATAAGATTATCGATGAAACCTTGTCTCTTTTAAAATTAAAGAGAGAAGATGTTGTAGACTTTGAGATGGAATTCTTATTTGAATCGGGAGAAAAGGTAACTATAGAATTTAATACACGATAATAAGAAAGAAATACTATTAAGGGGTTAATCCACTTAATAGTATTTTACTTTAAATTTATATGAATAAAC